>CAXTJZ010000172.1:0-8552 GCA_964244695.1 uncultured Acetobacteraceae bacterium
CGACAGCGGAGTCAAAGTTTTTTGCTTCTTTTTTTCAAAAAAGAAGGCCTTGCTTTCTTACTTGCTTTCATCGCCACGCAAGCAGAAGCCCAGGAAGCCGAAGCACCCACACCGCCGCCCGCCACCGACGCGGCACTCCCGCGCACCGGCATAGATCCCTCGCTGTCCGACCTGCGCGAGCACCTCCTGAACGCCTACGGCGACACGCCGCCCAGCGCGCCGGGCGTCTCCGCGCCCAACCTGCAGATAACCGGCCAGTTCGGCGCGTCGGAGGAATACACCGACAATGCCGGCGCGGTCGCCGGCTCCGGCGCGCGCGCGGCTGGCGGTGACTTTATCACCGCCTTCCAGCCTGGCATCGTCATCACCGACACTTCGCAGCGCCTGCAGGTGAACGTCAATTACCACCCGATCGCCCAAATCTATGCGGAGAACACCAGTTTCTCGCAGTTCGAGGAGCAGGGCAGCGGCGACATTACCGCCACGCTGCTGCCGGGCTGGCTGTTCTTCGATTTGCGCGGCAACATCAGCCAGCAATCTGTGTTCGGCGGCGTAGGCCCTGCCACAACCGTAACCCTCTCGCCGGACGAGCGTGAGACTGTCAGCAGCTTTTCCGTCTCGCCTTACGTCACGCGTACTTTCGGCGGCACCGGCACAGCTCAGGCGGGCGTGAGCTACAGCTACAGCGCAACAGACGTGCCGGGCGCGCTGAACACCCTGACCAACCAGAACGGGGCCGGCCAGCCCGGCTTCGAGCAGGCGCAGTTCCAGCAGAACCTGGGTGCCTATGGCAGCTCCGAACAGGGTACCGAACGCGCCTATGCGAACTTTACCACCGGCGAGGATTACGGGCGCCTGCGCGACCGCGCCGGCATCGACGCCAGCTATTACACCGGCGCCGGCGCATTGGCGGGCGGTCGCCGCGTGCTGCTCACCGACGATGCCAGTTACGCGGTGAACCGGCGGATTACCCTGCTCGGCGAGGCCGGTTACGAAAGCCTCGACTATCCCAGGAGTGATTACAGTTACATCGGCCCGGTCGGTTCGGGCGGCGTGAAGCTCACCTTCGCCCAGAACAGCTCGGCCACGCTGGAATACCGCTACACGGACGGTTTCGGCTCCGTCTTTGCCCAGGCTTCCGTGCAGGCCTCGCCGCGCATACGCGTGTTCGGCGGCTACTCCGAAAGCATCACCACCTTCGACCAGGACCAGACCGATGCGTTGCTGGACGGCGCGGACGGCCAGACAGGCGTCGCCGCCTCCGCGCTGCAGGCAGCCCCGCTGCTCTCCACCAGCAACTTCTTCGGCGCCAACCAGAACCTGCAGCGGCTCCACCGGCTCGACGCCTCGGCCACCTATCTGGGCGATTTCGATACGGTAACCTTATCCGTGCACAGGCAAACGAGCGATCCCGTCGGCCGCCAGGTTAGTACTTTCGCGCCGGTCACCACGAGCGGCATCTTCGCCAACATAAGCGAGCGTCACCAATTGACCGAGACGCTCAGCCTGACCGGCTTCCTGCAATACGGCAACAATCGGACGGGCCTGGTCGCGTCGGATAATGGCGACACGGTAAGCGTCTCCGCCGGCATAGAGAAGACGTTCCCCCGCCAGATCAGCGCGTATCTGCGCTTCGGCGGCAGCTACGTCGTCGGCGGCTCCACCTTCGCGGCCACCGGCTACAACGGCCAGAGCCCGGATGAGTCTACCATCACGATCGGCGCGGTGAAGACATTCTGATGCAAGTGCAGGACTGGCTCGGCGAGGCGTCCGACACCACGCACCTCAACGCCATGACGGTGGATGTAGAGGACTGGTTCCAGGTGCAGGCTTTCGCCGGCAGCATCGCGCGTGCTGACTGGGAAAACCTGCCGCGGCGCGTCGAGGCCAACACGGACCGCTTTCTCGCAATGTTCGAGGCCGCCGGCACGCGCGCCACGTTCTTCACCCTGGGCTGGGTCGCCGACCGCCATCCCGCGCTGATACGTCGCATCGTGGCCGGCGGGCACGAGCTCGCCAGCCACGGCTACGCGCATCGCCTGGCCCACGAGCAGACCCCGGAAGATTTCCGCGAAGATGTCGGCCGCGCGCGGCGCCTGCTGGAGGACGTGGGGGGCACCCAGGTGGTCGGCTACCGCGCGCCGACCTTTTCCATAAACACGCGCAACCCTTGGGCGTTCGGCATACTGGCCGATGAGGGGCACGCCTACAGCTCGAGCATCTATCCGATACGGCACGACCTCTACGGGATGCCGGACGCACCGCGCACGCCGCATCGTGTGGCGGACGGCCGCCTGCTGGAAATCCCGATGACAACGGTGCGCGTGGCCGGCCGGAACCTGCCCTGCGCTGGCGGCGGCTACTTTCGCCTGCTGCCCTACGCGGTGTTCCGTACCGGCTTGCGGCGCGTCAACCGCACGCAGCGCGGCATGTTCTACACTCATCCATGGGAAATCGACCCCGGCCAGCCGCGCAACGATGCGGCACCGCGCATGGCGAAGTTCCGGCATTACGTGAACATCGGCCGCACGGCAGGCCGCATCGAAAACCTGCTGCGTGACTTCGCCTGGGACCGGGTGGATGAAGTGTTCCGGCGGGAGCTGGCAGAAGGAGAAAAGAAAGGCCTTCTTTTTTGAAAGAAGAAGCAAAAAACTTTTGTCCTCACGCTTGTGCAGCGTCTCGAATCATTCCGCGGCACCCCGGCTGTTGCCGCAGGCGTCAGTAGCAAAAGTTTTTTGGTCCTTTCCTTCAAAACAGGACTGCTTCCTTCCTTAGGCTCTACGCAATGATTTCCATCCGACAATTAGGCCAGGACACCAAAGCCTGGGACAGCTTCGTCCAGACACAGCCAAACGCCACGTTCTTCCACCTGTCCGCCTGGCGCCGCGTCATAGAGTCCGCCTTCGGCCACCGCGCGCATTATTTCTCCGCCGAGCAGGACGGCGCCATCGTCGGTGTTCTGCCCCTGATAGAAGTGAAAACCCGTCTGTTCGGCCACACACTGATCAGCAACCCGTTTTGCGTCTATGGCGGGCCGCTCGCCGCTGATGCCGAAGCCGCACGCGCGTTGGCGGACCACGCTTCCGGATTGCGTGACAAGACCGGTGCTGCGGCTTGCGAGTTCCGCTTCCTGCAGAAACCGCCTGAAGATTGGCTGGATAATAGCTGGCAGGAACGCGGCGCGCTCTACGTCACGTTCCGCCGTGCGATCACGGCCGATGACGAGGCCAACCTCAAGGCCATTCCCCGCAAGCAGCGCGCCGTGGTGCGCAAGGGTATCGACCGTGGGCTGGCTGCCCGCGCCGACCGCAACGTCGATGCCCTGCACGCCATCTACGCCCAGAGCGTGCGCAACCTCGGCACGCCCGTTTTCGCGCGGAAGTACTTCCGCATTCTAGCCGAAACGTTCGGCGAGGCGCTGGACGTGGTCACCATCAGTGACGCCGGCAGGGACGTCGCGTCGGTGATGAATTTCACCTGGCGTGACGAGGTGATCCCCTATTACGGCGGCGGCACCAGCGAGGCGCGCGCCTGTTTCGGCAACGACTTCCTGTACTGGGAAGTAATGCGCCGCGCCGCCGTACGTGGCGCCAGGCTGTTCGATTTCGGCCGCAGCAAGGAGGGCACGGGCGCTTTCTCGTTCAAGAAGAACTGGGGTTTCACGCCGCAGCCGCTGCCTTACTATTTCAAGCTGGCGCCAGGACAGTCGATACCCGAGATCAACCCGCTCAACCCGAAGTACCGGCTGATGATCGCCGCCTGGAAGCGGCTGCCTCTGCCCGTTGCTAATGTGCTGGGCCCCGTCCTGGTGCGCGGCGTCGGATGATACCGCAGGCCACGCGCCCCGCCTGGCTTGCGGCCGCCGCTGGCCTCGTCCTGCTTTGTGCGGTCTTCCATCAGGAGGTGTTCGCCGCAATCAGGGTTTGGAACCAGAGCACCGCCTACGGCCATTGCTGGCTCGTCCTGCCGATCGTTGGCTGGCTACTTTGGGAACGCCGGCCGCTTCTGGCCGGCGCCGTGCGCCCGACCGCCTGGCCCGCTTTAGCCGCCATCCCCATCGTCCTGGTCTGGGTGGCCGCCGACTGGCTCGGCCTGATTGAGGGGCGGCAACTGGCCCTGGTCGCCTTCGCCGAACTGCTGCTGATCGCCTGCCTCGGCTGGCGCCTCTGGTGGTCGCTGTCCGCCGCGTTCCTTTACCTGGTATTCCTGGTCCCGTTCGGCGCGTTCATCACGCCGGCGCTGCAGCGGTTCACCACCGGCTTCATTCTGGGCGGCCTCAGCCTTCTGGACATCCCGTTCAAAGCCGACGCGTTCCAGATCACCATTCCCGAGGGAGTCTTCTACGTGGCCGAGGCCTGCGCCGGCTTGCGCTTCCTCATCGCCTCGGTCGCTTTCGGCGTGCTCTACGCCGTCACCATCTTCCGCTCGCCCTGGCGCCGTGCGGCGTTCATCGCTGTGGCCTGCGTCGTGCCGGTGGTGGCCAACGGCGTGCGCGGTTTGGGCATCGTCCTGCTCGGCCACCTGTTGGGCAGCGCGGAGGCAGGCGCTGCCGACCACCTGATCTATGGCTGGGTGTTCTTCTCCTTCGTCATCGTGCTGCTCGCCTTGTCCGGCCTGCCGTTCCGGCAGGACACGCCGCTGCCCGCCGTTCCACCTGGCCGGCAGCCTGCCTACCCGCCAGGCAGGCTGGCGTTCGCCGGCGCGTCCGTCCTGCTGCTCGCCTGTGCGGGCCCGCTGGGTCTCGCCGCCTTCGACGCCAGACCGCATGCTGCGGTGGCCACCCGGTCAGCCAAGCTGACGCTGCCAGCCGCCTGCCTGGTCGAAAACGCCAGCACGCAAGGCGCGATCAGCACGCAAACGATACGCTGCGGTCAGGCGAGGCTGCGCGTCATCGCCACCACCTTGCCGCCCGCCACCAACCCCAGCCGCATCCTCGCCGCCGCACGTAATGTTGCCGTGGCCCCACTCATCGGTGAGGCGGACAGCGAAGCCTGGCGCACGCCCGCCGGCGCGCCCTGGATGCTGCTGACGGTGAAGGAGACCGGCCAGCAATCCGCCTATGCCGTCTGGGTGGACGGGCAGCCTATGCTCGGCGGCTTGCAGGACCGCCTGCGCATGGCGCGCGACATGCTGGCCCCGCACGCTTCTCCGTCGGTGGCCGTGGCGGTGACAGCGCTGACAGTCCAGCCGGATGGCGGGGAGGGGCTGCGGGCGTTTCTGACGGCGCAGAGGCTGCTTTTTTAACGGTCAAGAGAGGTAAGCAAGCAGTCCTTGTTTTGAAAAACGGACCAAAAAACTTTTGCTCCCCCGCGTTTGCGACAGCCGGCTTTATCCGGAATTACGTGAGCGTCGAAGCGGCAAGTGATAAAAGTTTTTTGCTTCTTTTTTTCAAAAAAGAAGGCCTTTCTTCCTGATTTCCTCGATCATTCGCCGCACCAGCGCCTCCCCCGACCAAGCGCGATGCAGCGTCGCCCAGTGTAGCATCTGCCCCCCTTGCGCGAGCGTCAGCTTATAGCGCTCCGCTCCCCCAAGCAGGTCGTAGGTCTGCGCGCCCTTGGCTGCGTAATGCTCGATTGCCAGCGTATGGCACACGAGCCCAGGCTTCAGCCGTGCGTCTTCGGCAGGTGCGAAACCGCTCTGGTAGCTCGCAACCACGCCGTCCCGGATCAGCGTGTAGAGCGTGCCGACATGCCGCCCGCTTGCCGTCACGCGCAGCAGATCCGCCTCGCCCTTCGGCCATGCGCGGCCGATCAGCGCCGCATGGAAGCTGCGCATTGCCTCTTCGGCGAACGCGCCAGCTTGCCGACGCCGCCGCCAGGATTCCTGGTGCACCTCCACCATCTCGGTGAAGAACGCCTGTGCCTGCTCCAGCGTGCCGGCCCGCGACAGCACGAGATCCGCCCCATACAGCCGCATGGACCGTCTGATCTGTGCCCGGGCATTGGCGCTCAGCGTCTCAAGATAGGGCTGTCCAAGTGTGTCCAGCCGCACCGCAGGCGCCCAGCGGCTCTGTTCCACTTGCAGCGCGCCCGCCCGGCCGGCTGCCGCCAGCGTGTCATCGTCCACGCCGGACAGCACCAGCCGGCCGCGCCCGCGCGCCGCCCGCAAGGCCGCGGCGGTGTCCACTCCTGCGTCACGCGCCACCAGCAGGCCGTTATGCTCGATGAACACCGCGTCCTGGCCCGCGTCGCCCGTCTGATTCAACCAGGTCCGGTGCCGCCCCGCCCCTAGCAAGGCCAGGGCCACATCCACACCGTCCTGCATCACGGACAACAGCCGCGCTTGCGCGAACCGCGCCTCCGCCAGGCAGCCGAGATGCGTCCAGCTCCTGAAGAAACCCGGCCGTGCGCGCGCTTCCAGCGCCTGCCAGCGTTGCGCAAGTTTTGTGAGATCGCCGAGGGGCGTGACGGTGAGTCGTTGCAAGCCGCTTGATCGTATCGTTCATGGGTCAAGCAAAAGTAAGGCAAGCGGTTCTTTTTTTGAAAAAAAGAACCAAAAAACTTTTGCTTCCTCGATCGCATGACAGCGCGCTTTGGTTCTGCCAAAGCGTGCGCTTGCAGAGTAATACGCAGCCGTTCTGCCGCGGGGGGACAAAAGTTTTTTGCTTCTTTTTTTCAAAAAAGAAGGCCTTGCCTTCCTTTCTCGATCGTGAACAGCCACCCCATGTCGCTCGCCGATCTGCCATCCTTGCTACTCATTCCGCCGCTGAACTGCCTCGTCGCCGCCTGCGCCGGCGCCGTGCTGCACCGGCGCCGTGCCGGCCGCGTCCTGCGCGCTGCGGGCCTGGCCGGCTTGCTGCTGTTCTCCCTACCGCTCGTCTCCGGCCTGCTCATCGTCTCGCTGGAAGGTGGTCTGCCCATCCAGCCGGACCCTGCGGATCCGCCGCAGGCCATCATCATCCTGAGCGCGGACCTGACGCCGGTCGCGGTGCCGGGCGGCGTGGGCTTCACCGTCGGCCGCCTCACGCTGGAACGCGAGCGGGCAGGCGCCGCCCTGGCCAGGCATGTGGGCCTGCCGATCCTGGTCTCCGGCGGGCAGGTCCGTCTTGGCGCGCCCACGCTGGCGGCGCTCATGGCCCTCAGCCTGCACAATGATTTCGGCCTGGCGCCGCAATGGCTGGAAGACCAGTCGCTGGACACCTGGCAGAACGCCGCGCGCTCGGCCGCCATCCTGCGCGCGGCTGGCATCGACAGCGCGTACGTCGTCACCAACGCCTGGCACATGCGCCGCGCCTTGATCGCGTTTCGCGCCGCCGGTTTCCGTGTTGTCGCAGCCCCCGCCATGCCGGACGTGCCGCCCAGACTGGCGCTGGCAAGCCTGTTGCCGCGCATCGCCGCCTGGCAGGAGAGCTACTGGGCGCTGCACGAATGGATCGGCTGCGCCTGGTATGCCCTGCATGCCTGATCCGGTCGTCACCCTGCGCGAAGTAATGACCTTGGACGCGTTGCCGCCCGAGGCACAGGCGTTGTTTGGGCAAGATGCGTTCTCCACGCTCGGCTGGTATCGTGCCACGCTGGCGGCCGGACTGCCCGACACGGCACGACCCGCCTTCCAGATCGCCGAGGCAGGCGGTCAGGTCCTGGCCGTGCTCCCCATGCGGCACCTGTCCGGAGCGCTGGGCGCTCTGGCCACCCCCTATACCTGCCTTTGGCAGCCGCTTCTGGCGCCCGGCTTGAGCGAGCCGCAACTGCACGCCATCGGCCGTGCACTCGGCCGGGCCTGGCGCCGCCACGGCACTGTCCGGCTGGAGGCTATGCCGGCCTGCATCGTGGCACTCGACGCGCTCCAGCATGGCCTGCGCCAGGCCGGGCTGCGCCTGCTCGCCTTCGAGCATTTCGGCAACTGGTACGAAGGCGTGGCGGGGCAGGGGTGGGACGCGTACCTCGCCGCCCGGCCACGCCGCCTGCGCACCGCCATCACGCGCCAGACAAAGCGCCTGCGCCAGCAACCCGGCTTCGCTTTCCGCCTGCTGCAGAGCGAAACCGGCTTGGCAGACGCCATTGCCGACTACGAAGCCGTCTATGCCGCAAGCTGGAAACAGTTGGAGCCGCACTCCGCCTTCAACCCCGCCTTGATGCACGCCTGCGCGCAGGACGGCACGTTGCGCCTCGGCATCCTCTCCATCGCGGAACAGCCGGTTGCCGCACAGTTATGGGTCGTGCATCATCGCTGGGCCGGCGTGCTGAAACTCGCCTATCACGAGGCACACAAGGCGCTGGCGCCCGGCAACGTGCTGACCGGCTTGATGATCCGCCACTTGTTGCAGCACGATGCGATCGAGGAGATTGATTTCGGACGCGGTGACGACGAGTACAAGCAGCAATGGGCGCGCGAGCGGCGCCGACGCGTGGGCGTTCTGGTCGTCAATCCTTTGAGTATGGGGGGGGCGTTGCAGACTCTACGGCATGCCGTAGGACGGTTAATGAAGAAAGGCCTTCTTTTTTGAAAAAAAGAAGCAAAAAACTTTTGCTGCCCCGCCTCGGAAACAGTCGAATCAGTCCTGAATGTTCGAAGCCGCGGAACAGCAGGTAGTAAAAGTTTTTTGCTTCTTC
>CAXTJZ010000173.1:0-8545 GCA_964244695.1 uncultured Acetobacteraceae bacterium
TGGGTTCGGACCCTACTTGGTCACCCCCGATGAGGCCGGGGACGTGACCCGTGCGAGCATGGTGTGCCGCCTAAATGGGCAGGAGATGCAGCGCGCCACCCCGGACGACCTGGTTTTCACCATTCCGCACCTGATCCACTACTGCTCCACCTTCACGGAACTGGTGCCCGGCGACGTGATCATCACGGGCACCACCGGCGGCGTCGGCGCCTATCGCACCCCGCCCGTGTGGATGAAGCCTGGCGACACGGTGGAGGTGGAAATCTCCGGCGTCGGCCTGCTCCGCAATCCGGTGGTGCAGGAAGCATAAACCCCAGCAAGGGAGGACATGATGGAGGACCTGACCAAAACCACGGTCACTGAGGCCGTGCTGCAGCAGATGGCGGACACGCCCGACCCCCGCCTGCGGGAGATCATGGCCGCGGCGGTCAAGCACCTGCACGCCTTCGCGCGGGACGTGTCCCTGAAGCCGGAGGAGTGGCTGTTCGGCATCAAGTTCCTGACCGAGGTCGGCCAGGCCTGCACCCCCTTCCGGCAGGAGTACATCCTGCTGTCGGACACGCTCGGCCTGTCGCGCATGGTGAACATCCTGCACGACGGACGGGCGGAGACGGTGGGAACGGACACCAGCCTGCTTGGCCCGTTCTACCGCAACGACTCGCCCCGCCTGGCCTTGGGCGAGAGCATCGCGCGGGAGGCCGGCGGCGAGGAGATCGGACTGTTCGGCACGGTGCGGGATGAGGCGGGCGCGCCGGTGCCGCACGCAATCGTGGAAGTCTGGCAGACCGATCCGGACGGCGCCTACGACCTGCAGGCCGCCGACCCCACGGCGATGGACTGGCGCGCTCAGTTCCGCACGGACGAGGCAGGGCGGTACTGGTTCCGCGCCACCTTGCCGCTGGGCTACACCATCCCGATGGATGGGCCGGTCGGCGCCATGATCCAGGCGCAACAGCGCCACGGCTGCCGCCCCGCGCACACGCATTTCCTGATCGGCGCACCGGGTTACCGGGAGCTGGTGACCGCCATCTATTATGGCTACGACCAGTATATCGAGACGGACACGGTGTTCGGCGTTTCGCAGTCGCTGGTTGTGGACCCTATGCCAGATGTGCCGGGCTCGCCATTTCCCGGGCTGCGATCGATCAGGTTCGACTTCACTCTGGCCCGGGCCGTGGCCGGGGACGAGAACAGCCGGGTGGGTGCGGACCCCGCGAGCCTGGTGGCGGCGGAATAACCCTCCTCCCTGGATCAGGGGGCGGGGATGTTTTGGAGCCGCCGTGGGGAGCGGCGCATGCCAACCAAATGAAGCAGACAGCGGCCGCCAAGAGCCGCACCTGGAGGATATGTTGCGTTCCCTGCTCCTGCTCCTGTTGCTTGCCACGCCCGCGGCGGCGCAAACTGAGCTGATCGGCCGTCCCGTCCGCATCGGCGTCATTACCGACATGAGCGGCAGTCTTGCGGCCCAGGCTGGGTCCGGCGCCGTGCTGGCGGTGCAGATGGCCGCGGAGGACTGCCTCCTCGCTGAATGCAAGGGCATGGCGGTCGACGTGATTTCCGCCGACCATCAAAATAAGGCAGATGTCGCCCTCGCCATCGTGCGGGACTGGTGGGACTACACGGGCGTCCGCGCCGTGGCCGACATCGTGCAGGCCACGGTGCAGATCGCCGTGCAGCACGAGGCCGCCGCGCGCAACAAGGTCGCCCTGTTCTCTGGCGGCACCGCCCGCCTGACCAGCGAGGACTGCGCCCCGGCCACGTCCGTGATGTGGATGTGGGACACTTACGGCCAGGCGGTCGGCATCGTGAAACCGCTCGCCAAGCCGGGGCAGACGTGGTTCTTCATCACCGCCGACTACGTGTTCGGCAAGTCGTTGCAGGCGGATGCCGTTGCCCTGCTGGAAAAGGCAGGCGCCAGCGTGGTCGGCTCCGTCAGCCACCCCTTCAACTTTGCCGGCGACTTCTCGCCCTTTCTCCTGCAAGGCCAGGCGTCCGGGGCCGACGTCGTCGCACTCGGCAACACCGGGGCCGACCTCGTCACCTCCGTCAAGCAGGCGCAGGAGTTCGGCGTCGGCCGTGGCACGCAGCAGCTCGTCTCCTTCGTGTTGACAGTGCCGGACATCGCCGCCGTCGGCCTGGAAACCGCCCAGGGCGTCCTGGTAAGCGAGGCATTTTATTGGAACCTCGATGACCGCACCCGCGAATGGTCTCGTCGCTTCGCCGCCCGCAACCGCGGCCGCATGCCCTCCACCATCCAGGCCGGCGACTACTCCGCCGCCCGCGCCTACCTCCGCGCCGTCGCCGCTGCGCGCAGCACGGACACGCAGGCGGTGATCGCCAAGCTGCACGAGATGCCGGGTGATGACCTGCTGACCCGCAACGGCACGCTGCGACCGGACGGGCGCATGGTGCACGACACCTACTTGTTCCGGGTCAAGATCCCGGCGCAGTCCCGTGAAGCCTACGACGTTTACGACCTGGTCGCGACCATCCCGGCCGCCGAGGCCTTCCGGCCCCTGGCGGAAGGCAAATGTTCTGCCCTGAAGAGGTGAGCGCCCCCATGAAAAAGCTTCCCCTTCTGCCCACCACCGTCGTTGGCAGCTACCCGCAGCCGGACTGGCTGGTGAACCGCGCCGTGCTGACCGGCCGTCTGCCGCCGCGCACGCGGGCCAAGGAGATCTGGCGCATCTCGGGGCCCATGCTCGAGGGAGCGCAGGACGACGCAACCCTGCTCGCGATCAGGGACATGGAGCGTGCGGGGATCGACATCGTGACCGACGGCGAGGCGCGGCGGGAAAGCTACTCCAACCGCTTCGCCTTGGCGCTGGACGGCGTGGACCTCGACAACCCGGCCGAAGTGGTCGGCCGCACCGGAAAGCTGACCTCCGTCCCCCGCGTCACCGGACCCATCCGCCGCCGCGGCGCGGTGGAGGCGCGAGATGCCGCCTTCCTGGCCGCCAACACGGACCGGGTCACCAAGGTTACCCTGCCAGGCCCCTATACCATGTCCCGCCAGGCCAAGGACGAGCACTACAACGACCCTGAAGCCCTCGCCATGGCTTATGCCGAGGCGGTGAACGCCGAGGCGCAGGACCTCAAGCGGACGGGCGTGGACATCATCCAGTTGGACGAACCCTGGATGGAGCAGTTTCCGGATGAAGCAAAGCAGTACGGCTTGCGCGCGGTGAACCGGGCGCTGGAAGGAGTCGCCGGCACCACCATCGTCCACGTCTGCTTCGGCTATGCTTACGTAGTGCCGGACAAGCCGCACGCCTACTCCATCCTGCCGCACCTGGCCGATTGCATCGCGCACCAGATCTCGATCGAGGCGGCGCAGCCGAAGCTGGATCTGGCGGTGCTGCGGGAGCTGCCGGGCAAGACGATCCTGCTGGGCGTGCTCGACCTGGGCAGCCATGAGGTGGAGACCGCAGAAACGGTTGCGGCCCGCATCCGCCGCGGGCTGGAGCACGTCCCAGCCGAGCGGATCGTGCCGGCCCCGGATTGCGGGATGAAGTACCTGCCGCGGGAGCGTGCCTTTGGCAAGCTTCGAGCGCTGGCCGAGGGTGCGGCCATCGTGCGACGAGAGCTTGTGGGGGCGTAGCATGGCTTCGATAAAAAGCAGGCTCTTATTGGGTTCCGGGGTGGTGCTGGGTCTGTCACGCGACCAAGCTGGCGATGAGGGCACCGAGGAGGGCTTGGCCGCGTCGGCGTGCGTTGTGCATAACCTGAAAGAAGCCGAGGTGAGCGGCAGCTTGTCCTGCGAGATGCCCCGGTGCGGGCGCAGCCAAAGCCAGAATCGTGCATGGATCGGCGTCTGAGCTCTGGACAGCTTCTGGACAGTTTGAGCTGTTTAGCGTCGCCGTCCGATAGGCGTAAGTAATAAGGGTTCGAAATTAACGGTTAAGCTGCGTTCATTGCGATACGAACCACGCCAGTTATAATCCCAGATGCGCTTCTGACACTTCTCAAGCCACTGACTTTGCCTGCATCGATCCATGCACCATGCCAATTAGCGGTCGAGTGTCGCTGCGGCTGCGGTTGCTGTTTCGCCGTCTTGTGTGGGGCTGGCGCCGCTGACGCCAATCGCGCCGACAATCACGTTGTCATGCAGCAGTGGCACGCCGCCATCGATCGGCGCTGCCCCTGGCAGGCCCAGCACGTTGGTCTGCCCTGCCAGAACCCGGTCAGCGAAGCTCTTGCTGGTCGTCTGAAACAACAAGGCCGTGCGCGCCTTGGCGAGGGCGACCTCGATCCCAGCAAGCTGTGAGCCATCCATGCGATAGAACACCAGCATGTTGCCGCCGTCATCAAGAACGACGATGGATTGCCGATAGTTCTTGGACACGGCGATGGCCTGAGCCGCCGCCGCAAGCTTCTGCGCGCCGGCCAATGTGAGTGCCTTCTTGTCGGTCAGCTGAGCCGAGGCAGTTCCGGTGCCGACCAGCAGCGCCGCGACAAGGGCAAGATGCAAACGCTTCACGCCAGGTTCGCCAGAATGTCGATTGCGTTGCGCCGCTCGATCCGCTCCAGCGCGGCGTCGTCCAGACCGAACGCGCGTAGTCCATCTGCCGTGTCAAGCGGCGAAGCGGCCGGGAAATCGGACCCGAACAGGATACGCTCCGGCGGCATCACTTTCGTTAACGCTGCCAGCGAGTAGGATGTCCAGGCTTGGGCCGTATCGAAATACAGCGCCTGGATCGCCGGTATGGCGCCACCAGGAAACGCCTTCATCAGTGCCGGGTCACCGCTCACCATCCGCTGGAACCGGAAAATCAGGAACGGCACGGTACCGCCGCCATGCGAGAAGATGAAGCGTATGTCCGGGTAGCGGATTGTGGTGTGGTTCATCAGCAGGCTGCCGATGGTCCGGGACGTCTCGGTGGCATATTCCACCACCACGTCAGGCACGTTCGGGACCACGTTGGTACAACAAGCCGGCTGAAGCGGGTGCACAAAGACGGTGGCCTTGCGCCGGTTCAACTCCTCCATCACGGGGTCGAAGGCCGGGTCGCCGAGATATCTGCTGCCGTAGCTCGTCATCATCCCGACGCCTTGCGCGTGCAGTACGTCCATGCCGTAGGCGATCTCGGCGAGCGTGTTGTCGATGTCGGGAAGCGGCAGGGTCGTAAACATGCCGAACCGGCCCTTATGGTCGGCGACCATGCGTGCCTGGTATTCATTGCAATCGCGCGCCAGGCCTTTTGCCTGGTCATAGTCGCCAAAGAACACGCCGGGATCACTGGTGGAGACGATCGCCGTCGCCACGCCCGCGGCGTCCATCGCATCGAGCGACTTCTGCAAGGTCCAATTCATGTTGAAGGTCTGGTTGGTTCGCCGCCCCTTCATCATGGCCAGCAAACCGGGAGAGGTATAGTGGTGATGCACGTCGATCCGCGTTGGCGACGACGCCTGCGCGCGTGCACGATAGGTTGCACCTGCCAAGGCTAATCCGCCAACGCTACGGAGCAACCCACGCCGGGTAAGGCCATGGGCCAGACCGCATCCGCATGGGCCTGTGGAACCGACGGTTTCGGCTCTATCGCATTTTATAAGCACTGGCTTCCTCCTCCAGCGAAGACGCGCGTGGCCGGGCTGTCCCCCATGTTCCCGCGCCGACTTAGATGGCGGTTTGCAGCGATGCCCGCCTTTGGCGGCGGGTACCATGCTGGCAAGGTCCCCTCACGAGGTAGTAACGGGTTCGACAGGTGCCGCATCCTCAGGCGCGGCGACCTCCTCCAATGCCTTTTGCCTCGTCTCGGGCCCAATAAGGTTGATGCTGATAGCAGCGACACAGAGCAAGGTCGCTATCGCGATAAAGACCGCCACAAACCCAAACTGCGCCTGAATCCAGGGTATCACCGGTATGAAGCCAGCCGTCGCAAGACGTCCGACACCTGCCGCCATACCAAAGCCTGACGCGCGGGCGCTTGTTGGGAAAACCTCAGAGGTAAAGATCTGCATGGTGTTGCCAGCAACCTGGTAGCAAAAAATCATGATAAAGCCGACGACCAGCAATTCGGTGTTGCTGACCGCCAAGGCGAACACAATCGCCATGCAGCCCGCGGCGATGAAGGCGATGGTTGCCGTCCGCTTGCGGCCGTAACGATCCAAGGCAAACATCATGAACAGACTGGCGCATGGCACGGCCAGCATCATGCCAAAGCTGTAGGTCAGGGATTGCGTGATATTGAAGCCTTTGCTGCCCATCATGTTCGGCAGCCACGTACCGAAGCCGATCGTGACGCAGAAGAAGGCGCTCATGGCGACGGTGGCAGCAATCAGGCGCCCGGCGTATGAGCGCCAGACGAGCAGGAATGGATCGCGCTTGACGACAGGCAGGCATACGGCGGAGCCGGTTGGGACGGCAGACAAGCCCATGCGCGCGAGCGTAGCGAATGCTTCGCGGCTGCGCCCTTGCGCAACCAGCCAACGCGGCGACTCCGGAAGGCTGAAGCGCAAGGCAAAGACAATCAACGCCCCCACACCAATGCAGACCCAGATAGCGCGCCAACCGAGTACATCACTGAGACCCAAAGTCAGTAGGGCGGCGATCGGCCAGGAGAGCGCCCCGCCGACCAAGTGGATGAATGCCAGAATTCGGCCCCGCAGCCGCTTTGGCGCAAACTCTCCCGCATAGGCAAAGGCCAAGGGCTGCTCCGCGCCCAGCCCGATCCCGGCAATGAAGCGGACCAGTCCGAGCCACAAGGCATTGGGAACGAATGCGGCGATTATGGTGGCAGTGCCAAAAAGCAGGAGATTGAATTGATAAGTCGTCTTGCGGCCAATGCGGTCAGTGAACTGACCCTGGAAAAACGTGCCCAACGCCAACCCAAAGAGCTGCGCACTGCCAACCGCAGCAAGCTCGCCGCGAGACGCGAAATTGTCGCGCAGCATGATCGGGATCATCGATCCGAATATGACGTAGTCTAGGACATCGATGAAGTAGCCGGCGGCTATGAGGGCAAAGATACGCTTGTGGATCCGCGTTAGCGGAGATTCATCCAGTGCTTCGCCGACGATATCCTGATCCGTTCGTTTCACGTTCGTCCCCGCGTCGCAGCTCTTTTAGATTGCTGCCTTGAAGTCAATCCGCAGGCTGGGCCTGTGGCAGGGAGCAGGATGATGCCCTTTTCACGGCTGTCAAGCACTTTATGCATCTTCCGCCGCTTGACCGATAAACATATATAGTTGACGCTTTGACAAGCGTCGGCTGGAGCCCTCTCACCCCATGAAACCCATCGCCTCTAGCAGCAACTTCACCACGCTTGGGCATACGGACCAGGGCGGCCGGCCGGATGGCGTCCAGGTCATGTTGTACGCGGGCTATGCTTATATCGGGCATATGTTCAGCGACGGGATCACCATTGTCGATGTGCGTGATCCCCGCGTCCCGTGCCCCGTGGGATTCATCGCTTGCCCGCCCAACACAAGGTCGCACCATTTACAAGTGTATGACGGCATCCTGCTGGCGACTAACTCAGCCAATATCTGGGCCATGCAGCGCTATGGCAACCAGGCAGATTACTTTACCGCGCCGCTCGCCGACAGCTTCACCCGGCGCGAGCGCGAGTTCACTGCAGGGCTGCGCGTTTTTAGCCTCGCCGACCCGGCGGCGCCACGGGAGATCGGATTTTGCCCAGTGGATGGGATTGGGCTGCATCGCATCTGGTGGGTGGGGGGGCGCTATGCGTATGCCTCTTGCCATTTCGATGGCTTTACAGACCACATCCTGGCCATATTCGATGTCGCCGACCCGGCGAAGCCAACCCTTGTCGGCCGTTGGGCGTTGCCGGGCATGGATCGCGCCGCCGGTGAGGCAGCGCCTTGGCCGAAGGGCAAACGTTGGGCGTTGCACCACATGATCGTGGCCGGTACAACAACAGGCTATGCCGCCTGGCGCGATGGCGGCGTCACCTTGCATGACCTGACCAACCCGGTGGAGCCCGGCTTGCTCTCTCACCGGGTGTTCTCACCCCCGTTCGCGGGCGGCTCGCACACCCCGCTGCCACTGCCGGGACGGGGGCTGCTGCTGCTGGCCGACGAGGCGACAAGCAACAACTGCGCCAACGGCCTGGCGCATGCCTGGCTGATGGACGTGCGCGATCCCACCAATCCCATAGCGTTCGCCACGCTGCCGCAACCGGGTGAGGCGGATTACTGTGCCGCCGGCGGCAAGTTCGGCCCGCATAACTTGCACGAGAACCGGCCGGGTACTTTCCAGAGCGAGACGCTGGTCTTTGCCACCTGGCACAATGCTGGGGTTCGCGTCTTCGATCTCGGCAATCCGTTCCAGCCGCGGGAAGTTGGGTTTTGCGTGCCACAGGCGCCGGAGCGCCTGGTCGACATCCGCCCGGGCGCCGTGCCGGTCACGCAGTCCTGCGATGTCTGCGTGGACCGCAATGGCATCCTTTACGTCACAGACACCAATGGTGGGCTCTCCATGCTTGAATTCCATGGGCCATGAGCGGAGGCCCATCTGCCGAAAGCCTACCTGCGCCAACGATGTCGGGACTGATCTACGCCACGCTTCGGCAAGACATTTTGC
>CAXTJZ010000174.1:0-8500 GCA_964244695.1 uncultured Acetobacteraceae bacterium
GGACTATGCTGCGCATGTGGATTACGTTCATTTCAATCCGGTGAAGCATGGGCTTGTTGCGTCTGCTGATGCTTGGCCGTACTCGACTTTTCATCGTGCTGTGGCGGAGGGGCGGTATCCGCGATCGTGGGGCGGGGAGGGATTTGGGGAGGCGTTGAAGGGGGAGAGGTGATGTGTTTGCGAGGTGGTGCGTTCCGCTTTTTCGCGGTGTGTGGCCGCTTTGGGTAGGGTGCAATGCCAAAGCGCATTGCACCCTACGTTTCCTCTTGGGATGTGCGGAGCGGTGGTTTGACTGGGATCGGTATTTACATCCGTCCGCGACAGCGCTCGCAAAAGTTTTTTGCTTCTTTTTTTTCAAAAAAGAAGGCCTTGCTTGCTTCCTTTCACACAGTAGCCGCCGGAGTTTGCAGCACCGCCAGCACGGACGTGCCGATCGGGCGGCCTAGGCCGGTTACCGGGTCCCAGCCTATGGCGGCCTTGTAGGCGCCGTTGTTGCCGGCGGTGATGTCTTTCAGGGCGGTGGGGTTTGCGTAGAGGGTGGGGTTTATGAAGCCGACCTTGTGGCCGAGGGACTGGTTGATCAGGGCGACCAGGGCGGCCCAGAGGGGGGCTACGGCGCTGGTGCCGCCGACGACCGTGGCGGTGCCGTCCACGTTCACCTTGTAGCCGGTTTCGGGGTCGGCGTCGCCGGAGACGTCCGGGACGCCGCGCATGCTGTTGGTCACCGCGCCGTTCTGCCAGGCGGGGATGGGGAAGTGGGTGGAGTAGCCGCCGCCGGAGGCGCCGCCGTCGGTGCCGTCGTTCCAGGCGGTCTCGGCGCCGCCGATCTGCAGGCTGGTGCCGCCGCAGGCCAGCGCGTTGGGGCTGGAGGCGGGGAAGTCCACGTTGAGGGATTTGTTGGTGGTGGCGCCGTCCGACGAGCCGTTGTCGCCGGAGGCCACGCAGATGGTGATGCCGAGGGTGGCGGCCTGGGCCATGGTCTGGTTGATGGCGTCCAGGTCCTGGGCGCTGTAGCTGGATTCGGGGCCGCCCCAGCTTATCGAGATGACGGAGGGGTTGGTGGCGGTGTCGTTGATGGCCTGGGAGATGGCGTCCTGGAAGCCGGCGCCCTGGTTGGGGGCGAAGTAGACGGCGATGTTGGCGGCGGGCGCGATGCTGCCGGCGACTTCGATGTCGAGCTGGACTTCGCCGTCCGCGCCTGTGGGATCGTTCTCGCCGCCGTTGGTGGCGCCGTCCACGCTGATGTCGGTGAGCGTGCCGGTGCGGGTGATGCCCAGGCCGGTGAAGTAGGCGGTGACGTCGTTGGCGGCGTAGCCGCCGCCCAGTTCGATCAGCGCGATCGTCTGGCCGGTGCCGTCCAGGTTCGGGGGGTAGGCGTAGGCGGTGGCGACTTGCGGGGGGGTGTAGGATGTGGCGGCCGCGGCGGCGGCGGCGCGGACGCGGAAATGGGGTTTGGCGACGGGGCGCTGGTCGAGGCCCATGACGGCCAGGACGTCGCCGCGAATATCCTCGGGCAGGGTGATGTGGCCGGCGCGGGCGACGAACTGGTGGGCGGTGGTGCCGTAGCGGCCGATCTCCTCTGGCTGGAAGGCGGCAATGGCCTGCGCGTAGGTGCCGGTGAGTTTCATGGTGTGGGCGCTGGCGTCGGCATGGGCGACGGCGAGGCCGAACTGCTTGGCGACCTTGCGTACGCGGGCGATGGCGTCGTCCGGGGTGGCGTGCAGGGCGCGGTAGGTTTCGCGGCTGATGCCGGGGGTGCCGGCGTGGGTGGCGGCATCCAGCGGCGTGGCGGGGTGGAGGACGATTGTCAGTTGGACCTTGGCGGAGGGGTCGACGTCGCCCAGGCGGGGCTGGTGGGGGGCGTGGCGGTAGCTGGGGACGAACTTTGCCATTTGGGGCGGACTCCGGGTGTGCGGGCGTGTGTAGGGTAGAGCGCCCGATGCGCGATGTGGTTTGGCGCGCTACATCGGGGGCATGAAATCGCGCGTGCGGAACCTCAGCGAGCCTGACCGGGATGCGTGGGCCAGCTACGTGCGGCATGTGCGGGCGCTGGCGGGGCGGGCGGTGCCGGTGGTGGCTGAGCGGGCTGCGGCGGCGGTGGCGCCCGCTGTGCGGCCGGTGGAAGCGGCGGTGGTGGTGGCGCGGCCGCCGCGGTTGGGGGCGCCGGCGCCGGCGGTGGTGACGGGGTTGCAGCCGGCGGGGCTGGACAATGCGACGTGGGGGAAGTTTCGCGGGGGGAAGATGGCGCCGGTCAGGACGCTGGACCTGCATGGGAAGACGGCGCAGGTGGCGTTTGGGGCGTTGGAGCGGTTTTTGGCGGAGGCGTATGCGGACCAGGTTCGGTGCGTGGAGGTTATTACCGGGCGGGGGTCTGGGGAGTCGGGCGGGGTGATCAGGCGGGAGTTGCCGATGTGGTTGAACTTGCCGCGGTTGCGGCCGCTGGTGCTGGCGATGGCGCATCCGCATGCGCGGAATGCGGGGAGCGTGCGGGTGCTGATCAGGCGGAGAAAGTGAAGGCCTTCTTTTCTGAAGAAAAGAAGCAAAAGACTTTTGACTCCGCTGTCGCGGTTTTATCCGGTGTTTCGCCGACAGGGAGCAAAAGTTTTTTGCTTCTTTTTTTCAAAAAAGAAGGCTTTTCTTCCTTATGAGCGCCGACCAGCTCGCGACCGATCTGATCGCCGTGGTGGTGGCGGTGACGGGCGTGGACCCGAGGATATTGACGATTGCGCGGGGGACGGCGCTGCCGTCGGGTTCGTTCGAGAGCGGGCACAGGAGTTTGCAGGCGGGGCTGCGCTCCTGGGTGGAGCGGCAGACGCACCAGCCGCTGGGGTATGTGGAGCAGCTGTACACGTTTGCCGACAGCGACCGGGGGGCGGAGAGCGGCCGGGTGATGTCGGTGAGTTACCTGGGGCTGACGCGCGAGGCACAGGTGCGCGGGCAGGATGCGGGGTGGCAGAGCTGGTACAGGTATTTCCCGTGGGAGGATCACCGGGCGGGGGAGCCCGCAATGCTGGCGGGGATGCGGGCGGCGCTGGTGGGGGGGGCGGACACGCCGGCGCGGCGGCAGCGTGTGGCGATCACGTTTGGGCAGGAAGGCGGGGGCGGGCAGGATGGGCGGGCCTGGAACGAGGAGCTGGTTCTGCAGCGCTACGAGCTGCTGTTCGAGGCGGGGCTGGTGGCGGAGCGGGTTCGGCGAAGCGGGGGGGATGGGGGCGTGGGGGATGCGATGGCGCTGGATCATCGGCGGATCCTGGCGACCGGGATTGCCCGGCTGCGGACGAAGATCAAGTATCGGCCGGTGTTCTTCGAGTTGATGGCGGAGAGTTTCACGTTGTTGCAGTTGCAGCAGACGGTGGAGGCGCTGGCGGGGCGGCGGCTGCACAAGCAGAATTTCCGGCGGCTGATCGATGCGCAGGACCTGGTGGAGGAGACAGGCGGGGTGTCGCTGGAGACGGGGGGGCGGCCGGCGAAGCTGTTCCGGTTCCGGGGTGGGGTGCAGGAAGAGCGGGCGATTGCGGGGACGAAGCTGCCGCTGCTGCGGAGTTGATCTGGCGGCCGCGGTTGAGGCTTGACACGGGTTATGCTCAGGGCCAGCATAAGCGTATAGGACAGGGGCCCGCGGGCTTCTCTCTTTTTGACCGGGTAATGCTCTTTGTGAGCACAAGCTAGCCGCATAAGCGGCTTTTTCGAGGAGCGTTCGCCGATGTCCGCCTCTGCCGCCCTGTATTCTCGCGTGCAACGGGTTATTCCGCCGATGGAGTGGCCGGTGTTCGAGCCGGACATTGAGGCGATCCTGCGGTTGAAGCAGGAGAAGCACGCGGTGATCCTGGCGCACAACTACATGACGCCGGAGATTTTTCATTGCGTGGCGGATATCGTGGGCGACAGCCTGCTGCTGGCGCGTGAGGCGCAGCATGTGGATGCCGACGTGATCGTCATGGCCGGCGTGCATTTCATGGCCGAGACGGCCAAGTTGATGAACCCGACCAAGACGGTGCTGATACCGGATCTGCGGGCGGGGTGTTCGCTGGCGGAGTCGATCACCGCGGCGGATGTCAGGCTGCTGCGGCAGCGTTATCCGGGGTTGCCGGTTATTACTTATGTGAACACTTCGGCCGAGGTTAAGGCGGAAAGCGACATCTGCTGCACGAGCGGTAACGCCAAGCGGGTGGTGGAGAGCCTGGGTGTGCCGGAAGTGATCATGATTCCGGACCAGTATCTGGCGGCGAACGTGGCGCGGCAGACCGGGGTGAAGATCATTTCCTGGGCTGGGTCCTGCGAGGTTCATGAGCGGTTCACGCCGGCCCAGATACGCGAGTTGCGGGCGGAGAACCCGGGCGTGGTGGTGCTGGCGCATCCGGAGTGTCCGCCGGAGGTGGTGGACGAGGCGGATTTTGCCGGCTCCACGGCGGCGATGGCGGATTACGTGACGGACAAGCAGCCGGGACGGGTGGTGCTGATCACCGAGTGCTCGATGGCGGATAATATCGCTGTGCTGCACCCGAAGGTCGAGTTCGTGCGGCCGTGTAATCTTTGCCCGCACATGAAGCGGATTACGCTGCCTGGGATACGTCGGGCGCTGGAGACTATGTCCAACGTGGTGGAGATTGATCCGGCGGTGGCGGTGCGGGCGCGGCAGGCGGTGGAGCGTATGCTGGCGGTCTAGGGAAGAAAGCAAGGCCTTCTTTTCTGAAGAAAAGAAGCAAAAGACTTTTGTTCCTGGTCGCTGCTGTAACGCCTGGCTTTTTCTGAAGCCCCCCGCACGCTGCAAATGCGGGGGAAGTAAAAGTTTTTTGGTTCTTTTTTTCAAAAAAGAACTGCTTCCTTTCTCGAGGATTTCCGAAAATGGACGATTGCCCGATCATCATAGGCGCAGGTCTCGCCGGCCTGATGGCGGCGCTGCATCTGGCGCCGGAGCCGGTGCTGGTTTTGTCGGCGGCGCCGCTGGGCGAAGAGGCGGCGAGCGCGTGGGCGCAGGGTGGGCTGGCGGCAGCGATCGGGGCGGATGATTCCACCGAGCTGCATCTGGCGGACACGCTGGCGGCGGGGGCGGGTCTTTGCGACGCGGCAGTGGCCCGGCGGATCGTGGAGGCGGGGCCGGCGCTGGTCGAGGAGCTGGCGGGGCTGGGGGCGCGGTTCGATCGGGATGCGCAGGGGCGGATCGGGCTGGGGCTGGAGGCGGGGCATGGGCGGCGGCGGATCGTGCATGCGGCCGGGGATGCGAGCGGGCGGGAGATGCTGCGGGCGGTGATCGCCGCGGTGCGGCGGACGCCTTCGGTTACGGTTTGGGAGGGGGTGCGGGCGCCGCGGCTGATCATGCGCGATGGCGCGGTGGGGGGGGTTTTGGCGCTGCCGGGGGGGGGGGGGAGCGCGCGGGTGCTGCGTAGCAGCCGGGTGGTGGTGGCGACTGGCGGGTTGGGCGGGTTGTATCAGCATTCCACCAATCCGGCAGGAGCGTTGGGCGGTGGGTTGATGCTGGCGGCTCGGGCCGGGGCGGCTTTGGCGGATCTGGAGTTTGTCCAGTTCCACCCTACGGCTTTGGATGTGGGTTTGGATCCTATGCCGCTGGTCAGCGAGGCGGTGCGGGGTGAGGGGGCGGTGCTCGTCGATGAGGCGGGGGTGCGGTTCATGGCGGGCGAGGCGCGGTGGCCGCGGGCGGAGCTGGAGCCGCGCGACATCGTGAGCCGGGCGGTTTGGGCGCGTATGGAGGCGGGGCATCGGGTGTTCCTGGATGCGCGCGCGGCGCTTGGGGCGCGGTTTGGGACGCGTTTCCCGGGGATTACCGCGGCTTGTCTGGCGGCTGGGGTGGACCCGGCGGTGATGCCGATCCCGATACGGCCGGCGGCGCATTACCACATGGGCGGGATTGCGGTGGATGCGGATTGCCGAAGCACGCTGCCCGGGCTCTGGGCGGCGGGCGAGGCGGCTTGCACGGGGCTGCATGGGGCCAACAGGCTGGCGAGCAACTCGCTGCTGGAGGCGGCGGTGACGGGGCGGATCGTGGCGGAGAGCGTGGCTGGCGTGCCGGCCGGGCGGGCGGCGCCGGTGGCGGTTGTGGGCGATTCGGCGGTGGGGGATGCGGCGCCGGTGCGGGCGATACTGTCGCGGTACGCGGGGGTGTTGCGGGATGCGGACGGGCTGGCGGCGGCGGTGGCGGAACTGTCGGCTCTGCCGGCGGGGTCCGATCCGGCGGCGTTGGGGCTGATGATGGCGGTGGCGATGCAGCGGCGGGAGGAGAGCCGGGGCGGGCATACGCGTACGGATTATCCTGAGACGCAAGCGGGGCTCGCGCGGCGGATGACGCTGACTTTGGACGAGGCGCGGGGGCTTGCGCGGCCGGTGCCGGCGGGCGTGTTGGCGCGGCCGGCGCTGTGATGGCGCTGCCGGCGGTCCTAGTGGAGCCGCTGGTAAGGGCGGCGCTGGTGGAGGACCTTGGGCGGGCTGGGGACATCACGACGGACGCGCTGGTGCCGGCCGAGGCGCAGGCGCGTGGGGCCTTCGTGGCGCGGCAGGCGGGGACGCTGGCGGGGCTGGATCTGGCGGCGCTGGCGTTTCGGCTGGTGGATCCGGCGGTGGTGATGACGCCAGAGCGTCGGGATGGGGAGCGGTTGCAGCCGGGCGACGTGATCGCCCGGTTGGCGGGGCCGGCGCGCGGGATACTGACCGGTGAGCGGGTGGCGCTGAATTTCATGGGGCATCTGAGCGGGATCGCCACGGCTACTTCGGCGATTGTGGATGCGATTGCGCATACGCAAGCGCGGATTACTTGCACGCGCAAGACTACGCCTTTGCTGCGCTCGGTTGAGAAGTATGCGGTGCGGTGCGGTGGGGGGGCCAATCATCGGTTCGGGCTGGATGATGCGATACTGATCAAGGACAATCATATCGCGATCGCGGGTGGGGTCGGGCCGGCTTTGGCGCGGGCTCGGGCGGCGGCGGGGCACCTGGTGAAGATCGAGATCGAGGTGGATACGCTGGCGCAACTGGAAGAGGTGCTGGCGATCGGGGCGGCGGATGCGGTGCTGCTGGATAACATGGGGTTGGCGGCGTTGCGTGAGGCGGTGGGCATGGTTGGCGGTCGGGCGGTTGTGGAGGCTTCCGGGGGGATCGATCTGGGGAGTGCGGCTGGGGTGGCGGAGACCGGGGTGGATTTGTTGTCGGCGGGGTGGCTTACGCATAGCGCGCGGGTTTTGGATATCGGGTTGGATATTTAGGCGCCTGATCCCGGCGTTATCAGGGTTGAGAGCCTGCTGCGGCCAACGAAGCGCAAGTCTGCGCTGTTAATCAGCGCAATCTTTCTCGTGTCGGCTTACCTCTGGCACATCCGCTCGTTGTCAAATCCCAGTCAGCGTATGGGGCGCATTGCTGCGTTGTCTCTCATTGCGTCGATTGGTTGGCTTGTCAGGGCGATTTGCTTGAAATCGACATCTCGCCGTTCCCAATGAACGCCTTCCTGCAAAGGCCGGGCGTTTTTGCGGAGTATCTAATCATCTGGAAACATGGTGCCACGCCGCCAAGACCGCCGCGAGTTGTCTCCGGCGATTGATTTGGTTGCAAGTCATATCGTTGCGGCTGAGTTGAGTTTTCCTAGTCAGCGGATGTTGCGCCAGGCAGTGAAGCGAGCCTTGAATAGCGGGGCGAGTGTGTCAAACGTTTCCCATGTGTCGGGCACGCGGTAGATGTTGTCGATGCCCGGAAATGCGTTCGTGTAGTCTTCGATGAACGAGTTTGCGCTGTCATGTAGGCCAGACTGGTCGGCATAGTAGGCGCGCGCGAAATCGTTTCCTTCGTCGCTCAGGTCTTCGCTGGTGAACTTTCCATTGCAGACAGACAGGAACTAATTTCCTGGCGTGATTTGACGGTGCTGAAGGCTGCTTAGTTCACTGGCGGCCTCTGATAGGTGCAGTGCTCCTGCCAGGCCGCTCATTGCTGCCCAGGTGACGAACATGGCGATGTGTGTAGCCGCCGCATTTGCAGACAGATCCGTGGGGAAATCCCCGCTGGAGTGCCAGGATGCATCGTCATACTTCACGGCAGCGGCACTTCTTTTCAGACCGCTTCAGCCCCGGCAGGTTCGTGCTGCGGGAGGAGCATGGCTGGCGCAAATGCGACGGAGGACGAGCTGTTATCTTCCCAAAAAGGAAGGCGTTGTCTGCTTCCTTACCGCGCGTCCAAAGCGCGCAGGGCGTGCCGGCGGCGCTCGATCATCTCGCCCAGGCGCGTGCCCATCGCAGGATCGCGCCACAGCATAACTACAGTGACCAGCAGGCCGGCGTGCAGGAACAGGGCGCCGAGTTTTACGTGCGCCATGCTCCAGATGAGGCCGGGGCCGGCGGCCATGGCGGCGCAGGCGAGCGCGTAGGCGGCGAGGCGGGGGGCGGAGGCGGGTAGGGCTAGGCGCCAGAGGACGGTCCAGCAGAGGGCGGCCGCGGCGAGCGCCTTCATCGCGGCCATGGCGCGCAGCAGGCGGGTGAGGTCGGCGCCGGCGCTGGTGATCGCG
>CAXTJZ010000175.1:0-8468 GCA_964244695.1 uncultured Acetobacteraceae bacterium
CGAGTTCATGACCTTCAACTTCGCCATGCAGGCGATCGACCAGATCATCAACTCCGCCGCAAAAACCCTCTACATGTCCGGCGGCCAGATGGGCTGCCCCATTGTCTTCCGCGGCCCGAACGGTGCCGCTTCGCGCGTCGCCGCCCAGCACAGCCAGGATTACGCAAGCTGGTACGCGCATTGCCCCGGCCTGAAGGTGGTCGCCCCCTATTCCTCCGCCGACGCGAAAGGCCTGCTACGCGCCGCCATACGCGATCCGAACCCCGTCGTGTTCCTGGAAAACGAAATTCTCTACGGCCAGACATTCGACTGTCCCACCGCGGAGGATTTTGCACTTCCGATTGGCCGCGCAAAAATCGAGCGCCAAGGCCAGCACGTCACCATCGTGGCCTACTCCATAATGGTGGGCGTAGCCCTGAAAGCCGCCGAAACCCTCGCCGCGCAAGGCATACAGGCCGAGGTGATAAACCTGCGCACGCTCCGCCCGCTCGACATCGACACCGTCGTGCAAAGCGTTAAGCGCACAACCCGCCTGGTGACAGTCGAAGAAGGCTGGCCGTACGCCGGCATCGGCTCGGAAATAGCCATGCAGGTGATCGAGCAAGCGTTCGACTGGCTCGACGCCCCGCCCGTCCGTGTCGCCGGCCTCGACGTTCCCCTGCCCTACGCGGCGAACCTGGAAAAACTCGCGCTGCCGCAACCGGGCTGGGTTGTGGACGCCGTGCGCAAGATCGTCTGAGGGCCGCATGCCAACCAACATCCTGATGCCCGCGCTCTCGCCAACAATGACGGAAGGCACCCTCGCCCGCTGGTTGAAAAAAGAAGGCGACACCATACGCGCCGGCGACGTGATCGCGGAAATTGAAACCGACAAAGCCACGATGGAAGTGGAAGCCACCGACGAAGGCGTGCTCGGCAAGATCCTCGTGGCCGACGGCACCGCCAACGTGAAGGTAAACGACACGATCGGCATACTCGACGACGAATCCGGCGCCGCCCCGAATCCCGCCGCCAAGCCGGCGCCGAAGCAGGAGGCCGGCGAAGTGGCCGCCCCGGTGCAAACCGAAGCACCGGCAACCGCCACCCCAGCGCCCCTGCCGCACGCAAACGACCATGACGCCGGCAGCAAGATCTTCGCCTCGCCGCTCGCACGCCGCATGGCGCAACAGGCCGGCATAGACCTCGCCTCCCTGAAAGGCAGCGGCCCCAACGGCCGCATCATACGCGCCGACGTGGAGCAGGCCCGCCCCGGCGCACCCGCGCCTGCCGCGCCCCCCACCCCCACCCAGCAAGCCGCGCCCACACCGCCCGCCACCACCACGCCCCCACCCAGCATCACCGAACCAGGCCGCCTCGTCCCGCTAAGCAACATCAAGCGCGTCACCGCCCGCCGCCTCACCCAGGCCAAGCAAACCGTCCCGCATTTCTACGTCAGTATCGACGTGGAACTGGACGCCCTGCTGAAACTACGCGCCGACCTCAACGCCCGCTCCCCCAAAGACGGCGACCAGGCCTACAAACTCTCCGTCAACGACATGCTGATAAAAGCCTGCGCCGCCACCCTGCGCCGCGTCCCCAACGTCAATGCCAGCTACACCGATGACGGCATCTTCCTCTACGACAACGTGGACATCTCCGTCGCCGTCTCCATCCCCGACGGCCTGATCACGCCGATCATACGCAACGCGGACACCAAATCCGTGGCCGCCATCGCACGCGAAGGCAAATCCCTCTTCGAGCGCGCCAAACAAGGCAGACTGAAACCCGCCGAGTTCCAGGGTGGCACCTTCTCGATCTCCAACATGGGCATGTACGGCGTGCGCGAGTTCGCCGCCATCATCAACCCGCCGCAATCGGCCATCCTCGCGGTCGCCGCCGGCCAACAGCGCCCCGTCGTGCGCGACGGACAACTCGCAATCGCCACGGTCATGACCTGCACCATCTCCGTCGATCACCGCGTCATAGACGGCGCGCTCGCCTCCGAGTGGCTCGGTGTCTTCAAATCCCTCGTCGAGGACCCGCTCGGGCTCCTGCTGTAATGGACGCAGCCACCGCCGCCTTCACCCTGCGCGACGCCACGCCCGCAGACTGCGAAGACATCGCCAGGCTGGTGCGCGCGCTCGCCGAATACGAAAAACTCGCTTCCGAAGCACAAGCCTCCGGCGCGGATTTCCACGCGCAACTCTTCACCGCGCAACCCGCCGCGCACGCCATGGTCGCCGAAACGGCAGGCCGCGTCGTGGGAGTGGCCATCTGGTTCTACAATTTCAGCACCTTCGTCTGCCGACGCGGCCTGTACCTGGAAGACGTCTTCGTCCAACCCGAACACCGCGGCGCCGGCATCGGCCGCGCCTTCTTCCGCGCCCTGGCACAGCGCGCGAAACAGGACGGCTGCCAGCGCATGGAATGGTCCGTGCTGGACTGGAACGAACCCGCCATCGCCTTCTACCGCGCGATGGGCGCCACCGGCATGCAGGACTGGACAATACAGCGCCTGACCACGGAAGGCATCGCCCGCCTCGCCGAAAGCCCCGCTTATGGCTGACCAGCAATTCGACATCGCAATCGTCGGCGGCGGACCGGGCGGCTACGTGGCCGCCATACGCGCCGCCCAGCTCGGCCTGCGCGCCGCCGTCATCGAACGCGAACACTTGGGCGGCATATGCCTGAACTGGGGCTGCATACCCACCAAGGCCCTGCTGCGAAGTTCCGAAATCAACCACCTCCTCGCCCATCTCGGCGAGTTCGGCTTCGCCGCCGACAACATCCGCTACGACCTGGAAAAAGTCGTCAAACGCTCGCGTGCCATAGCCAAGCAACTGGCCTCCGGCGTCGGCCACCTCTTGAAGAAAAACAAGGTCGCGGTATTCGACGGCGCCGCCAAACTCGCCGCCCCCAACACGCTCGCCATCACCAAGCCAGGCGCGCCGGAAACAACGCTGCACGCCAAACACATAATCCTCGCCACCGGCGCCCGCGCCCGCCAGCTCCCGGGCCTCGAATCAGACGGCCACCTCATCTGGTCCTACAAGGACGCAATGGTGCCGAAACTCCTGCCCAAACGCCTGCTCGTCATCGGCTCAGGCGCCATCGGCATAGAATTCGCCAGCTTCTTCCGCAACATGGGCGCGGACGTCACAATCGTCGAACTCCTGGACCGCATCCTCCCCGTAGAAGACGGCGAAATCAGCGCCTTCGCCCAGAAAGCCTTCGAAAAACAAGGCATGAAATTCATCCTCGGCGCCCGCGTCACCGCCGCCGAAAAAGCCGCCGACACCGTAACCGTCACCATCGAAAGCCCCGCCGGCAAACAACAACTCACCACAGACCGCGTCATCTCGGCCGCCGGCATAGTCGGCAACACCGAAGGCCTGGGCCTGGAAAACACCAAAGCAACGATCGAGCGCACCCACGTCGTAATCGACCCGCTCTGCCGCACCGGCGAACCAGGCCTCTACGCCATCGGCGACCTCGCCGGCGCCCCCTGGCTAGCCCACAAAGCCAGCCACGAAGGCGTCATCTGCGTCGAAGCCATCGCCGGCCTCAACCCGCACCCGATCGACTGGACAAACATCCCAGGCTGCACCTACTGCCGCCCGCAAATTGCCTCCGTCGGCCTCACCGAAGCCCGCGCGCGCGACGAAGGCCACGAAATCCGCGTCGGCCGCTTCCCCTTCATCGGCAACGGCAAAGCCATCGCCATGGGCGAGCCCGAAGGCATGGTAAAAGTCGTCTTCGACAGCAAAACCGGCGCGCTGCTCGGCGCCCACATGATCGGCGCCGAAGTCACCGAAATGATCCAGGGCTACGCGATCGCACGCACGCTTGAGACCACCGCACAGGAACTGATGCACACGGTGTTTCCGCATCCTACCGTCAGCGAGACGATGCACGAGGCCGTGCTTGATGCTTACGGGCGGGCTATCCATTTCTAGGAAAGCAAGGCCTTCTTTTTTGCAAAAAAGAAGCAAAAAACTTTTTTCCCCTCGCTGCCGCGGAAGTTTGGACATGGCCGGTGTCATTCGTCTGGTTCAGTTGCATGCGGCATGACGGCGCCAATCTTGCCGGTTACCTTGGTAGGGCAGCACGTCCGCCTGGCGCCGCTCAGCCAGGATCATCTCGCCGGACTGCAGGATGCCGTGCAGGACGGCGAGCTATGGCGCCTCTGGTACACCTCTGTTCCACGGCCAGAGGCCATGCAGGCTGAAATCGCGCGCCGCCTGAACCTCCAAGAAACCGGCAGCATGATTCCGTTTACCGTGTGGGACAACACCACAGACACGATCGCAGGCATGACGACCTACATGAACCTCGACCGCGTCAACCAGCGTGTCGAGATAGGCTCCACGTGGTACACGCAGCGCGTGCAAAGAACACAGCTCAACACCCAAGCCAAACGCCTCTTGCTGGCCCACGCGTTCGAAACGCTTGCTTGCATCGCCGTGGAGTTCCGCACGCATTTCCTCAACCAGCAGAGCCGCCGCGCCCTCGAACGGCTCGGCGCCAAGCTGGACGGCATCCTGCGCAACCACCAGATCGCCTCGGACGGTTCGTTGCGGGACATTTGCGTCTACAGCATCACCGCGTCGGAGTGGCCGTCCGTCCGCTCGCATCTGGATAGCAAACTCACGGCGTAACCGGGCGGTTAATCGACAGGATAGCCGAACGTCTCCAGGTACGGCGCCCAGGCCTCGTTGCAGCGCGCGAGCATGCCGGACGGCAGGTCGGTCCGCCACCGCTCCAGTGTCGCGTCCGGCGATGCGCTGGTCCCATGTTTCCTGAACATGTCCGCGCGCATCTCGGCAGGGCGCGGCGTCACCCGCGCACCCAGGAACGCCGACAGCTCGTCTAGGAAGGCTTGCTCGCCCTGCAGCAATCTTTCGTATTTGCAGAAGAATACGTCGGGCAATCGCTCGGCGAAGATCGCCAACGCGGTCTTGCTTGCGTAGCTGATGTCGGTGAACGCCCGCTCGGGTTCCAGCTTCTTGAAATAGGCCAGCGAGGAACACAGCACGTCGCGCGGGTCGCGCACCGTCACGATCTCGCGCACCTCGCCGAAGGCACGTCTTGCGAACCGCCTCACGCTTGGCTGCAAGTTGTCGTTCTTCTCGGCAAAATATCGCGCCGCCGGTTTGCCTGTGTCGCGTTTCAGGCGCCGGTAATACTCGGCCACCAGATCGCCGAAGGTCGAGGCCAGCCTGGACGGCGCGTAGTTCAGGGCGAAATCACGCGCCAGAGCGGGGTTCCTGAAAGCGGCCTCGTGCGCCGGGCACTGATACGGATTGAAGCCGACGCGGAAGCCGTCGCCGCGGACGTTATCATGGTGCGTAGAGCGCACGATATCGGCTGGATGGGTCAACACGGCATCGGCGATCGCGTAATAGGCCAGGTGCCGCGTCTCGTAGGGCATCAGTTCGGCGACGACGATGTCCGCACTGTTGGCAAGCAGGCTCATGAGAAGCGTGGTGCCGGTCCGGCCGGGCCCGGTCACCAGGATGGGTGTCATGTCGTGAAGCGGGGCTGGCGTGGTGTCGGCCGCCAGTACGCGCTCGCCACCCGGCAGCGGCGCATGCGTCTCCGCCAGGCACAAGGTAAGCACCTGCAGGCTGTCCGCAGGCAGCTTGGTGGCGAAGCGGAAATGCAGGCCATGCCTGCCTTGACCGAAGTCGGCAAGCCTGGCCAGATCCGGCCGCGCGACATCAGCCAGCGTGTCGCCCACATGCTGCCCGTTCACGTAGATGCTGATCGACAGGGCGGCGTCCGGCCGAGTGGTGTCGACCGCCCAGCCCTGCACGGTATCCCTGGCAAACCGACCAACGAAAGCTTTCAGCATCGGACGGCAGGAACTCATTCTGTAGCGATGGTCGGAGCGGCGGGATTCGAACCCACGACCCCCAGTCCCCCAGACTGATGCGCTACCAGGCTGCGCTACGCTCCGACTAGGGGGACACCTAGCATCGGCTTGGCCGTGTGGGAAGGAAGAAAGAAAGCAGTCCTTTTTTGAAAAAAAGGAACAAAAAACTTCTGCTCCCTGTCGGCGGTAGTTTCAGCACCCGCCGACAGGGAGCAAAAGTTTTTTGCTTTTTTTTCAAAAAAGAAGGCTTCCGTCCTACGCCTTCAGCAGCCGCGAAGCCGCCACGTAATCCACCTTCCCCGTCCCCAGCAAAGGCAACCGCTCCAGCACCCGCACCACCCGCGGCACGGCAATCTCCGCCGTCCCCCGCTCGCGCGCCTGCGCCAGCATGGCGGACGCGGTTGCATCGCACCGTGTGGTCAGCAGCACCAGCGCCTCGCCCTTGCGCGCGTCCGGCACCGCCACCACCGCATGGGCCGAATCCGGCCACAAGCTCGCGGCCAGCGCCTCGGCCGCCGGCATGGACACCATCTCGCCGGCGATCTTGGCAAAGCGCTTGGCCCGCGCGTGTATGGTCACAAAGCGCTGGCTATCCACCGTGCAGATGTCTCCGGTGTCGTACCAGCCGCCCGGCAGCGTCTCCAGCACACCCGGGGCCGTCGTGCGCAGGTAGCCGAGCATCACGTTCGGTCCGCTCACCACCAGCCGTCCACCCGTCTCTATCCCCTCAACCGGATCCAGCCTGTACTGCATCCCGGGCAGCAGGCGTCCAGCCGCCCCTGGACGGCTGTGCATCGGCGTGTTCAGCGCCAGCACCGGCGAGGTCTCCGTCGCGCCGTACCCTTCCAGCACGCGCACGCCGAACCGCTCGGCATACAACCGCCGAGTCTCCTCGCGCACCCGCTCGGCGCCGGCGAAGATGTAGCGCATCCGGTAGAAATCGTAAGGATTGGCGAAACGCGCCCAGCCGGTCAGGAAGGTGTCCGTGCCGAACGCGATGGTGCTGTCCGTGTCGTAGATGAGTTCCGGCACGATCCTGTAGTGCAGCGGTGACGGGTAGTAGAACGTCCGCACCCCGCACAGCAGCGGCAGCAGTGTCGCCCCCGTCAGGCCGAACGAGTGGAACATCGGCATCGCGTTGAACACCCGGTCGGACGGGTTGAAGTCAATTACGGACGCTACCTGCGCGATGTTGGCCAGTATGTTGGCATGGCTGAGCACCACCCCTTTCGGCGCGCCTTCGGACCCGCTGGTGAACAGCACCACAGCCGGAGCCCCGGGCGCCACCCGCGCACCCGGCAAACCGCGGGCGCTCCGCGCGTCCACCAAACCGCGCAGCTTGGCGCCGAGTCCCAGCCCGGCGCGCACATCCTCCAGCCAGACGAAACGCACCTGGCCCGCCATCCGCTCCACCACCGCGCCAAGCTTCGCGCGCTCGACAAAGGCGCGCGAGGACAGAACCACGCTCACTTGGGCGGCCGTGCAGGCCGACAGCATACCCTCCGCACCGGCGGAGAAGTTCAGCATGGCCGGCACGCGTCCCCAGGCCTGCAGCGCCATGAACGTGACCACGGCGCCGTTCGCGTTCGGCAGCATCACCCCCAGCCGGCCGCCAGATGGCGCCTCAAGCGACAGGCGGCGCCCAAGCACCACCGCACCCAGGACCAGGCGCTTGTAGGTGAGCGGCGCGCGCGTGGTGTCCTCGATGATGGGGAACGCGGCGCCAAAGCGGTCGCGCGCGTCCAGCAGCGCGGTGAACAGTGGGCGGTTGGTGTCGGCGGCCGCAAAGCCAGACTGCTCCATCACGCCTTGCAGCAGGGCGCCTACGGCCCGGCGCCGCGCGCGGCCGCGCAGTTCGGCATCCACGTCGATGGGCGCCGGCGACAGAACGGTCAGCGACAATGGCGTGAACCACCGCCCGGGCAGGATGCGGCCCATGCGGGAGAACCTGGTGAACTGTGCGCCGTCGATGCGCACCGGCAACACCACCGCGTCCGCCTTGTCGGCGACCATGCCGGCGCCGTCATAGACCTTCATGAGCGCGCCGGTCACCGTGATGCGCCCTTCGGGGAAGATCACCAGGCTGCGTCCCTCGCGCACCGCATGCACCATGGTGCGCGCGTTGAACGGGTTCACCGGATCGATGGGGAAATGCTTGACGGCGGCCAGGAACGGCCGCGCCCACCAGCGCCTGGCGATGTGGACGTTCACCGCAAAGGTCGGCGCGCCGGGCAGGAAGGCAGCAACGAACGCCCCGTCAAGAAAGCTCTCGTGGTTCCCCACGATGACGCCGCGCGTGCCCGCCGGCGGCAGGTTCTCCAGCCCGATAACGCGCGGCGCGTGGAAGACGCGGAAATACAGCCGGAATGCGGCGCGTACGGTCGTCTCCGGCAGGATGCGGACGATCCAGATGGCCACGGCAAGGTTGCCCGCCGCCGCGCAAAGCAGCACGGTGGCCGGTGCGGCGCCGGCCACCGCCAGCAGCGCGGTCGCCGCCGCGGCACACACCATGGCTGCAGCGTTCCCCACGTGGTTCGCCGCGAGCATACACGAAGGCCGCGCGCGCTCGGCCCGCTCCTGGATCCGCGCGTACAGCGGAGCGGAATGCACGCGG
>CAXTJZ010000176.1:0-8364 GCA_964244695.1 uncultured Acetobacteraceae bacterium
GTAAGCAAGGCCTTCTTTTTTGAAAAAAAGAAGCAAAAAACTTTTGCTCCCTCGCACCTGAAACCAATCGGCCGCCTCGAGGCAAGGCAGACACTGCAACGTCGCGGAGATAAAAGTTTTTTGCTTCTTTTTTTCAAAAAAGAAGGCCTTCCTTTTGCGACCCACTCAGCCGCCATCCCGGCCAGGATCGATCAGGAACTTCTGCCCCGTCGCCTTGCGCGCGTAAGCCGAAACCACCTCAGGCTTCAGCGCGTCACGCAGTGAGATCGTATCGGTGTAGGTGCTGGCAAAGGTCGTCTTCAGTTCGAGCTTCACCCTGTCCTGCAAGCGCGCCAGACCGTCGCGGCCGATCTTGGCCAGGAAGGGTGTCAGCAGGAAGCCGCTGACGGCCCAGGCGAAACCATAAAACCGGTCCAATGTGGTGGGCCCGGTGTCCAGCATGCCGTAGATGTACACCTGCTTGAACGTGTTGGAGCCGTAACGGCTATAGGCCGTGGCGTTGCGGTTCGCCGCCGCTTCCATCGCATGCAGGATGGTGTTGGCCAGGCTGCCGCCGCCGATCGCGTCGAAGGCGATCGTGGCGCCGGTCTCTGCCAGCGCGTCGGTCAGTTGCGCGGTGAAATCTGCGGACTTGCTGTCCAGCACGTGTTTTGCGCCGAGCGCGTGCAGGATCGCCGCCTGCTCGGCGCTGCGCACGATGTTCACCAGGCTGATCCCGTCCGCCAGGCAGATACGGTTCAGCATCTGTCCCAGGTTGGAGGCCGCCGCCGTATGCACCAGCGCGCTATGGCCCTCGGCGCGCATCGTCTCCGTCATCGCCAGCGCGGTCAGCGGATTGACGAACATCGAGGCGCCGTCGGCCGCGATGGCCCCGTCCGGCAGCGCCAGGCACGCGTGCATGGAGATCGTGCGGTACTGCGCGTACATCGCCCCGCCCCACATGCCGACCGTCTTGCCCAGCAGCGCCTGGGCGTTTGCGCCGGCCTGCACCACCACGCCGGCGCCCTCGTTGCCCACCGGCAAGGATTGGCCCAGTCGCCCGGTCATCCCGCCCATCGAGGCCTGCGGGATGGATCCAGTCAGTGTCGGCCGCCCGTCCCGCGTGCCGGCGGTGAGCCCGGAGGGATCGGCCCAGCCAAGCAGCAGCCCGAGGTCGGACGGGTTGATCGGCGCGGCCTGCACCTGCACCACCACCTCGTCGGGCTTGGGCGCCGGCGGGGTCACGTCCTCCAGGCTGAGCACGAGCTGGCCGTCCGCGGACACGCAGGAACGCAGCTCTAGGCCGTGCAGGTTGTTGGTCATTGGGGGCTCCGAGAAGGGAAGGAAGAAAGGCCTTCTTTTTTGAAAAAAAGAAGCAAAAACTTTTATCCCCCGCGCCTGCACGGCGGTATCGGCTTTTTCTGCCGGCATGGGTGATCGCAGAGAAGATGCGGGCTCTGGTGGAGGCCTTGCTGCCTTTCTCCGCCTCCGAAACGTTTTAGCAACACTACCCAGCCTACAACCGTCCTCATGCGCCTCAAACTCTATCGGGCGGCCAGCATGGCCGATGCGATGGCCCAGCTCCGGGACGAGCTGGGGCCGGAGGCGCTGATCCTGTCCACCAAGCGCGTGCCGGGCGGCATCGAGCTGACCGCCGCCCTGGACCAACCGGACGAACCGCCGGCACCGGCGCCGCCCCCATTGCCCCAGGCGACCGCACCCGGAGGCGAGCTGGACGGGCAATATCACGGCATGCACGCGGCGCTCGCGCGCAGGCTCGCCGGGCCCGGCTTGGCGCAGCGCCTGCAGGAGACCTTTCGCTTCGCCCCGCTCAGGCTGGAAGGCGGCACCCCCCTGCTGCTCGCCGGCCTGCCCGGCGCGGGCAAGACCCTGTCCGTCGCGCGCCTGGCAACCAGGCTCGTGCTCGCCGGCACGCGGCCCCTGGTGATCACAGCGGATGGCAGGCGGGCCGGCGGCGCCGAAGAGCTGGCCGCCTACACGCGCCTGCTCGGCCTCACGCTGCTGGCGGCCAGCACGCCCGCCACGCTCACCCGCGCGCTGGGCGAGGCCGCGCCTGGCGCCCCGGTGCTTATCGACACCGCCGGCATAAACCCGTTCGAACCCGCGGAAGCCGAAGCGCTCACCGCGTTGATCGCCGCGGCCGGCGCCAGCCCGGTGCTGGTGATGCAGGCCGGCGCGCACCCGGAGGAGGCGGCCGAGCAGGCGGCGGTGTTCGCGGCGCTGGGGATCGCCCACCTGCTGCCCACCCGCTTGGACATTGCGCGGCGTCTGGGCAGCGTACTGGCCGTGGCGGACCCTGCCGGGCCCGGCCTCACGCTGACGGAAGCCGGCATCGGCACCGGCGCCACGGACGGGCTGGTGGCGCTCACGCCCGCCTTGCTGGCCGAGCGGCTGCTGCGCGCCCAGCCGCCGCCGCCGCGCCTGCGTGCCCCGGTCTTCCCCTCGGCGCGCGCCCACGCCGAAGCCCAAGGATGGAACACGCAGCCTCATGGATAGCCTGCCTCCCGATTTGCCGCATCCAGGCCCGCGCAGGATCGCCATCGCTTCCGGCAAGGGCGGCGTCGGCAAGACCTGGTTCGCCATCACGCTGGCCCACGCGCTGGCACAGGCGGGCGGCCGCGTCCTGCTGGCGGACGGCGATTTCGGCCTGGCCAACATAGACGTCCAGCTTGGCCTCAACCCGGCCTGCGACCTGGCTGGCGTGCTCTCCGGCCGCGTGCCGATGGCGCAGGCCGCCACCTTCGTCCCGGCCTGCGGTTTCCACGTCCTGCCCGGCCGCTCCGGTTCCGGCTCCCTGGCCGCGCTGCCGCCGGCCACCCTGGACTGGCTGCTGGACGGCCTGGCCGCCCAGGATTACGCCACCCTGCTGGTCGATCTCGGCGCCGGGCTGGATGCCGCGAACCGCCGGCTGGCAGCCTGGGCGGACACGCTGTTCGTGGTCGCCACCGACGAGCCCACCTCGCTGACCGACGCCTACGCCGTGCTGAAACTGCACGCGGCCGATTGCGCCGCGGCCGGACAGGCGCCGGACGCGCGCCTGGTGGTGAACCAGGCCGCCACGGCCGCCAGCGGCGAGCGCACCTTTGCCACGCTGGCGCGCGCCTGCACGCAGTTCCTGGGTGTCGCTCCGGCGCTGGCCGGGATCATCCGGCGGGATGACCGGGTGCGCGATGCGATACGCCGGCAGACGCCTTTGCTGACGCGGCATCCTAATTGTCCGGCGGCGCAGGATGTGGGGCGCATTGCGGAAGGGGTGGCAAGGAAGGAAGGCCTTCTTTTCTGAAGAAAAGAAGCAAAAGACTTTTGCTCCGCTGTCGCGGACTTATTGGTCAGATCCGCGACAGCGTAGATAAAAGTTTTTTGCTTCTTTTTTTCAAAAAAGAAGGCCTTTCTTGCCTTGCCTCCTTCGCCTCGCTACCACCCGACCCGTGACAATACCGAACGTAAAGAAAGTCGTCCTCGCCTACTCCGGCGGCCTGGACACCAGCGTCATCCTCAGATGGCTGCAGACCACCTACCGTTGCGAGGTGGTGACCTTCACCGCCGACCTCGGCCAGTCCGTGGAAGATGCCGGCGCCGAGCTGGACGCGGCCAGGCGCAAGGCCGAGCAGGCCGGCGTGCGCGAGATCTTCGTCGAGGATCTGCGCGAGAAATTCGTGCGCGACTTCGTCTTTCCGATGTTCCGCGCCAACACGCTGTACGAGGGGCAATACCTTCTCGGCACCTCGATCGCGCGGCCGCTGATCGCGCAACGGCAGATCGAGATCGCCGAGGCGGTGGGTGCGGACGCGGTGGCGCATGGGGCGACGGGCAAGGGCAACGACCAGGTCCGCTTCGAACTGGCCTATTACGCGCTGAAGCCGGACGTGCGCGTGATTGCACCGTGGCGGGAGTGGGAGCTGACCAGCCGCACCCGCCTGCTGGAGTTCGCCGACGCGCACCAGATACCGGTAACGCGTGACAAGCGCGGCGACGCGCCGTTCTCGGTGGACGCCAATCTGCTGCACTCGTCCTCCGAGGGGAAGATCCTCGAGGACCCCGCTTTGCCGCCCGACGAGATGGTGTTCCAGCGCACCATCAGCCCGCTTGACGCCCCGGACCGCGCCACGCTGGTGGCGATCGACTTCGAGGCCGGCGACCCGGTGGCCATCGACGGCGTGCGCCTGTCGCCGGCCGCCCTGCTGACCAGGCTGAACGAGCTCGGCCGCGCCAACGGTATCGGCCGGCTGGATTTGGTGGAGAACCGCTTCGTCGGCATGAAGTCCCGCGGCATCTACGAGACGCCGGGCGGCACCATCCTGCTGGCGGCGCATCGCGGTATCGAATCCCTCACGCTGGACCGCGAGGCGGGCCACCTGAAGGACAGCCTGATGCCGCGCTACGCGTCCCTGATCTACAACGGCTTCTGGTTCTCGCCGGAGCGCCGCATGCTGCAGGCGCTGATCGACACCAGCCAGGCCAGCGTCAGCGGCCAGGTGCGGCTGCAGCTCTACAAGGGCAACGCCACGGTGGTTGGGCGCGAGAGCCCGAACAGCCTGTACTCCACCAAGGTGGTGACGTTCGAGGATGACCAGGGCGCCTACGACCAGGTGGATGCGCAGGGGTTCATTAAGCTGAACGCGCTGCGGCTGCGGCTGGGCGCCAGTGCGGGGCGGCGCGGCGGCGAGCTGTGATAGCCGGTCCTGTCACGCGCCCAGGATGGGAGCGTGACGGAATGCACACTGTGATGCGCGATTGCCGCCAAAGCGCCATCATCTCCATGTGAGATGCTTGCCAGCGCAGGGGATTGCCCGCCAATTTCTGCGTGTTCTGCCTGTAGTAGGCGTAAAACAACTTCGGCACGTTAGCCATACCATAACAAATCGGAAATCGATCCTGCTTCTGACCCGCAACCCTGGTGGAGCCGAGCGCCCGCTGCAGCCCGACCCCGGGCTGCCGGGCCAGGGCGTGCCGCGCATGACGCGCGCCGTGTCCACCCGCGTCCTGGTCGATCTTAGCCATGCGGCGGACGGCTACGTGGGCGTGGCGCAGGATTTGCGGCTGATCTTCGGCATGCTGTGCGACATCCCGACCGTGGAGGTGTCCGGCCTGCTGATGCCGACAGGCCGGCACGACCTGCCGCACGTGCGGCCGGGCCGGCCGGATGCCGCGGCGCTGACGGCGGCCGTACTGCACTGGATGGAGCGCAACTGGGAGCGGCCGGAGCGGCGCAGCTTTCCGTTCAGCGTGCTGCAGGACGCGCAGACCTTCCGGCAGGTGGTGCGCACCCGCCATCAGCTTCTGCCCTTGGCAGACCGCGGGCAGCTGAACGCGCTCTGGCGGGTGCTGTTTGAGAAGACGCTGGCGCCGGACCAGCGCGCCCGCGTGCTGGCGCAGAGCTTTTTCGCCACCGACCTGTCGGTCAGCTCCATCATCGATCTGTGCGCCCATCCGCCTGTGCCGCTGCGCAAGCGGCTGTCTGTCGGGGGCTTCGATGCGGTGCTGTTCTGCATGCCGCGCCCGGTGCGCCTGCCGCCGGGCGTGCGCCAGATCGTGCGTTTTCATGATGCGGTGCCGGTGACGGACACCGATACGGTCGTCGGCTGGCGGGTGGCGCTGGCGCATTCCCGCCTGGTGCGCGCCTGCGCCGCGGACGCGATCTTCGTGTGCAACTCGCCGCAGAGCCTGGAGAGCCTGGTCAGCCTCGATCCCAGCCGCGCCGAGCGGGCGGTGGTGATACCTTGCGCCGTCGCACCTGCCGACACGGCGGCCAACGGGATCGATCTGTGCGCCGTCGCGCGGCGCCATATCCGCTTCCGTGCGCTCGGACACCGGCCCGGCGGCGGCGAGGTCGTCACCGCGCCGCCGGGGTGGCAGCCGCCCGTGCCGGGCATGCGCTATGTGCTCAGCGTATCCACCCTGGAGCCGCGCAAGAACTTCCCCGGCCTGATACGCGGCTGGGAGCGCGTGGTCTCGCGCAGCGACCCGGACCTTCGCCTGATCATCGTGGGCGGCCCTGGCTGGCGCGAGGAGACGGTGCTGGCGGAGATGCGCCCGGGCGTGGAGAGCGGCCGCATCCTGCATCTGCAGAACCTGCCGCAGGAGGAGTTGCAGGCGCTGATGCGCGGCGCCGCCTGTTTCGCCTTTCCGTCGTTCAACGAGGGCTTCGGCTATTCGCCAATCGAGGCGATGCAGGCCGGGGCGCCCTGCGTGGTCTCCGACCTGCCTGTGTTCCGGTGGATCTTCGGCGATGCCGCGATCTACGTGGACCCTTATGACACCGATGCGATCGCCACCGGGATCGAGCGGCTGACGAGCAGGCCTGGCTATACGGAGCTGGCGGCCGGGCTGCGTGCCAGGAGCGAGCGCGTCCTGGCGCGGTTCCGCCCGGCGACCGTCCGCCATGAATGGGACAAACTGCTGGGCGGGCTTTCCGGACAGGCCGCCGGCTGGTGAGGAGCCGTCGCGGCGGGCTTGCGTGCAGGAGAGGCGCGGCACGGCGGTTGTTGCGGGTTTGAGGAGAGATGGCCACAAGTAGCGGGTCTGTCCTCGACCCAATTGATTTATTCGAACGCGCACTGGCGCAGCCCAGCAAGCCGGCCTCGGCGCGGACCTTGGTGTGTTTGTTGCTGAACCCAGACGGCTCGACGCCTCAGCGCGATGACGATCCCAAACGAACGTTAAATATGTGGAACGTCGCGTCGGCGGTTTTCACCGCGCCGGGATGTCTCGCGCAGGGAAGTTAGCTCGTCCGGCGCGCACGGCGCTGACGTACACAAGCAGCCTTTGCCCGACACGATAAGTGCGCCACGTTCGCTCTCGAAAAAGAGGTTCGTCTTCCTGCTTCAACCTGCAATTTCCGCTTGCATCATCGTATGTAAATACGCCAATTCCGATGTGCGGGTTACGCGTTCGGATCGCAGCCGCGCGATCGGCCGTATTGTCGCGGACAGGCGCTTGCGGGTGTCGCCTGGCTTGGTGACAACGCGGCCACCACAGCGGCCGGGGGGCAGGATGATCAGGGGTGCAATCGAAGTAGCGCAGAAGGCCCGTGTTGCAGGCTGGCTGTATTCCGCGACGGAGCCGTTGCGCGACAAGACCGTGCTGGCGTTTATTGGCGCGCGCTGCGTGGGCTCGGGCAAGGTGGACCGTTTCCGCCAGGACCTGCTGGACGCCAAGTTGGGCGACGGCTATTGCGGCTTTGACTTCCCGGTGCGTCTGGCAGACGGCGAGGGCGCCGGCTCGGTGATCGTGCGGCTGCAATTCTCCGACATGGCGCTGATCCAGCCTGCAAGCCGGGTTGCCGGCGCCGATGACCAGTCTGCCGTTGCGGCCGAACTGGGCGCCATCCCGCCGGCGAGCGTGTCCTGGATGATGGATCACGGCATGCTGGAGCAGCCGGAATACGATTTCCTGAAATGCGTGCAGACTGCGGGCGCCTATGAGCGCGGACTGCGCGCCGGCAAGCGCGGAGCCGGGTCGGACGGCACGTCTGGACGGCTCGATGCCGAAACGGTAGCCCGGGAGATGCTTGGGCTGGTCCTGCTGTCCGATGCGCGCGTTGTTCGCACCGCGGTTGCCGGCGTGTCCGAACTAGCGGCCAACCCCGCCGTGCTGCGCCGGGCCGGCGGGCCGGTGGCGGCGCTTTGGAGCGCGGAGCGCGGACGTATCCTGCTGGAGGAACGCTCGCATCTGGGCGGACGCGCGGCCGACGGCGGCGTGGCCGAGCCGCAGCCGGGCAGCATCGAATACAGCTTCGGCCCTGACAGGCTGCTGTTCCTGCACAGGGATTGCCGCTTCGCAGCCCTGGGCCCCGCACCCGCCTCCGGCATAATTGTTTTCACCGTGGCAGTGGCGGAGGGCGCTTCCACGCAGAAAAAGCCGGCGCAGGTGAAGGCCGCATAGGGCGAGGCTGCGGCTTGGGGGAACTTTCCATCCGGCTTGCCTCGGGGGACGATGCGCGCGCGCTTTCCCTGCTGGGTGCGGCCACGATGCTGGAGACGTATGCCGAGCTGGTGGACGGCCCGGACATCCTGGCGCATTGCGAAAGCCGCCATGCCGCGGCCGTCTATGCCGCCTGGCTGGCCGACCCGGCGATCGTTATCTGGATTGCCGAGACGATGCGCCGCGCGCCGGTCGGCTACCTGGTCCTGATGCCTGCCACTCTGCCCAGCGAGGGGCCGCATCCCGACGACCTCGAGGTGCAGCGCATCTACGTGCTCTCGCGTTACCACGGCACCGGTATCGGCCATGCGTTGATGTGCCGCGCCATCGAGGAGAGTGCGGGGCGCCGCGCGCGTGCGGTGGTGCTGGGCGTGCTGAAGCGGAATGCGCGCGCGGTGGCGTTCTACCGCAGGCTGGGGTTTCGCGAGATCGGCACCAGGG
>CAXTJZ010000177.1:0-8321 GCA_964244695.1 uncultured Acetobacteraceae bacterium
GCCTGATACGCGAGCAGGTGGAGATGGGGGTGGCGGTGCGTATGGCGGTGCTCGATACGTTGGGCCGGCGGCAGACGCGGAATGTTTAGGCAAGCAAGGCCTTCTTTTCTGAAGAAAAGAAGCAAAAGACTTTTATCCGTGCTGTCGCGGACCTATCCGGAAAGGTCCGCGACAGCGCAGATAAAAGCTTTTTGCTTCTTTTTCTCGAAAAAGAAGGCCTTCCTTCCTTCCTTCGGAATGCTCAGCCGTGCGTGACGTCCTGATCGAAGACGCCCGCCTGCTGGACCCGGCAAACGGTCTGGACCGAAACGGCGCGCTGCTCATCCGCAACGGCCAGATCGCCGACCATGGCTCCAATCTTGGCCGCCCGGACGACGCCGAGATCATCGACGCAGGAGGGGCCATCCTCTGCCCCGGCCTGGTGGACATGCGCGTGGCCCTGGGCGAGCCGGGCTTTGAGTATCGCGAGACGATCGCGTCCGCCGCGCTCGCCGCAGCCGCCGGCGGCATCACCACGCTGGCCGCGCTGCCGGACAGCGCGCCGGCGATCGACGACCCGGCCCTCGTCTTCCTCCTGCGCAGCCGGGGGAACGCCACCGGCAGCCTGACCATCCTGCCTTATGCCGCCATCACCCGAGGCTGCCGCGGCGAGGAGATGGCCGAGCTCGGCCTGCTGCGCGAGGCGGGTGCGGCGGCGTTCACCGATGGCCGGCGCGCCATCGCCAGCGCCCAGCTCATGCGGCGCGTGCTCAGCTACGCGCGCGCCTTTGGCGGCCGCATCGTCCAGCACCCGGAAGACCCGTCGCTCGCCGAAGGCGGGGTCGCCACCGAGGGCGAGCTCGCCAGCCGCCTCGGCCTGCCGGGCATTCCGCTGGTGGCGGAATCCATCATCGTGGCGCGCGACATACGCCTGGCGCGCCTCACCGGCGGCGCGCTCCACTTCGCCCATGTCAGCACCGCCGAGACGATCACCCTGATACGGCGCGCGAAGGACGAGGGGCTGGACGTCACCTGCGACACCGCCCCGCCGTATTTCGACCTGAACGAGACCGCCATCGGCGACTACCGCACCTACGCCAAGCTCTCGCCACCGCTTCGCCCGGAAGCCGACCGCCGCGCCATCGCCGAGGCGCTCGTCGACGGCACCATCGACGCCGTGGCGTCCGACCACCAGCCGCGCGACGCCGATGACAAGCGCCTGCCCTTCGCGCAGGCCTCGGCAGGCGGCGCCGGCCTTGCCACCCTGCTCGGCATCACGCTCGCCCAACATCACGGCGGCAGCCTCCCTTTGCCGCACGCCATCGCCTTGCTGACCAGCCGCCCTGCCCGCCTCCTGGGCTCGTCCGCCGGCACGCTGGCCCGGGGGGCGCCGGCCGACCTCTGCCTGTTCCATCCCGACCGCATCTGGCAGGTCCAGGCCGGCCGGCTGCCGGGCAAGGCGCAGAACACGCCGTTCGATGGCCGGGCGCTGGAAGGCCGCGTCCTGGGCACCTGGAAAGCGGGGCGGCGCGTCTTCGCAGCCGGGCAAGCATGAGCATCTGGCTGCATTTGGAAGCGCTCAGCTTCGGCATCGCCGCGCAGGCCTATCTGATCGGCACCGTCCCGTTCGGCTTGCTGCTCACGCGCGCGGCCGGCGCCGGCGACATACGCAAGATCGGCTCCGGCAACATCGGCGCCACCAACGTCCTGCGCACGGGGCGGCGCGGCCTGGCCGCCGGCACGCTGCTTCTGGACGGCGCCAAAGGCGCCCTGGCCGTGGGGCTAGCCGGCTTTGCCGCCGGCGTTGTCTGGATGCCGCTCGCCGCGATCTGCGTCGTGGTTGGGCATTGCTTTCCGGTCTGGCTGCGGTTCCGCGGCGGCAAGGGCGTGGCCACAGGCCTGGGCGCCCTGCTGGCGCTGGACTGGCGCATGGGCGTTGCCTGCTGCGCGATCTGGCTGGCGGTGTTCGCGGTCACGCGCATCAGCTCGGCTTCTGCGCTCGCCGCGTTCGCCGCGGCACCCCTGCTGGCCGGCGCACTCACGCCGCCGTATTGGTTCGTGGCCCCGCTCGTCATCGCGGCGCTCGTCTGGTGGCGGCATGCGGCCAACATTGCGCGTTTGCTGTCAGGGACCGAGCCTCGCTTTGGGCGAAGCAAGTGAAGCAAGCAGTTCTTTTTTGAAAAAAAGAACCAAAAAACTTTTATCTCTGTCGAGTGCGCGTTGTGGAGACTTACGCCTCAGCGCCCCGCGACAGCGCAGACAAAAGTTTTTTGCTTCTTTTTTTTAAAAAAGAAGGCCTTTCTTCCTCCCCGCATGAGCGACCTAGACCGTCTACGCCTGGCCCGCACCGAAGGCGTAGGCCCCGTCACCTACCGCCGCCTGATGGCCCAGTTCCGCACCGCCGCGGAAGCCATAGCCGGCCTGCCGGACCTCACGCGCACCGCAGGCCGCGCCGCCGCACCCGCCATCCCCACCGAGCGCGACGCCAGCCGCGAGATGGAGCGTGTGGCCAAGCTCGGCGGCCAGATGGTGTTCATCGGCGGGGAGGACTACCCGCCGATGATGGCGCTGCTGCCGGACCCGCCGCCTGTCCTGTCCATACTGGGCGACGTCACCGCCCTGCACGGCCGCGCCGTGGGCGTGGTCGGCGCGCGCAACGCCTCGGCTAACGGCTGCCGCATGGCCGAGGCGCTGGCAGCCGACCTCGCGGCACAGCGCCTGGTGGTGGTCTCCGGCATGGCGCGCGGCATCGACGCGGCCGCTCATGCAGGGGCGCTGCATGTGGGCCTGACGGTCGCCGCCGTCGCCGGCGGGCTGGACCAGCCCTACCCGCCCGAGCACGCGGACCTGCAGGCGCGCATCGCCGAGCGCGGCTGCGTGGTCACCGAGGCGCCATTCGGCACCGCGCCGCAGAGCCGCCACTTCCCAAGGCGCAACCGCATCATCGCCGGCCTCTCGCTCGGCCTGGTGGTGATCGAAGCCGCGCTGAAATCCGGCAGCCTGATCACCGCCCGGCTGGCCCAGGACGCGCACCGCGAGATCTTCGCCGTTCCCGGCTCGCCCCTGGACCCGCGCTGCCGCGGCACCAACGAACTCATACGCCAGGGCGCACACCTGACCGAGTCCGCCGAGGACGTGCTGGCCAACCTGCCGGACGACCCGCGCCGCATGGGAGTCGCCCGCAACCCGCTATTCGCGCGGGACGTGGCGGATGGTTTCGCCGAAGAACTGGAGCTGTGGGACGAGCCGCCCGAACCGGACTTCGACCTGAAACTCGCCCAGACCCGCCTGCTCGGCCTGCTCAGCCCGTCACCCACCGAGCTTGACGAGCTGGTACGCCGTGCCCAGTTGCCGGCGCCGCAGGTTATGGCCGCGCTGATGAATTTGGAGCTGGCTCTGGAGGTGGAGTTCGTTCCGGGAAATCGCATCGTCCGGCTATAGGTAGGGAAGCAAGGCCTTCTTTTTTGAAAAAGAAGCAAAAAACTTTTGCTCCCTGTCGGCGGCTCACCGGGGAGGTCCGCGACAGCGGAGTCAAAAGTTTTTTGCTTCTTTTTTCCAAAAAAGAAGGCCTTGCCTTCCTTTCGCCTTTCTCCCCGCCTTGAAACCTTGACTTCCGTAGCGCCGCCTCCGTAAGCGCAACCCAGGGTCGTATTCCTCCAGGAAAACCATGACAGACGTCGTCGTCGTAGAATCGCCCGCCAAAGCGAAGACAATCAACAAATACCTGGGCGACCACTTCACCGTGCTGGCCAGCTTCGGACATGTGCGTGATCTGCCGCCGAAAGACGGCTCCGTACGGCCGGACGAGAACTTCGCCATGGATTGGGAGAGCGACGAGCGCGGCCAGAAGCAGGTCGCCGCCATCGTGCGCGCGCTGAAAGGCGCCAAGACACTCTATCTGGCCACCGACCCGGACCGCGAGGGCGAGGCGATAAGCTGGCACGTGCGCGCCATGCTGGAGGAGAAGCGCGCGCTGAAGGGCGTGGACGTCCAGCGCATCACTTTCAACGAGATCACCAAGACCGCCGTGCAGCGGGCGATGAAGCAGCCGCGCGATCTGGATATGCCGCTGATCGAGGCCTACATGGCCCGCCGCGCGCTGGATTACCTGGTGGGCTTCACCCTCTCGCCCGTGCTGTGGCGCAAGCTGCCTGGCAGCCGCAGCGCCGGCCGCGTGCAATCCGTCTCGCTGCGCCTGATCTGCAACCGGGAAGCCGAGATCGAGGCGTTCAAGCCGCGCGAATACTGGACGATCGAGGGCCACTTCCAGACGCCGGCCGGCGCGCCGTTTACCGCAAAGCTGTCCCACCTGGACGGCAAGCGGCTGGACCAGTTCGACCTCAACAACGCCGAGAAAGCCGCGCGCGCCAAGGCCGCGGTGGAGGCCGGCGTGTTCACCGTGGCCTCCGTCGAGCGGCGGCGCGTCAAGCGCAATCCGCCGGCGCCGTTCACCACGAGCACGTTGCAGCAGGAGGCCAGCCGCAAGCTGGGCATGGGCGCGCAGGCGGCGATGCGGACGGCGCAGCAGCTCTACGAAGGCGTGGATGTCGGCGGCGAGACGGTCGGCCTGATCACCTACATGCGTACCGACGGCGTGCAGATGGCGCGCGAGGCGATCGACAGCATACGCGGCTTCGTGGGCGCCGAGTTCGGCGCCGCCTACGTGCCGGCTGCCGCCCGCGAGTACACGAGCAAGGCGAAGAACGCCCAGGAGGCCCACGAGGCGTGCCGTCCCACCGACGTGGCACGCACGCCGGAGCAGGTTGCCCGTTACCTTAACGACGAGCAGCGCCGCCTCTACGAGCTGGTCTGGAAACGCGCGGTGGCCAGCCAAATGCAATCCGCCGAGCTGGACCAGGTGGCCGTCGACGTGGCGCATGGCGGCACCAGGCTGCGCGCCAACGGCTCCATCGTCGCCTTCGACGGCTTCCTCAAGCTCTACAAGGAAGGCTCCGACGAGGACGACGAGGACGAGGCCAGCCGCATGCTGCCGCCGATGGCGGAGCGCGACCCGCTGACGCGCGGCGCCGTCTCCGCCGACCAGCATTTCACCCAGCCGCCGCCGCGCTACTCGGAGGCTAGCCTCGTCAAAAAGATGGAGGAGCTGGGCATCGGCCGGCCTTCCACCTACGCCTCCATCCTCTCCGTCCTGCGCGACCGCAATTACGTGCGCATGGAGAACAAGCGCTTCGTGCCGGAAGACCGCGGCCGGCTAGTTACCGCGTTCCTGACCAGTTTCTTCGAGCGCTACGTGGACACCGGGTTTACCTCCGGCCTGGAAGCCCAGCTCGACGACGTCAGCGACGGCCGGATGGACTGGCGCGCTTTGATGCGGGCGTTCTGGGACGAGTTCTCCCGCGCCATCGAGCAGACGCGCGAGCTGAAGATCTCCGACGTGATCGACGCGCTGGACCACGATCTGGGCCCGCATTTCTTCCCGCCACGCGCAGACGGCACGGACCCGCGCCTGTGCCCCGCCTGCCATAACGGGCGGCTCGGCCTGAAGCTTGGCCGGCACGGCAGCTTCATCGGCTGCTCCAACTACCCCGCCTGCCAGTTCACCCGGCGGCTGGCCATTGAAGGCGGCGAGGGCGACGCCGAGGTGTTGAAGGACGGGCTGCGCAAGCTGGGCCATCATCCGGACACCGGCGAGGACGTGACGATCCGCCGCGGCCCCTACGGCCTTTATGCCCAGCAGGGCGAGCCAGACCCGGCCGACAAGAAATCCCGGCCGCGCCGCACCTCGCTGCCGAAAGGCATGGATGGTGAGGCGATCACGCTGGAACAGGCGCTGGGCCTGCTCTCTTTGCCGCGCCTGGTGGGCAAGCATCCCGAGACGGGCCAGGACATGGAGGCGGGCCTCGGCCGCTTCGGCCCCTACATCAAGATGGGCAGCATCTTCGCCTCGCTGGACAAGGATGACGACATACTGTCCATAGGCGTGAACCGCGCCGTGGACGTGATCGGCCGCAAGCTGGCCAGCGTGCGCATCTTGGGCCAGCATCCCAAGGACCGCCAGGACATACAAATACGCAAGGGCCGTTTTGGCCCTTATGCGCAGCACGGCCAGACGGTGGCCAACCTGCCGCGCGACGTGATGATGGACGACATCACGCTGGACCAGGCGCTGGCGCTGCTGGCCGAGCGCGGCAAGGTGCTCAAGCCGAAGGGCAAGAACGGCAAGGCGGCGCCGGCGAAGAAAGTTGCACCTGCCAAAAAGGCGGCACCCGCCAAGGAGGCAGCGGCATCAGCCAAGATGGCGGTTGCTAAGCCTGCCGGGAAAGCCGGATCCAAGCCGAAAGCTAAAGCGAAAGCCAAGCCGAAAGCGGCCAAACCTATCGTAGCAAAGTCCGAAAAAGCGGCCTGAACCCTACTGCTCAGGTCGTGAGTGTCGTTTTGCAACTTGCGAGTTCAGGTTGCGGCGCTCGGTGGAGGGTTCGGCACCGCGCGACCTCACGGGTCGCGATGAGGCCGTGAAGCATGACGCCCATCGTGGGTTGATCTGCAAAGCTTCCCAAGTTTCCCGCACGTCCAACATGAGTGAAGCTTTCTCAACGGCGGCATAACTTACAACCACCCGGAAGATGTTTGACGCTCGCGAAGCAAGCAAGGCCTTCTTTTTTGCAAAAAAGAAGCAAAAACTCTTATCTCCTCGCTGCCGCCAGCATCTCGGCCTGTCCGAGAGGCACCGGGCTGGTGCCATAGCGAGGCGGCGAAATCTTTCGGTCCTTTTTTCAAAAAAGGACTGCTTGCTTGCTGTGAGTCACTTTCAAAGCGGATTGGTATTAGATGCTGAATGATCCGAAAGGTGTCGATGTCGCGTTGACCAGACGTTTAAAGCGCTCGTCCCGTCTTCGTCCGTATTCTTTATCTGAATGCCACGCGTGAGGGGCTCCAAAGGCGGGCGCAAGCCGACCCATCGCGGCGCCCCCAACGCCGACCCCGCGGCGCCCGCCGCCGGACTGCCCTCGCGCGAGGCGTTGCGGCAGTTCATACGCGATGCCGGCGGGCGCGTCGGCAAGCGCGAGATCGCCCGCGCGTTCAAGCTCGGCGCCGACCAGCGCGGGGCGTTGCGCGACCTGCTGCGGGACCTCTCGGGCAAGGGCGACATCGCACCCGCCGGCCACAAGCGCTTTTCCCAGCCCGGCCGCCTGCCGGACGTCACCGTGGTGCAGGTGACCGGCACCGACCCGGACGGCGACCCGGTCGCACGCCCCGTCGGCTGGGAAGGCGACGGGCCGCCGCCGCTGGTGCTGATGGTGCGCGAGCCGCGCGGCCAGGCCGCCCTCGCCCCAGGCCAGCGCGTGCTCGCCCGCCTGAAGCCGATCGGCGGCAATAAATACGAGGGGCGCACCATCAAGCGCCTGGCCGAATCGCCGGCGCGCATACTCGGCGTGTTCCGCGCGCCCAACCGGCTGGTGCCCACGGACCGGCGCAGCAAGGCCGAATGGCGCATCCCCGAAGGCGAGACGAACGGCGCGGAAGACGGCGAGATCGTGCTGGCCGAACCGCTGCCAGGCGGCGCCTACGGCCTGAAGCCCGCACAGATCACCGAGCGGCTCGGCAACATCGGCGACGCGCGCTCCGTCAGCCTGATCTGCATACACACCCACGACATCCCGACGGTGTTCTCCCCCGAGGCGCTGGCGGATGCGAAACGCGCCCGTGCCACCCCGCTCGGCAAACGCACGGACCTGCGCGAGACCCCGCTGATCACCATAGACGGCGAGGACGCACGCGACTTCGACGACGCGGTGTATGCCGAGCCGGATGGCGACGGCCACCGCATCATCGTGGCGATCGCTGACGTGGCGCATTACGTCCGCCCGGATTCGCCGCTGGACCGCGACGCCCGCCTGCGCGGCAACAGCTGCTACTTCCCGGACCGCGTGGTCCCCATGCTGCCCGAACAACTCTCCAACGGCTGGTGCAGCCTGCGCCCGAACGAGGACCGCGGCTGCCTGTTCGTGGAGATGTTCGTGGGCGCGGACGGCCGCAAGACGCGCCATCGTTTCGGCCGCGGCCTGATGCGCTCCGCCGCGCGCCTCACCTACACACAGGTGCAGGACGCGTTCGATGCCAAAGACGCACTGAGCCTGGACCCCGGTTTCCTGCCCGCGCTCTATGCCGCGTTCCGTGCGCTGCTCGCCGCCAGGCAGACGCGCGGGACGCTGGACCTGGACCTGCCGGAACGCCGCGTGATCCTGGACGAGGCGGGCCACGTCGCCAGCATCGCGCCGCGGCCGCGCCTGGACAGCCACAAGCTGATCGAGGAGTTCATGGTGCTGGCCAACGTGGCCGCCGCCGAGGAGCTCGAGCGGCTGCACCGCTCCTGCATGTAC
>CAXTJZ010000178.1:0-8311 GCA_964244695.1 uncultured Acetobacteraceae bacterium
TTCTTTTTCGAGAAAAAGAAGCAAAAAGCTTTTGCTCCGCTGTCGCGGGAACGTTCAAGCGCGCGCGTCGACAACGCGCACCCGAACGAACGAAAGTTTTTGGTTCATTTTTTCAAAAAAGAACTGCTTTTTTGCTTACAACGATGGTCCGTCTTGGGGCCGTTCGCCGGTTGCACAACCGCGCTCCCTGCGCCACATGCCTTGATAAGCGCTTAAAGGAGTTTGCAATGGGCAGTTTGAGCATTTGGCACTGGCTTATCGTGCTGGCAGTGATCCTTCTGCTGTTCGGCGGCGGAAAAGTCAGCACCCTGATGGGTGACTTCGCCAAGGGCATCAAGGCCTTCAAGAAGAACATGGCCGAGGAGAACGACGTGTCGATGGAAGCCACCGCCGAACGGCCGGCAGGCTCGATCGCGGCACCTAACGCACCTGTGCCGCCCGTTGCGGCCACGACAACGGTCCCTCGCGAGCCGAGCACCGTCCAGCACGGCTGACGCTTTGGCCGGCATTCCCGCTCGCGCTCAGGATGACATCATCCGGGCCGGGCGGCGCATGGATCAGCGCGGCTGGGTGCCGGCTACCGCAGGCAACATTAGTGTCCGCGTCCGCAATACCGGTGCAGACTGTATCGCGATCACGCGTAGCGGCGGGCACAAGGGCTTTCTGGACGGCAGTTCGGTGATCGCTGTTGACTGCGAGGGCAGGGCGTTGACGGCGGGCGACAAGCCCAGCGCTGAAACACTCCTGCATTGTCAAATATACCGCTCTTTCCCCGACATAGGTGCTGTGCTGCATGGCCACTCGGTCGCCGGCACCGTGCTGTCCCTTGCAGAGCCGTCTGCCAGGATAGAGTTCACCGGCTACGAGCTGTTCAAGGCATTTGCCGGACAGCGCACACATGAGACGACGCTCTCGTTGCCGCTGTTCGCCAACGACCAGAATATGACTCGTCTAGCCGGCGTGATCGGGCCGCTGCTGCAGGATTGCCCGCTCGGGTACTATATACGCGGTCACGGCGCTTACGTGTGGGCGCACGACATGGATGCGGCACTCGCCCGGCTCGAGGCGCTGGAGTTCCTGCTGGACTGCGAACTGGCCCGCCGCCACATCAGCGCCCCAAAGTTGGAGAGCACGTCATGAGCCGACTCGTCGTCACCCGCGACACCACCCCTGGCCAGCCCGAAATGACCACTGAGGATCCCGACCGGATTGCCCAGGCGCTTGCCCAGATCGGCGTGCGTTTCGAGCGTTGGCCGGAGACTGTTTCCGTAGACCCCGACGCCGAGAGCGACACCATCCTGGCCGCCTACCGCCCGCATCTTGACGCGCTGATGGACGGCCGCGCCGGTTCGGCCGATGTGCTGCGTCTGCGCCCCGGCAACGACGCTTATCCGGCGATGCGGCAGAAATTCCTCGACGAGCATATACACACCGAGGACGAGGTGCGCTTCTTCATCGAGGGCGGCGGCCATTTCATCCTGCACACGAACGGCCGCGTATACGATGCGTATTGCACGGCGAACGACCTGATCAGCGTGCCGTCCGGCTTGAAGCACTGGTTCGATGCCGGCCCCCAGCCGCACGCGACGGTGCTGCGCATCTATACCGACAGTTCGGGTTGGACGCCGCATTATACCGGGGACAAGATCAGCGCGCTGTTTCCCGCGGTGTGAAGTAAAGGCAAGTAGTCCCTTTTGAAAAAAAGGACCGAAAATCTTTTGCTCCCGGCGCTGCCGATGCCAGCGTGGTGCCTCCAGGGTCTGCGCGTTAGTCTGAGCAGGCGCCAGGAGCAAAAGTCTTTTGCTTCTTTTCTTCAGAAAAGAAGGCCTTCCTTCCCTTGAAACCCACCGCCATCCTGACCGACATAGAAGGCACCACCACGCCCATCGCCTTCGTGCGCGACGAACTCTTTCCCTACGCCCGCGCCGGGCTCCCCAGCTTCCTGGCCCGGCACGGCGCCGAGCCGGAAGTGGCCGCGCTGCTGGCTGAAGCCACCCGACTGGCCGCCGGCCGCCCCGTGCTGGCGGCCCTGCTCGCCTGGATGGACGAAGACGCCAAGGTGACGCCGCTGAAGGCGCTGCAGGGCCTTATCTGGGAGGAGGGCTATGCGAGAGGCGAGTTGCTCGGCCGCCTCTACCCCGACGTGCCGCCTGTGCTGCGGCATTGGCGCGCGCGCGGCCTACGGCTCTACGTCTATTCGTCCGGCTCCGAAGCGGCGCAGCGGCTGCTCTTCGGCCATTCGGATGCGGGCGATCTGGCCGGTCTGTTCAGCGGGTTCTTCGACACGCGCGCCGGTGCCAAGCGCGATGCCGCCAGCTACCGCAGCATCGCGCGCGCGATCGGCCTGCCGCCCGGCGAGGTGCTGTTCCTCTCCGACATCGAGCAGGAGCTCGATGCCGCCGCCGAGTCGGGCCTGGCCACCATCCAGCTCGTCCGGGTAGAGGACGGCACCATTGCGTCCGTGCGCCATCCCGCGGCGGCGGATTTCTCGGCATTGCGCGCCCGTATCGGCTGAAACGCGCTATTCGGACGAGCTTGCCCCACATTTTGTGTCGCTGGCGAAGTTGTCCACAAGTTTTTGTGGCATGACGGTTGAGCTCGGGCGAAATCTGCGCCACGGTAGCTACATCATCTAGTGGCTGAGCCGAGAAGGAGACGCAAGATGGAGTGGAACGACGACTCGATCAACCGCCTGCGCGCGTTATGGGCCGAAGGCCACTCTACGGCCGAAATCGGCCGCCGCATGAACGTCTCCAAGAACGCCGTCGTGGGCAAGGCCCATCGGCTGAACCTGGCCTCGCGCCCGTCGCCGATACGCCGCGACGGCGAGAAGACACCGCGCCGCCGCCAGCCGCGCCGTGCGTCCGGCTCCACCCTGCCAATGTTGGCGGCAGCACTCGCCCCGATGCCCGCAGTCGAGCAGCCCCGCCTGCCGGACCGGCCGTTTGCCGAACGCGCCGCCCCCGTGCTGCGGGCCGTGCCAGCATCCCGGCCAGGTGCGCGCGTGACGCCGTGTTGCTGGCCGATTGGCGAGCCCGGCACACGCAGTTTCCGGTTCTGCGATGTGGATTCGATTGGCGGCAAGCCTTATTGCGCGGAGCATTCGGCGTTGGCTTATGTCAAGGCCCGGGATCGCCGGGAGGATGCGGCTTAAGGCAAGGGTTGGTATTCGAAAAACCGTTGTTTGCTCCTGCCGTCGCGGACTCTGTAGCAGGGGAGGGCGTGATGCTGGAGCAGATCTTCGGGCAAATTCGGTACTGCGCTTTTCGGAAAGGCTTTCAATCGCCGGTCGGTTGCCTACCGCTGTTGACGGCCAGCTAAGCGTCAAAAGCGCGTTTGTAGGCCGGGCGGGCTTCACCGCGCGCCACATAGCCAGCAAGGTTCGGAGTCCTCGTCCAGCAAACCAGACACTCTCAGCCTGAGCAGCACTGACACCATCATGAGATCGCCTGCGCTGAATACGCCATCGAGCCATTCGGCATCTCCGAGATGCCGGGAAAGTTGGCCCAGCCGGTTGCGGACGCGATCCTGGACGAGGGGCATGCGTTGCGCGGACCAGGAGCGGTCGGCTTCTAGGAGCCTGGCACTCCCGAGTTCCAGGATCGGCGGCTCGACCGTGCTGAGCGCTGCAAACATCCATGTAATCGCGCGCGTCCGGGCACTTGCATCGTTTGGCAACAAGCCCGGATGGCGTTCCGCGATGTGGAACACGATCGCCCCCGTTTCGAACAAGACGAGATCGCCTTCCTCATAGGTCGGGATTTGGCCGAAAGGAGGCAAAGCCAGACGTGCGGGTGTCTTCATCGCCGTAAATGAAAGAAGGCGAACCTTGTAGGGTTGGCCCACTTCTTCCAGCGCCCAACGTACGCGCGTATCCCGCGCCAGTCCGCGGCCGCCATCGGGTGATCTTTCAAACGCGGTAATGGTGATGGTCATCTCAAGGCCGCTCCCATGTCAGGCATCAGCGGCCGCCAGTCGGCAAGCTGTCGAGGCAGACTCACCGGGACTGGTATGGCTCCGGTGCCCGTCGGTCTCTTGTCACGAGAGTTCGGGCCCTACAGCTTCTTCTCCCAGCCTTTAGCCCCTTGTTGCCAATACGTCAGCACGTGCCCAGCCGCCTTGGTTGCCGTCCATCTTAGCCGCGCTGCCCGCACGGCTTCTTCATCGCGCCCGTCGAACAGATCGAACACGCGTTCGAACGCGTCCAGCCGGGCGCTCTGCACGCTGTCCAGCAGGAACGCGTAGCGCGCGCCGTTCGGCGACCCGTCGTCCGTCGCCAGCCAGATCGGCTGCATGTCCGCGTCCCCCGTGGCCGCCGTGCCGTGCGGCAGCCAGTCCGGCTCCATACACGCCCATAACGCAGCATCCAGTTCCGCCACGCGCGCGTCCGATCCCAGCTTCACCACCGCGCGCTGTCCCGCCTTCAGCGTGCGGCCGAGCAGGGCCGGCAGCGCCTGGTCCGCCGGCGTGCGGGTCAGGTGATAGAAGCCGATCTCAGCCAAGCCGCACCTCGAAACGCTCCGCAACAAGCCGGTCCAGCAGGCGCGCGCCGAACCCGCTGGCGCCCTTCGCATGGCGGCCGCCTGCCTCTTCGTGCTGCTCCACGCCGGCAATGTCCAGATGCAGCCACGGTGTCTCGCCCACGAATGTGCGGAGAAAAGCGGCCGCCTGGCTCGCATCGGGCTGGCCGCGCGCATCCACGCAGTGGCGTATGTCGGCGATGTCGCTGTCCAGCGCACGCAAGTCCGCGTCTGTGAAGGGCATGCGCCAAAGCCGCTCGCCAACCGCTTCGCCGGCGCGCGCGGCGGCTGCGGCCAGCGCGTCGTCGGTGGCAAACAGGCCGGCGTGCTCGTGGCCAAGCGCGGTGACGATGCTGCCGGTGAGCGTCGCCAGATCGATGACGCAAGCCGGTTTCTGCGCCGCCGTCCAGGCCAGCGCGTCGGCCAGCACCAGCCGGCCCTCCGCGTCGGTGTCGACCACGGCCACCGTGCTGCCGTCGAACAGGCGCAGCACGTCACCGGGCCGGTAGCTTGCCGCCCCGGTGGCGTTCTCCGCCACGGCCAGAACCGCCATCGCCGCGGCCGGGCAGCGCCGCCGGGCCAGCGCCAGCATCGCGCCGGCGCAGGCGGCAGCGCCGGCCATGTCCGCCCGCATCTCCCACATGCCGTCCGCGGGCTTGATGCAGATGCCGCCCGTGTCGAAGGTGATCGCCTTGCCCACGAAAGCCACCGGCGCGCCGGCGCCGGCCCAGCGCAGTACGATCAGGCAGGGCGGATGCACCGACCCGCCACCCACCGCGAGCAGCCCGCCAAACCCAAGCCGCGCCAATTCGTCCCGGCCTAGTATCTCGAGACTGACGCCCGCTTCCACCAAAGGGGCCAGCCGGTCCGCGAAGGTCTCCGGCGTGAGCGTGTTCGACGGTTCGGTGACCAGCTCCCTGGCGAACATCGCGCCTTCCACCCCTGGCGCGAGCGTAGCCCAGGCCTCGGCGGCAGCCGGATCGTCCGACACCAGATCGATGGCGGAGAGCAGCGGCGCGTCCTCGCGTGGCAGCGTGAAGAGCCGGTCGTAGCGCCAGGCGCGCAGGCAGGCGCCGGCCGCGAGACGTGCGGCATCGGCGGCCGGCAGCCCGCGCGCGTCGATGGCAATGCGTGATGACCTGAGCAGCGCAGACGCGCCCCAGGCGCCGGCGGCTTCCACATCCGGACCAAGGCCGGTGAACACGACCTCGCCTACGCGGGCAATGCTTTCCGGTTGGGCATCGAAGTGTTCCGTCGCGATCTTGCTAGGCTTGATCACGGGTGTTTCGTCCGGCAGCGCCGTGACGATCTGGACGGTGATCAAGGCAAGCAGTCCTTTTTTGAAAAAAAGGACCAAAAAACTTTTACTCCCTGTCGGCGGGTGCTGAAACAGCCGCCGACAGGGAGTAAAAGTTTTTTGCTTCTTTTTTGCAAAAAAGAAGGCCTTTCTTACTTCGCTTCGAAGTGCTCCGCGACCAACCGATCCAGCAGCCGCAAACCAAACGCGGTCGCTCCCTTCGGAATGACCGCACTATCCTTCGTAACCCAAGCCGTTCCAGCAATATCCAGATGCGCCCAGGGCTTTTCGTTAACGAAACGCGCGATGAAATGCGCCGCCGTGATCGAGCTTCCCGGCCGGCCGGTGATGTTCTTCATGTCGGCGATGTCGCTCTTGAGCTGTTTGTCGTATTCGCGGCCCATCGGCATGCGCCAGAGCTTCTCGCCGGCGGCCGTGCCTGCTTCGGCAAGCTTCTTGGCCAGGTCGTCATCGTTGCTGAACAGGCCGGCGTGTTCGTGGCCGAGTGCCACGATGATGGCGCCGGTCAGGGTGGCGAGGTCCACCATGAAGCGCGGATCGAATTTCTGTTGCGCGTACCAGAGCACGTCGGCCAGCACCAGGCGGCCTTCGGCGTCCGTGTTCAGCACCTCGATCGTCTGTCCGGAGTAGCTGCGCACCACGTCGCCGGGGCGTTGCGCGGTGGCCGACGGCATGTTCTCGACCAGGCCGACCAGGCCTACGGCGTTCACCTTTGCCTTGCGCCCCGCGAGTGCCGCCATCAGGCCCACCACGGTGCCGGCGCCGGCCATGTCCCACTTCATGTCCTCCATGCCGCCGGCCGGCTTTATGCTGATGCCGCCGGTGTCGAAGGTGACGCCCTTGCCGATGAAGGCCACCGGCTTGTCGTCGGCGAAGCTCTTCTCCCCGCCCTGCCACTGCATCACCACCATGCGCGGCGGCTGCGCGCTGCCCTGGCTGACGCCGAGCAGGGAGCCGAACCCCAGCGCCTCCAGCTCGGCCTGTCCGAACACCTCGATCTTCAGGCCCAGCTCGGCCAGCTTCTCGATGCGTGTGGCGAATACGGGCGGGTTGAGGATGTTGGCGGGTTCGCTCACCAGGTCGCGCGTGACGAACACGCCGCGGGCGATCGCGTGCAGCGCCGGCCAGGCCGCCTCGGCCGCGGCCTGGTCGCCGGTCAGCACCGTCAGCGACGCGAGCTTCGGCTTGTCCTCGGGCTTCTGCTTGGTGCGGTAGATGTCGAACCGGTAGCTGCGCAGCACCGCACCCAACGCCGCGTGCGCGGCATGCGCGTCCACGCCGTCCGCCGCGATGGCAGCCACGGGCTCACGCGCCAATCCTGCGGCAATGGTTCCCGCAGCCTCCTCCACGCGCCGGGGCGTGAGGTCGGCGTCCTTGCCCAGCCCGGCTGCCACGATGCGCGACAGGCCGGCGCCTGGTGCGAGGATGACGCAACTCGTGCCTTCCTTTCCGGTAAACTCGGAGGCGGCGAACGCCCGGGTGACGGCGCCGCCCGTCGCCTCGTCGGCCGCGTGCCACAGGCCGGATGCGCCGGCGCCTTCGCCCACCAGCAGCCCCAAGGCGCCGCTTTGCGGCAGGGCGGCTTCGGCGAAGGTCACGTCGATCATGCAGGGATCCTAAATTGTGTTGTAGAGCGCCGGACATTAGCAGCCGGAGCGGGGTTTGCCAGGGGAAGCTAGAAAGGCCTTCTTTTTTGAAAAAGAAGCAAAAAACTTTTCGCTTCGCTATCGCGGGCTTGTCCGGCCAGCATCGGCCGGGAGGGACTGCTTGCGTTTCTTCTTCGCTATGGCATGGCCATGCGATGAGCACTGCAATCGCCTTTCAGGGGCGCCCGGGCGCCTACTCGGACCTGGCCTGCCGCACCGCCTTTCCCGGCCGGCCGACGCTGCCCTGCGACACGTTCGAGCTCGCGATCGACGCGGTGCATGACGGGCGCGCCGGCCTGGCCATGCTGCCGTGCGAGAACTCGCTGGCCGGACGGGTGCCGGACATACACGCGCTTCTGCCGGGAAGCGGCCTGTGCATCGTAGGCGAGCATTTCCAGCGGGTGGAGCACTCTCTGCTGGGCACGCAGGGGGCCACGTTGGCAGACGTGCGGCGCGTGCACTCGCATGCCGTGGCACTTGGCCAAGTCCGCCAGCTGGTGCGCGAACTGGGGGTGGCTGCCGTGGTGGAGGCCGACACCGCCGGCAGTGCGCAACTGGTGGCGGAGTGGGACAGAAAGGAGGACGCGGCGATCGCTTCTTCCCTGGCGGCGGAGATCTATGGTCTTCGCGTGCTGCGGACCAACGTGGAGGACGCTGCGCACAACACGACGCGCTTCTATGTGGCCGCCCGGGAGCCGCTGGTGCGCGACGCGTCCGAACCTGGCCTGATGACCACGTTCATTTTCCGCGTGCGTAACGTACCGGCGGCGCTGTTCAAGGCGCTCGGCGGGTTCGCCACCAACGGCGTGAACATGACGAAGCTGGAG
>CAXTJZ010000179.1:0-8263 GCA_964244695.1 uncultured Acetobacteraceae bacterium
CCATGCACCTCCACCGCGGCGACGGCACCCAGCTCGCCTATGCCTACACCCAAGGCCGCCAGCCGACCCTCGCCTTCCTGCCAGGCTTCATGAGCGACATGGCCGGCGAGAAAGCCACCATGCTCGCGGCACACGCGAGCGAGCTCGGCCATGCCAGCCTGCGGCTCGACTATTCCGGCCATGGCACCAGCTCCGGCCAGTTCGTCCACGGCACCATCGGCCGCTGGACGCAGGACGCGCTGTTCCTCATCGACCACCTGACAGAGGGCCCGATCGTCCTGGCCGGCTCCTCCATGGGCGGCTGGATCGCCCTGCTCGCCGCCCTCGCCCGGCCGGACCGGATCGCCGCCCTCATAGGCATCGCCGCTGCCCCGGACTTCACCGAAACGCTGATGTGGGCCGGCATGGACGAGGCCGCCCGCGCCACGCTCCTGCAAGACGGATTGCTGCGCGTCCCCAGTGCCTATGGCGGCGAGCAGATCATCACCCGCGCGCTCATTGAGGACGGCCGCAACCACCTCCTGCTTGGAGGGGCCATTCCTCTCACTTGCCCCGTTCGCCTTGTCCACGGCCAGCAGGACCGGGATGTGCCCTGGCAGACCGCGCTGCAGATTGCCGACCGGCTAGAAAGCTCGGACGTGCAATGCACCTTCATCAAGGACGCCGGTCACCGTCTTTCCCGGGAGGGCGATCTGGCGGTGCTGCGGGACTTGGCTGGTGCGATGCTTCAGCGGACGTAAAGAAGAAGCGGCTTTCTTGCAAAGAAGAACCAAAAAGCTCTTACACCATGTCGGGTGCTAGCTGGATTGAACCCCGACAGGGAGGAAAAGTCTTTTGCTTCTTTTCTTCAGAAAAGAAGGCCTTCCTTCTAGCTCTCCCCGAACCCAGGCCCTGCCGAAGCCTGCGCCAGCCGGATCAACCGCGAATCCTCCACCGCAGCTTGCCTGTGCTTCACCGCTTCCCGATACGCAGGATCGCGCACCATCTCCACAAACGCCGCGGCATTCGGGTATTCCGCGATGAACACCGCGTCCCAACGCTCTTCCGCAGGGCCGATCAGCATGTGCTCGAACCGTCCGAGCCAAACCTGACGGCCGCCCACACGCGCGAAGACAGGGCCGCTCGCCTTTGCGTAAGCGCGATAGGCGTCCTGTCCGGTGGCCTGACGTCCGTCCGGGTAGGTGGCCTGCGCCCGAAAGCGCACCAGGTTCAGCATCTGGATCGGGCCGTGGCGGTCGATCGCCTGAAAGGCGGCAAACTGCGCTCGGGTCGGGTCGATGTGCTCGGACAATGTCTGGTCCCGTTCTGATATTTTCCGGCTTTGGAGCCGACCTACAGAAAGTAAGCAGTCCTTTTTAAAACGAAACTCCTGCCGCCTCTCAGCTTCGATAGCCGAGCAGCGCGGAAACAAGAGTTTCTTGCTTCTTTTCTGCCAGAAAGAAGGCCTCGCATCCTTCTACGCCGGCTTACGGTCGGGTGTTACAGCCTCGTAAGCGAGTATGCGGTCCAGCAGCGAAGCGCCCAACGCGACCGGCCGGCGCGTCACCCGGTCAGCGACGACGTAGGTAGCCTGCCCCTCGAACAGCACCGTGTCTGCCCGGTGTATCGCGAAGCAGAAACGCAGGCTGGTTGTGCCGAGATATTCGGTTCGCAATGCTATATCAAGCAGGTCGTCATAGCGGGCCGCATCGGCGAATCGCTGATTGGCGGCGACCATGAAGATGTCCGTCCCTTCCGCCGCCAAGCCGTCCGGGTAAGCCAGGCCGATGTCGCGCCAGTATTCGGTCAGCGCCACGTCGATGTAGGCCATGTAGTGCGGGTTGAAGACGATGCCCTGCATGTCGCACTCGCCCCAGCGGACACGCAGGCGATGGGTGAAGCGGTAAGGGTTGGGCATGCAGCGTCCTTGGAAGCGGTCGGCTCCTGTTTTGCAGAAAAGGATCGCATGCTGCCAGAACCGCCGGCACCTGGCACAGCGGCAGGCAGGTGTCTCCTGCCGCCCTCCTCAGAAAAGGGGTTTGCTTCAGGCCGCCGCACCTACCCGGCTCTCGACTTCCTTTCCGAAACCCGGAAAGATTTCTGCATCCGTGACGACCCGCTCGAAGGCCGGCCGCGCGAAGTAGAAACCCTGTATGTAGCGTACACCGACAGCACGCAACGCCGCCACCTCCGCTGCACGTTCGATCCCTTCCACCACAAGCTTAATCCCTACTTCGCCAGCCAGCACGACGATGTTGCGCACGATGGACAGCCGTACTTGGTCCCGGTCGCAATCACGCACGACGGCGCGGTCCAGCTTCAAGATGTCCGGCCGCAAATCAGCCAGGCGGGCTAGGCCGGAATGGCCGGTTCCGAAATCATCCAATGCGATCTTGAACCCTTGCCTGCGGTATTCCGCGATGATCCGTAGCAAGTGCGGGGTGTCGGCAATGCCTTCTGTCTCGACAATCTCGAAGGTCAGGCGGTGCGGATCGAACCCTGTGCGAGCGGCGGCATCCAGCGTTGCGCGTATGCAGGCGCGCGGTTCATAGACGGCATTTGGCAGGAAATTGATGCTGAGCTGACGGTCCATGCCGAGCCTGGCCGCCAGTTCGATAGCGCGCACGCGGCAGGCCTGGTCGAAAGCATAGACGTTCTGCGCGTTGAGTTGCGAGAGGATCGTACCCGCGCCTTCGTCACCAGGGCCGCGCACGAGCGCCTCGTGGGCATCTATGCGGAATTCCTGCATGTCCACGATGGGTTGGAACGCCATGGTGAAAGGCGGCAGCTGCACGGAAGCGCGGCAGCCCTCGCAATTTAAACGCTCGCTTGTCATGTCCTCTGCCCGGAAAGTTTCCCAAACTCGTAGCAGATCAGATATAAGGGAGTGTTAAAAGCCGGCCGGCTGCAGGCAAGCGGTTCTTTTCTTGAAGACCCAGTCGGGTGCCGAATTGGATCGCTTCAGGCGGCTTCGCGTTCCTTTTCGCTGCCGTCGCCGAACAGGAAGTCGATGTCGCCGGCGTCCAGGCCGCCCAGATCGCCGCCCTCCTGCGCCTCGCCGTCGCCCTCGCTGAACGCCAGCGACGCCAGCTCCGCCTTGCGCGCCTGCAGTTCCAGGATGCGCTCCTCCACCGTGTCGGCGGCGATCAGCTTATAGACGAACACGGATTTCGTCTGGCCGATGCGATGTGCGCGGTCGGAGGCCTGGTCTTCCACCGCCGGGTTCCACCACGGGTCATAATGGATGACCGTGTCCGCGGAAATCAGGTTCAGGCCGCGTCCGCCGGCCTTCAGGCTGATCAGGAACAGCGGCACTTCGCCCGCCTCGAAGCTGCGCACCGGCTCGCCGCGGTCCATGGTGTCGCCGCGCAATTCCACGAACGGGATGTCAGCCTCGCGCAGCCTTGGCTTGATCAGGTCCAGCATGGAGGTGAACTGGCTGAACAGCAGGATGCGCCGCCCCTCAGGAATCATCTCCGAGATCATCTCGAGCAGGTCGTCCAGCTTGCTGGAGCTCTCTATCTCGCGGGCGGAGCGCAACTTCACCAGGCGTGGGTCGCAGCAGGCCTGGCGCAGCTTGAGCAGCGCATCCAACACCACGATGCGGCTCTGCGCCAGGCTGCGCTCGGCCACCTGCTCGCGCACCTTCTCGTACATCGTTACGCGTATGGTCTCGTAGAGCTCGCGCTGGTCCGGCGCCAAGGTGATACGGCGCAGGATCGTGTGCTTCGGCGGCAGCTCGGTCGCCACGTCGCTCTTCTTGCGCCGCATGATGAACGGCTTGATCCGGCGGACAAGCTGCACGCGGCGCAACTGATCACCGTTCTTCTCGATCGGCGTGCGGAAGCGCTTGGCGAAGCCGCGCCTGTCGCCGAGCAGCCCCGGCATCAGGAAGGCGAATTGCGACCACAGCTCCTCGAGGTTGTTCTCGATCGGCGTGCCTGACAGGCAGATGCGCTGGCGCGCGTCGAGCTGGCACACCGCCTTCGTGGCCTTGGCATCCGGCGTCTTTATCGCCTGCGCTTCGTCGAGCACGATGATGTGCCAATCACGCTCCTTCATCTCCAGCACGTCGCGCGTCAGCACCGTATACGTGGTCACCACCACGTCGTAGCGCTCCAGCGTGTCGCGCTTGCGGTGACGGTCCAGCCCATGCAGCACGACAACCCTGAGGCTGGGCGCGAACTTCTCCAGCTCGGACGTCCAGTTGGCGATCAGGCTGGTCGGCACCACGATCAGCGCGGGGTGCTTCATGCGGCCGCTGGCATGCTCCACGGTGATGTGGGCGATCGTCTGCGCCGTCTTGCCCAGCCCCATGTCGTCGGCCAGGAACGCGCCCAGCTGGCTGGCCATCAGATGCTGCAGCCAGTCCACGCCTTGCGTCTGGTAGGGGCGCAGATCGCCATGGAAGGCGGCCGGCACCGGCGTGTGCGGTATCTCGGTTTCGCCGCGGAAGCGTTCGGTATAGGCGTGTATCTTGCCGGCATCCTGCCAGCGGGTCAGCAGGAGCTGCTCCAGCTCGACCACCGTGGCCGCTTCGGCGTCCGGCAGCACGATCGTGTCCTCGCGTATCTCGGCCGCCTCGATCAGGTCGCCCATGATCGCCAGCATCCGCCGTATGCGCTCGGCCGGCAGCTTCACCACGCGGCCGTCTTCCAGCGTGGTGATCAGGTCCTCGCCCACCACCTGCGCGGTCTCCATGCCGCCGCGCGCCAGCAGGTTGGAAAGCACGGGCAGCAGCGGGATACGCACGCCGTCGATCTCGATGCCGAAATCCAGCGAGAAATTGCCCGGCGTCTCGGCACTCACCGCCACGTCGCGTATCTTGAGGTCCCACTCGCCCACGCGCTCCACCATGCGCGGGCCGAAATCCTTGTCGATCAGGCTGCGGAAGCCGAGCGACTCCAAGGCCGGCACGCGCTCGGAGACGAAATGGTGCCAGCGCTCGCCGGCATCCTGGCCGCGATAGACGAACACCCGCCGGCCGCGCGCGGACTTGCCGTCGCCCACCCGCATCATCGTGAAGCCGTCCTGGCGCAGCGACTCCACCGCGGCGGCCTCCGCCTCCACGTTGCGCCTGACGAAACTGGGGCCGCCCGGGCCTTCGACGCGGACGAACTGGCGCTCGTCGTCGCCGTCGCTCAGCGTGCCGCCGTAGTCGAAATCCAGTATCAGCGCGTCCATTAGCACGAGGCGGCCGAAATCGTCCGGCGCGCGCATGCGCTGCATGCGCATCACAGGCGTCACCGGCCGCTCCACGATCGCGCGCTCGCTTTCGGTGGCCACCAGCGTGGAGACGCCGCGCTGCCGCCCAAGCCGCGGCCGTATGGTGATCGGCGGTGGCGGGGCGGGCCGTTTCTGCCGCAGCTTCACCCGGCCAACGGCGCCGGTGGCCGCATCCACGTACCACGGCCCCGTATCGCCAAGCAGGATCGCCGAGCGGGCGGGCAGGCGCGGCGGCGAGTCCGCCTCGAACACGCGTTCCTCGCCGTGCATCAGCTTCTTGCCTGTCGCTGCCCAGCGCGCGTTCTCCACACGCAGCAATGCCGCCACCAGCGGCGCCACGGACGGCGCCGGCACGCCGGTGCGCGCGGCGTCGCCGCCGCCCAGCAGATGCGCTAACGCCAGCGCCGCCTCGCTCGCCGTGCCCTCGCGCAGGATGCGCGCGGGGTTGGTGGGCTCCACACGGGCGGTGCGCTCACCCACCAGGCTGAAGCTGACGAAGCACGAGTCCGGCGGCATGCCCGGTTCCAGACTCACCAGCAGGCGCTGCTTCTCCGGCGCCGGAGCCTCGCTCATGCGCTCCAGGAAGGTCGCCTGTTCGGCGCGGCGCAGCGCCGGGAAGCGGTCCAGCGCCAGGAAGGCGGTGGCGGCCAGATGCGGGCAGTTCACCAGGCGGCAGGTGCAGCGGTTCTCGAACACCACGCGCCGGCCCATCGCAGCCGGCGTCACCCGCGCGGTGCGGCGGACGCCCTTGTCCTCCACCGTGCCGATGATGGTCTCGCCGTCCAGCTTCACTTCCACGGCACCGATCAGCACGAGGCTGCGGCCGCGGGTGAGCGCGCGGACTTCAAAGATTCGGCCGAGGTCTTCCGAGGAGAACGGGACGGGCAAGTGCGTCGGCTCTGTATGCAGTGGGCCGGGTGTTCTGACGCGCTGGCGGGTTTACTGCAACTGCGAAGGAAGGAAGCAAGGCCTTCTTTTTTGAAAAAAAGAAGCAAAAAACTTTTGACTCCGCTGTCGCGGACCTATCGGGCTAGTCGCCGACAGGGAGCAAAAGTTTTTTGCTTCTTTTTTTCAAAAAAGAAGGCCTTCCTTCCTTTCTTGTGCAGCGCACTCTAAACCCCGCCCATGAGCCTCCTCACCGTCCAAGGCGTCACCCTGCGCATGGGCGGCCGCACCCTGCTCGAAGGCGCCGACCTCACCGTCGACGCCGGCCGCCGCATCGGCCTGGTCGGCCGCAACGGCGCCGGCAAATCCACGCTGCTGAAGGCGATCTCCGGCGACCTCGCGGTGGATGGCGGCAACATCCAGCTCTCCAGCCGCGCCCGCATGGCGCAGGTGAAGCAGACGGCGCCCTCCGGTCCGCAATCGTTGCTGGAGACCGTGCTGCAGGGCGACCAGGAACGCCTGGACCTGCTCGCCGAGGCCGAGGAGGCCGAGCGCGGCCACATCGCCGCGGACCGCGTGGCCGCCATCTGGGAACGGCTCGGTGCCATCGACGCGGACTCGGCCCCTGCCCGTGCGGCCACCATCCTGGCCGGTCTGGGCTTCGACGCCGACGCCCAGGGCCGCCCGGTGGACAGCTTCTCCGGCGGCTGGCGCATGCGCGTGGCGCTGGCCACCGTGCTGTTCAGCAACCCGGACCTGCTGCTGCTGGACGAGCCGACCAACCACCTGGACCTGGAAGCCACGCTCTGGCTGGAAGCCTGGCTGGCGAAATTCGCCGGTGCGGCCCTGGTGGTCAGCCATGACCAGGGGCTGCTGAACCGCTGCGTGCAGGCGATCGCGCACCTGGACCAGCGCCGGCTGAACGTGACGCCAGGCGGCTACGACGAATTCGTCCGCATACGCACCGAGCAGGCCATGCTGCAGGCCAAGGCGGCGGTGAAGATACAGGCGCAGCGCGCGCACATGCAGGCCTTTGTCGACCGCTTCCGCGCGTCCGCCAGCAAGGCGCGGCAGGCGCAGAGCCGCATCAAGGCGTTGGAGAAGATGCCTGCGATGGAAAGCGTGATCGAGGACGCGGCCACCGTGTTCAACTTCCCCGAACCGAGCGCCCTGCCCCCGCCGATCCTGTCCCTAGACGGGGTGGCGGTCGGTTACGGCGAGACGCCCGTGCTGCGCGCTCTGGGCATGAACTTCGAGATGGGCGACCGCATCGCCCTGCTCGGCGCCAACGGCAACGGCAAATCCACCTTCGCCAAGCTGCTGGCCGGCCGGCTGGAGCCGATGGAGGGCCGCCTGCGCCGGCCCGGCAAGCTGCGCGTCGGCTATTTCGCGCAGCACCAGGAGGCCGAGCTGGACCCGCGCGAGACCGCGCTCGACCACATCGCCCGCGCCCTGCCGCTGGCGCCCGCCACGCAGCAGCGCAGCCAGCTCGCCCGCTTCGGCCTGGACCGCGACCGCGCGCTCACGCCGACCGGCTCACTGTCCGGCGGCGAGCGCGCGCGCCTGCTGCTGGCGCTGGCCACGCGCGACGCGCCGCAATTGCTGATCCTCGACGAGCCGACGAACCACCTCGACATCGACGCCTGCGACGCGCTGGTGCGCGCGCTGGCGGCATTCGCCGGCGCGGTGCTGCTGATCACGCATGATCCGCATCTGGTGGAGCTGGTGGCGGACACGCTGTGGATCGTCGATGGCGGAACGGTGTCGCCTTACGAGGGCGATATGGATGATTATCGGGCGCTGCTGCTGAAGAAGAGCAAGCCGGTGAAAAGCGGCGGCGGCAATTCGAAGAAAGACGAGCGGCGGGCGCGGGCTTTGGCGCGGCAGGCGGGGTGAAGGGAGAAAGGAGAAAGGCCTTCTTTTTTGAAAAAAAGAAGCGAAAAACTTTTGCTCCGCTGTCGCCGGCTGAGCAACCAGTCACGGTTTGAGCCCTGGTGCAGGGACGTCATCCTGCTCGGCACAACTTGGTCGGACTGTGCAATGATGTATGAGAGCCGCAAAGGGCATCGCGCTGTGCAGGAAGTTTAAGTCGCCGCTCGCCAGTAGCCCAGACGGTGGTGTCTCAGTTTGGGATATTTCATGATCGAGACACGCTAGTTATACAGTCACGCTC
>CAXTJZ010000180.1:0-6676 GCA_964244695.1 uncultured Acetobacteraceae bacterium
CGCCGAGGGCTACGCCGCCGGCGAGATGAAGCACGGACCCATCGCGCTGATCGACAAATCGGTGCCCATCATCGGCATCGCCCCGAGCGGACCGTTGTTCGAGAAAACGGCGAGCAACTTGCAGGAGGCGCATGCGCGCGGGGGCCAGATCATCCTGCTGAGCGACGCGGCCGGCGTCGCGAAGCTGCGTCATATTGCGGTGGACACGTTGACATTGCCAGACATCCATCCGTTCGCCGCACCTATTTTATACAGCATTCCGGTGCAGTTGCTGGCGTATCACGTGGCGGTGCTGCGGGGGACGGACGTGGACCAGCCGCGGAATCTGGCAAAGTCCGTCACGGTGGAATAAGTTAGAAGAGGTTTGTTTTGCCGGCCGGCCGGATGCCGGCCTTGCTTAGCCTGAACATCTTTCAGGCTCTCGGGTGAAATGCGCATTTGGGATACTGTCGCAGCCCTTTGAGCAAACGTCTGGCCTGGTCCAGAAATTCTCTGTTCTGTTGGTAACGGTGTGCTTGTCGCGCTTGAACGCCTCAGTGTGGTTGTTAAAGTTGTCTTTAACTTGAGGTTAGAACCACCTGAAGCCTTTTGCCATGGCAACCAGCACGCCGGCGACAGCCAGGCCGCCCGCGACCGACAGCTTGAGTGTGGAGCCGCCTATCATATCGGTCAGCTTCTCGGAATGGTTGGACATCCTGTCTGCCGATAACCGGCAATCCTCTTCCTGCCTGCCGCGCACAGCCTTCATGTCCCAGCGTAGTTCAGCAAGCAAGTCCTCGGTGCTGGTTGCGATCTTTTCCAAAACGGCCAGTCTGGCTTCCAGCACGAAACCGTGGGAACCGCCACCATCGCCGACAGCAACGCGGGAGCCGCTTTCGCCAGAAACGCCAAGGGTTTCGTTTCCGTCGAAAATCGACCTCAGGTGATGCCGGACAAAGCCGCAATGTCCGCAGGCCAAAGCGTATGTCGGCCACCCGGGAAGCTGGCTTGCAGGCTTCTGGGACGTCACGTCGTTACTGTTGAGAAGCGCCCATTGGGTTGTGTTGCAAACCGGGCATTGGCCGTTCTTCTCCAAAACATGCAGCCTGTCTTGGACGTGCTTACGCAACCTCGCAGCGGTGTCGGGCGGAGGTATGTATTCCGCGTCGAAGTGGTCTTCCGACAAGCTGTCAGCCTTAAAATGCGGCCTCAGCAATAGCAGGGTTACCACCTCTGCCAATACCCCGCCAGCACCGGCAGGCGCCGCCTTTGGGCTGCCGGCGGTTCGCCGCCGAGACTGGCGCGCTCCCATGCGTGACGTAACGAATAGGCGAGTTCGCGCGACCAGGCCGGAGACGCCCATGATTTGATGCGGGCGAAAGGCGCAAGAGGTTTTGGCCTTTCTTTCAGAAAGGACCGCGTGCCATGACCGGCTCGGCCAAATCCCTCACTTGGCGGTCCGGCCGACCAGGCAGAACGCGCTCAGGGCCGCCAGCAGACAGGCAGACCCGCCGGCAAAAGCTGCGGCGTGGAAGCCGGCGAGAAGTCCCGTACCCCTGGCGGCCAGGACGGAGCCGAGCAGGGCAGTGACCGCAAGGCCGCCGGTACGCGCCACCGCGCTGTTGAAGCCGGATGCCGAGCCGGTGTGGCGTTCGTCCACGGAGCCCAGGACGGCCGTGGTGAGCGGCGCCACCGCGCCGCTCAGACCTGCGGCGATCACCAGGACAGCGGGCAGCACCTGCGTCCAGTAGGCGCCTTGCAGGCCGATACGCGCCAGCAGGGTGAACCCCGCGGCCATGACCACGGGCCCTACCGTCAACGGCAAACGCGGGCCGACGCGGCCGGCAAGCGCGCCCATGACAGGCGAGAAGGCAGCTATCATCAGCGGCAAAGGCAGCAACGCCGCGCCGGCCGCAGCGGCGGAATATCCGGCCACCTCGATAAGCAGGAACGGCAGCAGCACGAACAAGCCGCCGAGTGCGCCGTAGAGCAGCAGGGTCAGTATGGTCAGGCCGACGAACGTCCTGGAGCTGAACAGCGACGGGGGCGCCATGGCGCGCTCGCCCATCCGGCGCTCGACGGCCACGAAGCCCGCCATCAGCGCCGCGGCGGCTGCGGCCGTCGCAAGGGCCGTGGCGGTCCAGCCAGCCGGCCCCGAGCCTACGGTCAATGCCCAGGTGGCGGCCGCCAGCCCGGCCGTGGCGAGCAGCCCGCCCAAGAGGTCCAGAGGATTGTCATGCCCGTCCGCATCCGCCGGCACGCAGCGCCAGGCGAGAAGCACGGCCCCGAGTGCCAGCGGCAGGTTGATCAGGAAGATCGCCCGCCAGCCCACCGTATCGATCAGCCAGCCGCCCAGCACCGGACCCAGCGCACCCATGGCCGCGCCGGTGGAGGCCCAGATGCCGACCGCGCGCCCCTTGCTCTCGCCGCCGAAATTCGCGCCCAGCAAAGCGAGACTGTTCGGCAACAGCAGGGCGGCGCCTGCGCCCTGCAGCATCCGGCCGGCGAGAAGGAGTGCCAGGTTCGGGGCGAGGCTGCAGACCAGCGAGGCGGCCGCGAACAGGACCGTGCCGGCCATCAGCAGCCGGCGGCGCCCGTAACGGTCGCCCGCGGCCCCGCCCAGCAGGAGCAGCGCGCTGAGCGGCAGCAGGTAGGCGTTCACCACCCATTGCAGCGCGCCGGCGTTTGCCCGCAGGTCATGGCCGATCGCAGGCAGGCCGACATTGACGACGGAGCTGTCCACGAACGCCAGGCTGGACGCCAGGATGCAGGCCACGAGCACAAGGCGCGATCTTGGTTCAGGCACGTGCTGGAACACACACGGCTGTCGCGGCAGCTTCGCCGTTCGGGTTGGTGGCGGCGCTCATGGCGAGTTCCTCGGTGGTATCGGCAAGCAAGGCGCAGGGCCGCCGCATTCTCGGCAGGGAGCCCCTGGCGCGAATGGGCACCGGACGGCTGCTTCGGCGCTGCCGGGCAATCCTGCCCGGTGGCTACCACGTCTATGCCACGGTCAGGCAGCCAGCCTGCACCATTTCAGCGTGATGCGTGACAGGCAAGCCAGGACGGCCGGCAAGCTCAGCGGCTGCGGTGACGCGGTCTAGCCCGGGCAGGCGGCGCGAACGGCACCCCATTGCTCCGGCGTCAGCGCAGGAGAGCCGATGGAGTCGGCGGGCAGCGCGGCGATGCGGCGCGAGGTGGCCGGATGATCGGAGAGGAAGGGCAGGGGGGCGTCTCCGGCATCGCTCTGCAGCCGCTGGAAGAAGCGGCGCAGGCCGTCCGTGCGCAGGCCGGCGCGGCGCAGCGTGGTGACGGCGCTTGCATCCGCGGCCGCTTCGGCCCGCCGCCCGTAGGAGAGTGCCGCCATCTGGCTGGCGACCGACGTGCCCCATCCCAGGCTGCGCGCGACCATGTTCAGCGCCACGCCGCGCAGCATCTCGCGGGTCGGATCGTGGCGGCGTACGTGGCCGATCTCGTGCGCCAGGACGCCGGAGAGCTCGTCCGGGCTGCCGGCCTTGTCGAGCAGGCCGCGCAGCAGAAGGATCCTGCCGTCGGGCAAGGTGAACGCGTTGACCAGCCCGGTGTCGATCACCACCAGGCGCGGCGGCTTGGCCAGGCCGGCGGCTGTCGCCAGACGCGCGACGAGGCCGGAGAGGGCAGCGCCGGCTGCGGGATCGTCGCAGCTTCTGACGTTGGCCGAAAGCACGCTTTCGATGGTGTTCGACCAGCCGCGTTCGAGCGCCGGGGGCACGAGCGGTGCCGCCAGCGCCGGCAGCTGGTCGATCAGGACTGCCAGCAGCAGCAGGCTGCCGGCGAAGCAGGCGGCGAAAACGCCCCAGCGCCGGCCGGTCCACGGCGACGCGCTGCCGAATGCCACGCCGGCCTGGCGCAGGCCGGCCAGGAGTGCGGCGTCCGTGACGGCCAGGCGGGCCGGGCCGTTCTGCCTGAAGGTGGCCGAGTCCGCGGGCGCGCCGAGGTCGCACCGCACGATCCCGGCCAGGAGCCAGGCTTCCAGCTGCCCGCCATCGGCGGCCTGCAGGCGCAGATGCTGGCCCTCGATGGTGGCGATAACCGGCTGGCCGAGCGCGCTTTTGCCGTCGAACAGCGTGGCCTGGGCGGTGTGCAATCAGCCGATCCCGGCTCCTGCATCCAGCGCCTGGAACATGCCCTCGCCGTAGCGCGAGACCGGCTGGTCGCTGGCGTGCAGGTCCGCCAGGTCCGGCACGCCGCTGCCCAGCAGGTTGGCGGCCATGAAGCGCAGGTTGCGGTGGATCACGATGGGCATGCCGAAGCCCAGGGTGAACACCAGGAGGAGTATGTTGCCCAAAGTGAGGCCGAGCACCGCCAGACCGGTGACACGGCTGGAGAGTTGCAGCGCGCCGAACCGCGTATGCCCGGTGATGTGGCGGAAATAGGCGGCGGTGAAGCTGGCGGAGATGAGCGCGCCGCCGAAGCCGAGCACCAGGTAGGCGACCAGGAGCGCGGGCGTAAGCTGGCTGAAGGCGCGCTGGAGGACCTGCGGGTCGTGACCCTGTGCCATGAGTGCGAGTACGGGACGCTCGATGACGAACAGCAGGCCGAAGACGGCGACCGCCAGCACCACGGTGCCCACGAAGGCGAGCACGAAGCGCAGGTAGACGGCGCCTGCGCGGGTGGCGGCGGAGAATTGCTGGGTGCCGAAGAAGCTGGCGTTGGTCCGGCGCTCGTACAGGCGCAGCATCGCCCAGGGGGCCAGCTGGTAGAACGTGAGGACCACCAGGAACAGATAGAGCAGCGAGCGCAGGCCATAGCTCACCATCGAGCCTTTCACACCGCCGCGTATGCCGCGCCAGATCGTGTGGTTGAGGCGGTAGCGTTGGGCGGAGAATGGCGCGCCCAGCGCCAGCGTGACGATCGTGAGTTCGAACAGCAGGGCGGGAAGCACGGCCAGCGCCTTGCCGCCATGAGGAAGGTTGGAGGCAAGCAGCGCGGAGCATATCCCGGCGACCGCGCCCAGCCCGAGGATGACCAGAAGCGCCAGCAGGAACCCCACGAAGAGCTGGCCGCCGGTGCCGTCGTATTCGAATCGCTGCCCGAAGCTGCTGGTGCGCGACCAGATGTAGCGGCGCATGCGCGTGACCGCCCAGAACCGCCAGATCCCGAGCGTGACGATGGTCAGCAGCAGGTTCACCAGGAAAATCCGGTAGAGGTCACCGATGCGGCCGTCATAGGAAAGGACCGGGGCCGAACCCGACGGATGCGACGTAGTGGTCGACATGAGCAGCCTTATCGATTCTATGCCGGCACCGTAAGTCGTTGCGGCTGCGCTTACAAGTTGGTTCGCCTGTCTAATGAGGCACTTTCAGGGCGAGCCAAAGCGGCGATGCGGCGAACGGAGCAGGATCGAGTTCGGTGCAGGCGCCGGAAGCAAACGTGTTTTGCTTCTTCTTCAAAGAAATTAGCATTGTTGTTTCTACGGAACGCGGGCGCGTCGGACATCGCCGACGCAGGCTGGGCCGCGCCGATACGCGGTATCTCACACGCCACCGTCACCACGGTTAAGTTCAAGGATGCCAATACGGTTGTGTCTGAGTGGCCCAATCATCATACATTTACGCCTCACCGCGAAACGTAGGCTATCGTCTGACGGCTGGCGCTTGCCTTCAGGCTTTCAGGAGACCACCGGCGGGCACCTCGGCGAGGTAGCAGGTGTTGGCGCGGTAATTGTGAACGCTTTGGAGGCTACGACCTCGCCCTCGTTCATGAATGTCATTGTCCACTCGCCCGGCTGCTGTTCCCAAGGGTGGTCGAAAGTCCACCCTGCATAAGCGGTGCCGCGGATAACCGGGGTCGGGAAGCTGTCCTGGGTGCTGGCGGCCTGGTCCGGTCGAGTAATCCTCGGGTGGGTGACAACCACGATCAGTTGCTGTGGCAGTTGTTCTCCCGCGTCGGAACTCAAACGGATCGATACGCCGAAACGCAGGCAGAACTGGGCCGGCAGGCTGCTTGTACGGCCCACAAATCGAATGCTTTCAATCGTGGTTCTCGGCACCAGGCTATGATCGTCTTCCGTCTGCTGGGCCGGGCGTTCCCGCTCTGCCGTGGTCTCGCCATAGTCAGTGACCTCGCCACGCACCCCTGCCCGGGCCGGTGCGACAAGCAGCGAAACAAAACACAGCGTCGCCGCGCATAGCTTTTTCCTGACGCCAGTCATGGAGATGATCTCATTGTCCCCCAAGGTCCGGTGCCCGCTCCAAGCGGTCAAGCCTTGCGCTCCGAGTTGAGGCACTAACACCCGGAGCTGGCAGCGCCTTGGCCTTTGCCAAGTGCAATTTAATCTGATGCGCCTGGCGTCCGCTCCGCACGGGCAAACCGCGTTACCGGGTCATCCCAAGGAGACCCGCATGAGCGACACGACCAGGACCACCGAGGTTTATCTGACCGGCCTGCGCAACCAGCATGCCGTCGAGACGCAGGCGATCGGCACCATACAGAACCAGCTGCCCCGGATGAAGGCCTATCCGGACCTGCACACGCAGATGCAGCAGGAAAAAGAGCGCTCCACCGAGCAGGCCGCGCGGCTGGACAGCCTGCTCGCCAGGCACGGCACGAAGGCCTCGCTCGCCAAGGAAGCGGTGACCGGAACGGTGGCCACCGTCGCCGGCTTCGCGCATACCTTCGCCTCTGACGAGGTGCTGAAGGACGTGCTCGCCGCCGTCGG
>CAXTJZ010000180.1:6686-8126 GCA_964244695.1 uncultured Acetobacteraceae bacterium
GCCATAGGCTTCAAAGCTTACGAGATCGGCTCCTACAAGGTGCTGATCGCCCTGGCCGAGGCAGCCGGCGCCCCGGCGGACATCCAGGTGCTGGAGCAGTCGATGAAGGAGGAGCAGGAGATGGGCGACTGGCTCGGCAGCCACATCCCAGGTTTCGTGCACGCCTATCTCGGCCAGCAAGCGGCCTGATCACCGCGTCCGGATGCTCCGACATGGCATCCGGACGCATTTTCTGTATTCTCCGCGGATGGCCGACCCCGAACCTGCGCGCGCGCATCACGACATGGGCGGGATCCCGCGCTTCCTTTGCGAGCCCATCGACAAGGCCAGCCATGGGCTCACCGAGTTCGACCGCACGGTGGATGCGATACGCGGCGTGTTGGGCGCCAAGGGAACCATGAGCGTGGACGAACTGCGCCGCGCCATCGAAGCCATCCCCGAAGCCGACTATCTGGCGCTCAGCTATTACGAGCGCTGGCTGCGCGCGATCACCGCCCATCTTCTGGCTAAGAGCGTCATCACCGACGCCGAACTTTCCGCCGCACTGGCATGATTGCCCCGGGTACGCGGATACGCGTGCAAGACCGTTGGCCGGAAGCATCCGGCCCTGCCCATGTGAGAACGCCGTATTACCTGCGCGGCCGCCCCGGCACGGTGCTCCGCCATCTGGGCGATTTCCCGAACCCCGAGGAGTTGGCCTTCGCCCGCCCGGCGCCCCGCCGCGCCCTCTACCACGTGCTGTTCGACGGACGCGTCCTTTGGCCGGACGCCACCGCAGACGACCTCGTCGTCGAGCTGTTCGAGCATTGGCTGGACCTCGCGTGAGCCTGCCACAAACCGAGCCGGCCCGGCTGCTCGCGGCGTTGGCCGCGGTGCTCGCCCGGCGCGGTCTTGTCACCCCGGCCGAGATTGCCGCGCGGATACGCAGCACGGACGAGGCCACGCCAGCCCAGGGCGCCCGCATGGTGGCCCGCGCCTGGACGGACCCCGCCTACCGCGCGCTCATGCTCGCCGACGGCGCCGCGGCAGCCGAAGCCGAAGGCATTCCGATGCGCGGCATGCCCCCGCTGGGCGTGCTGGAGAACGTGCCGGGCCTGCACCATCTGATCGTCTGCACGCTGTGCAGCTGCTACCCGCGCGCCGTTCTCGGCTATCCGCCCACCTGGTACAAGTCCAACGCCTACCGCGCCCGCGCGGTGCGCGATCCGGCCGGCGTGCTGGCCGAATGGAACACCACGCTGCCACCAGGCACGCGCATACGCGTGCTGGACAGCACGGCCGATTACCGCTGGATGGTGCTGCCTTTGCGGCCGGCCGGGACGGAAGGGTGGGATTTGGCGCGGCTTGCGGGAATCGTCACTGAGGGTGACATGATCGGGGTGGGTGGGCCGGGGGTGAGGTAAGGGAAGGAAGGTATTCTTTTTTGAAAGAAAGAACCGG
>CAXTJZ010000181.1:0-4053 GCA_964244695.1 uncultured Acetobacteraceae bacterium
TGGTTGGGCCACGCACGAACCTTGATCTGCTGCGCCGGATTGCGGCCGATCCGGCTTTCGCGGCGGGCGATTTCGATACGGGGTTTATCGGGCGTAACCCGCAACTGGTGGAGCCTGGGGATGCGCCTGCGCCGTTTGTATTGGCGGCTGCTTGCTTGTCCGAACTGGAACAGGCGGTGAGCGATGTTGCCGACCCGTGGGGCGCTGGTGATGGCTGGCGAGTGAACGGTGTTGCTACGGCGGACGTGACTTTGCTGTATGGCGAGCACCGTCTGCATGTGGCCGCGCGCGCGGCACCGGGTGGCGGTTGGTTGTTGGATGTTGCAGGCGGCAGCGTGACCGCGCAGCAGCAGGATGGCGCAATCATTGTGGACGGTGCGCGCCACCGGGTGCGCGTGGTGCGTGATGCTGGCGCTGTCACCATCATTGCCGACGGCACGAACCACATCTTTACGCGCATCGATCCGCTGGCGCCGCCTGAGGCGGCTGTGGCGGCGGATGCGAAATTGGTTGCACCTACGCCGGCGCGTGTGGATCGCGTGTTCGTCTCGCCTGGCGACGCCGTGATCAAGGGGCAGAAACTGCTGATCCTGGAAGCAATGAAGGTGGAGACGACGTTCAGTGCGCCGCGTGACGGCGTGATCGAGGCCGTGCATGTGCGGGCGGACGAATTGATCCAGGAGGGTGCGCGGCTGATCACTTTCGTGGCGGTGGACCATGAAGCTTCCTGATTCAGTCAAGATCGTCGAGGTGGGGCCGCGCGACGGGCTGCAGAACGAGGCGCGCGCGGTGTCGGTAGAGGCGCGCGTGGCGCTGATCGATGCGCTCTCCGGCACGGGGTTGTCGGCTATCGAGGCGGGGAGTTTTGTCTCGCCGAAATGGGTGCCGCGTATGGCGGGCAGCGCGGAGGTGCTGGCGGGCATCAAGCGGGCGCCCGGAGTTCGCTATAGCGTGCTGGTGCCCAACATGCAGGGGATGGTTGCGGCTGAGGCGAGCGAGGTAGATGAGGTGGCGATTTTTGCGGCCGCCTCGGAGACGTTCTCGCAAAAGAACATCAACTGCTCCATTGCGGAAAGTTTGGAGCGATTCGTGCCCGTTGCTGAACGCGCGAGGGAGCGCGGGTTGCGGCTGCGGGGCTATGTATCGTGTGTGCTGGGGTGCCCTTATGAGGGTGCGGTCAGCATGGATGCCGTGGCACACGTGGCGAGCGCGCTGCGTGACATGGGATGCGCGGAGGTTTCGCTCGGCGACACGATTGGCGTCGGTACGCCGCTGGCAGCGCGGCGTATGGTGGAGCGTGTTGCGCAGGACGTGCCTATGGCGGAACTCGCGGTGCATTTCCACGACACGTATGGGCAGGCGCTGGCTAACATCCTTGCCTGTTTGGAGGTGGGTGTGGGTGTGATTGATGCTGCGGTGGCGGGGCTGGGCGGGTGTCCTTATGCGCGCGGTGCTACGGGCAACGTTGCTACCGAGGATGTTGTGTACATGTTGGATGGGATGGGCGTGCGGACGGGGGTTTCGCTGGATCGGTTGGTGGCGGCTGGGGCGCTGATTTGCGCGGAATTGGGGCGGGAGACGTCTTCCCGGGTGGGTAAGGCAAGGAGCGAGGCACGTCTTTTCTGAAGGACGTTACGCGAACTGCGGCTACCTTCGACGCGCGATGATCGTTCGGCCGTCCGGCCTGTTCAAGGCCAAGCCGCCTTCGGCGGTCGCTGCGCGAGCCTTGAGCAGGCCGGACGGCCGAGCGAAGGGCTGACATCGAAGAAAGCGGGACAGTGTAGCCGTCTGGCGATCCTGGACGCGCGTGCTGTTTCTGCCAACGCGAGCGCTTGTAGAACCAGGCGACACCTCCGTGCAGGCGTCAGTAGCAAAAGTTTTTTGCTTCTTTTTTTCAAAAAAGAAGGCCTTGCTTGCTTCCTTAGTGCGCCTCAGCCCAGCTATTGCCGATCCCGGTCTCCACCGTAAGCGGCACGCTTAGCGACGCCGCTGATTCCATCACGCGCTTTGCCAAAGCGGCCAACGTCTCGGCTTCCGCGTCGGGTGCTTCGAACAGCAATTCGTCATGCACGGTCAGCAGCAGACGGGATTGCAGGCCCGCTTCGCGTAAGGCGGCGGGCAGGCGGACCATGGCGCGTTTCATTACGTCGGCGGCGCCGCCTTGGAGGGGGGCGTTGATGGCCTGGCGTTCGGCGCCGGCGCGGCGGGCCATGTTGCGGTCGGCGATGCCCTGGATCGTGCAGCGGCGGCCGAAGGGGGTGGTGACGTAGCCGTGGATGCGGGCTTCTTCCTTGGTGCGTTCCATGTAGGCGCGTATGCCGGGGTAGCGTTCGAAATAGGCGGCGATGTAGCTGCCTGCTTCGCCGGCTTCTATGCCGAGCTGGCGGGCCAGGCCGAAGGCGCTGATGCCGTAGATGATGCCGAAATTGATCGCTTTGGCGCGGCTGCGGGTGACGCGGTCCATCTTGTCCAGCGGGATGCCGAAGACTTCGCTGGCGGTGCGGGCGTGGATGTCCTGGCCGGTGGAGAAGGCTTCCTTCAGCGCGGGGATGTCGGCCACGTGGGCGAGCAGGCGCAGTTCGATCTGGCTGTAGTCGGCGCTTACCAGCTTGTGGTTGGGGGCGGAGACGAAGGCGCGGCGTATGCGGCCGCCTTCCTCGGTACGTATGGGGATGTTCTGCAGGTTGGGGTCGTTGCTGGAGAGGCGGCCGGTGCTGGTGGCGGCCATGGCGTAGCTGGTGTGCACGCGGCCGGTGGCGGGGTTTATCTCTTCGACCAGGGCGTCGGCGTAGGTGGATTTCAGCTTGCTGAGCTGGCGCCACTCCAGGACGCGGCCGGGCAGTTCGTGGCCTAGGTCGGCGAGGGTCTGCAGGACGTTGGCGTCGGTGACCCACTGGCCGCTGGCGCTGCGTTTGCCGCCTGGCATGCCTTGTTCGTCGAACAGGACTTCGCCGAGTTGTTTCGGGCTGCCCAGGCCGAAGGGGTGGCCGGCCAGATGGTGGGATTTTTCCTCGATGGCGGCCATGCGGCCGGCGAAATCGGCCGACAGGCGGCGCAGTTCGGCTTCGTCCACGCGTATGCCAGCTGCTTCGGCGTCGGCTAGGACGGGGATCAGGCGGCGTTCCATCTGTTCGTAGAGGCCTAGCGCCTGGTGTTTGCGCAGGGTGGGGCGGAGGGTGGACCAGAGGCGCAGGGCGACGTCGGCAGCTTCCGCGGCGTAGGCGGCGGCGCGGCCTACCGGGACGGCGGCGAAGGTGAGGCGGTTGCGGCCGGTGCCCGTTGTCGCGTCGAGGGTTTTGGGGGTGTGGCCGAGGTGCAGGGGAGCCAGGTCAGGTAGGGCGTGATCGTGTGCGCCGGCGGCCTGGGCGAAGCTGATGAGGGTTGGGTCATCCTGCGGTTCGGGGGCGGGGGCGCCGGCGGCACGCAGGACGAGGCGGGCGTATTTGGCGTTTGCGGTGATCTTCAGGATCGAGGGGGCGGCGAGCAGGGGGGCGAGGGCGGCGAGGACGGTTTCGGGCGGGAGGCGGGGTTCGGTCAGTTCTTCGACTGGGAGCGGGATGTAGCAGGCGCGGCCTGGGGCGGTGGCCAGGCCTATGCCCAGGAGGCGGGCGCGCCAGGGCCTGGGATCCAGGTCCGTCTGTACGTGCAGGGCCACGCGGCGGGCTCGGGTGGCTTCGGCGACCCAGGCGTGGAGCGCTTCGGCGTCGGCCACCACTTCGTAGGGACCGTAGGGCGCGGCGGGGCCTGATGGCTGCTCCGGTTCGCCGTCCGGGGTGACGGCGGGTGTTTCGGCCAGGCCCAGGCGGAGGGCGGTGCTGCGGAAGCCCATGCCGTGCAGCCAGTCGGTCAGGCGGGTGCGGTCCAGCTCCGTGGTGCGCATTGCCTCTATCGGCAGCGGCATAGGGGCTTCGTCGCAGAGGGTAACGAGCTTCTTGGAGATGCGGGCGGCTTCGGCGTGAGCGATCAGGTTGTCGCGCCGCTTGCTGGGCTTCATGCCTGGGGCGGCTTCCAGCACCGCTTCCAGGCTGCCGTATTGATTGATCAGTTCGGCGG
>CAXTJZ010000181.1:4063-8095 GCA_964244695.1 uncultured Acetobacteraceae bacterium
CCGGGGACGTTGTCCACGCTGTCGCCCATCAGGGATTGCACGTCCACCACGCGGTCCGGGGTTACGCCGAACTTTTCCATCACTTCGGCAGGGCCGATCGGCTTCTGCTTGATCGGGTCCAGCATGGTCACACCGGGACGGACGAGCTGCATCAGGTCCTTGTCCGAGCTGACGATGGTGACGGTGGCGCCGGCTTGGACGCCTGCCTTCGCGTAGGCGGCGATCAGGTCGTCGGCTTCCCAGTCTTCCAGCTCCACGCAGGCGATGCCGAAGGCGGCGGTGGCGTCACGCACCAGCTTGAATTGCGGAATCAGCTCGGAGGGCGGCTCGGGGCGCTGCGCCTTGTACTGGTCGTAGATGCGGTTGCGGAAGGTGTGGCTGCCGGCATCGAACACGACGCACAGATGGGTGCCGACATGGGCGGCGAGGAAGCGGGCCATCATGTTGGTGAAGCCGAACACGGCGTTGACCGGGGTGCCGTCGGCGCGCGTCATCGGCGGGAGGGCGTGGAAGGCGCGGAAGATGTAGCCGGAGCCGTCCACCAGGACCAGGTTGGGGGCGGTTGCGGCCTCGGCTTCGGCCGGCGCGGCTTCGGTCAGGGTCTCGCTAATGGTCTGCATCCACCGCGCCGGGCTTCAGCACGAACAGGCGCGAGCAGTACGGGCAGAAGGTCTGCTGGTTCTCGATGCGCAGCCAGACGCGCGGGTGGCCTAGCGGTCCGTCGCCGCCGTCACAGGCCAGCACGCGGCTGTCGACGAGTATCGTCTCTATCGTGCCGAAGGCGGGGGTTGGGGTTGAGGCGCCGAACGCCATACTTGTTCCTGACGGTTGCGGGAGTGGTTGGGATGATACGCTGGGTGGCGGGGGTTTCAACCGCGGCGATGGTGCTCGTGATCGTAGCCGGGCTGGTGTTCGGCGGGCCGTATGGCGCGCGGGCGGCGACGGCGCAATCCGCGCCCGGGGGCGGGGCTTTTCCGGCGCCGGACATAGTGTTCCACATGCGCGACGGCTTCGTGCTGCCCGCCCGCATCTGGCGTGTGCCGGCGGGCGTGGCGCCGGCCGGCGTGATACTGGCGTTGCATGGGTTCACCGATAGCAGGGACGCGTGGGAGTATCCGGCGCCCGGGTTTGCTGCGGCCGGCTATACCGTGATCGCACCCGACCAGCGCGGCTTCGGCGCCACGGCGGACCGCGGCACCTGGGCCGGGCAGGCGGTGATGATCGAGGACGCCTCCGAGCTGCTGCGCCAGTTGCGGGCGCGCTATCCGGGCCAGCGGCTGATCCTGATGGGCGAGAGCATGGGCGGCGCGGTGGCGATGTGCGTGGCGGCGCGCGCGCCGGCCAGTGCGGATGCCTACGTGCTGATCTCGCCGGCGGTGTGGGGCAGGGCGCAGATGGATGCGGGGGTGCGCGTGGCCCTTTGGACAGCCGCGGCCGTGGCGCCGGGCTGGAAGCTGACTGGCAACGAGGTGCCGCAGGACATCGCGCCCAGCGACAACCGCGAGGCGCTGCTTCGGCTGGCGCACGATCCGCTTACGCTGCGCGGCGCCACGGTGGCCACGCTGCGCGGGCTGGTGGATCTGATGGACTCGGCACAGGCGGCGGCGGGGCATCTGCCGCCGGACACGCTCATGCTCGCCGGGCGGCGGGACCAGGTGGTGCCGCAGGCGGCCACCGCGGCTGCCTGGGCCAAGACGCCGGCTTCCGTGCGGCAGGGTTTCTACATGAACGGCTTCCATTTGCTGCTGCGGGACCAGGACCGTGCGTTACCGCAGGCGGACGTGCTTGCCTGGCTTGCCATGCCTGGCGCGTGGCTGCCGTCCGGGGCGGACATCAATGCCGCGGCGTGGAAGGCGGATCATGCCTGGGCGGGTGATGCGTCCGCGTTTGCGCCTGCGGTGGTGATGGATTCTACTACGGGGCGGAATGCCTGGCCTTGAGGGGTAAGTAAGGCCTGAAATGCTGGGACTTTCAGGAAGGCCAGGGGCTCTGCCCCTGGACCCCGCTAAGGACAAGTCCTTAGAACCTGTCTATCGGCCTTTCTAAACAGATTGGGGGTCTGGGGCCTCGAGGCCCCAGCGGGGTTTGGGGCAGAGCCCCATGCTTGCTGTATGCGTTTTGATGAAGCGGGCGCTCCGCCGCAGCGGTCGCGAAGAAGAAGGCTTTGCTGCCGCTTCCGCTTGCGTTCGTTTGCCTGTATCACCTGCCCCGCACGGACCCGTAGCTCAGCTGGATAGAGCGCTGCCCTCCGAAGGCAGAGGCCGAAGGTTCGAATCCTTTCGGGTCCGCCAAGCCAAGCCAAGGCCCAGGCCGCCGGCGGTCAGGCGTAGGGCATCAAGGCCTCGCGCAGCTCCGCGACGGGCCACTGCTTGCGATCTTCCATCAGGCCGATTGCGGCAGCCATCTGCCTGTCCTGGCCCCAGCCGGCAATCGCGGCCACGCTGCCTTGTGCCACGTAGAAGGCCACGAAGCGGGGCTCATCCAGATTGCCGTCGATCAGGATATCGTCCCAGCGCTCGGCGTGGCCTACGTAGTCCAGGCGCTTCATAAAGTGGATGGTCCAGAAGTAAGGGACGGCTTCGTAGGCGAGCGTGCCGCCCAGCATGTTGCGGGCTGCCAGGCGGCCGTGCTGCTCGGCCACGCGCCAGTGTTCGACGCGTGTCGGTTCGCCGTCGCCACGCAAGGGGAAGGCGGCGATGTCTCCGGCGGCGAACAGCCCGTCCGCCAGGCGCAGGTTTGCATCGACGAGCAGGCCGCCGTCCTTGCGGGGCGTGACGTTCCGGACCAGGCCGGTGGTTGGAGACACGCCGAAGCCGGCTATGACGAGATCTGCCTCCAGGTGGCCGCCGGTCTTCAGGGTTACGCCCTCGACCCTGGTGTGGCCGTGGACGGCCACGACCTCGTCTTCCAGCCGGAAGGCGATCCCCTCGCTCTCGTGCACGCGCCGGAAGACCTGGCCGATCTCGCGGCCGAGCTGACGCTCGAACGGGACCGCCTGGGGGGCCACCACCGTGACCGCCAGGCCGCGTTCGCGCAGGCTGGCGGCTGCCTCCATGCCGATGAAGCCCGAACCGGCGATCACCGCCGACCTGGCTTGCGCGGCTGCCGAGGCGATGGCTTCGGCATCGGCCGCGGTGCGGAGCGTGAACACGCCAGGCAGGTCCGCGCCTGGGACCTGCAGCTTGCGCGGCAGGCCGCCGGTGGCCACCAGGCCAGCGTGGTAGGAAAGCGTGCCGCCGTCCTGGAAGGTGATCCTGCGCGAAGCGGGGTCGATGGCGCTGACGGTGCGCGTCATACGCTCGATGGCGTGCCGGTCGTAGAAGGCGGCATCCTGCAAGGGTGTCTTCTCGCCGCCCTTCTTGCCGGAGAGCGCGTATTTGCTCAGCACCGTCCTGTCGTAGGGCAGGCGGTCCTCTTGGCTGATCAGGACGACCCGGCCGGTGAAGCCTGCCTCGCGCAGCGCCTGGGCGGCCGCCACGCCTGCCGCGCCCGCGCCGACTATGGCCATGCATCGCTCGTCGGGTGAGGCGGCGGGCTGCGCGCTTGCCGGCTCTTCGGCGGCCGTGATCATGATCCGGCCGTCCACGATTCGGGTTGGGTAACGCGGAAGATCGTCGATTGCGGGCGGTTCCAGCCGCTCGCCTGTGGTGACTCGGAACGCCGCCTTGTGCCAGGGGCATGTGACGACGTCACCGCGTAGCACGCCCTCGTTGAGGGGGCCGCCGGCGTGGGGGCAGGTCTCGCCTATGGCGTGGCACTTGCCTGCGATCTTGGTCAGCAGCAGTTTCTTGCCGTTGACTTCTTGGGCGCGCATCTGGCCTTCGGCTAGGCCGATGTCTGCTCCGGCGTCGAATTCCATGCTTTGTTTTCCCGCCTTGGACGATAGGCAGGAAGCAAGCCTTCTTTTTTGAAAAAAAGAAGCAAAAAACTTTTCCTCCCTGTCGGGTGCCGAAGCAGAGGAGCGCGAGAGCGGAGCGAAAGGTATTTGCTTCGTTTTTGCAGAAAAGAAGGCATGCTGTGTCCGGCGTACGC
>CAXTJZ010000182.1:0-8043 GCA_964244695.1 uncultured Acetobacteraceae bacterium
GAACGGCGCAGGTGCGGCACGGTTGTGCAGCCGGGCGCGGATGACGCGTCCGACATATTCGCCGGCTTGCTTTGCGGCTGGCGCCAGGCCGGGCGCGGGCTTGCCGTTCCAGGCAAGCACGCTGGCGGTGTCGCCGATGGCGAATATGTCAGGATGGCTGGCGGCGGTGAGGTCAGGACGGGTTTCAAGCCGGCCGGAGCGGTCCGCCGTGATGCCAAGCCAGGCAGCGGCAGGCGAAGCGGCAACGCCGGCCGCCCAGAACACGGTGGCGCAGGCGATATGCTCGCCGGCCAGGGTCATGCCGTCGCAGGTCACGTCCTCGACGGCGTGTCCGAGGCGGATTTCCACCCCGAGGTCGGCGAGCGCGGCGGCGGCCGCGGCGGACAGGGAAGGCGGGAAAGTGGGAAGCACGCGGTCGCCGGACTGGATGAGCAGGACGCGCGCCTGGGCAGGATCGGCGTGGCGGAACTCTCCTGTGAGACCGCCGCGGGCGAGTTCGGCGATCGCACCGGCGAGTTCGACCCCCGTGGGGCCGCCACCGATGACGCCGAAGGTGAGCAGGGCCTGCCGGGCGGCCGGGTCGGAGGTGTTTTCGGCGCGCTCGAAGGCGAGGAGGATGCGGCGGCGTATGGCGGTTGCGTCGTCGAGTGTCTTGTGCCACCATGGCTCGGCGCCGCGATGAAGACGCCGAAATCGGCGGGCCAGATGAATGGCAGAGCGGCAATCAGTCCTCGTGAGCGGTTTCGATCCTCCCTCGCTGAACGTTACACGGGAAGGCCGCATCGTGAATTTTACCTAAGCCGGAAAGTGACAAGCCACCTCCCGCCCAGCCGCAACCCCACGCAGCACAGGCCGCTCCGCCGAACACCGCGCCTCCGCGCGCGGACAGCGCGTGTGGAACTTGCACCCTGCCGGCGGGTCCAGCGGACTGGGCACTTCGCCGCGCAAAGGCGGCGCCATGCTGTCCCGCCCGCCCGGAACCGCCGCCAGCAATGCGGCCGTGTAATGGTGCGCCGGCTGCGCGAACACCTCGTCCGTAGGGCCAGTCTCCACGATCGAACCCAGGTACATAACCGCCACGCGCGTGGCCACCTGGCGCACCACGGCCAGATCATGGGCGATGAACAGCATCGTCAGGCCGAGCCGTTCCTGCAAATCCATCAGCAGGTTCACCACCTGCGCCTGCACGCTGACGTCCAGGGCGGATACGGGTTCGTCGGCCACCACCAGTTCCGGCCCCAGCGCCAAAGCGCGTGCGATGCCGATCCGCTGCCGTTGTCCGCCGGAGAATTCATGGCTGTAGCGCTGCATCTGGTCGCGTCGGAGCCCGACCAGGTCGAGCAGTTCGGATACGCGGGCGGCCACGGCTTCGGTGCTGCGACGGCGGCCGTCCGGCAGGCGGTGCACGCGCAACGGTTCGGCGATCAGGTCTCCCACGCGCCGGCGCGGGTTCAGCGACGCCACAGGGTCCTGGAACACCATCTGCATGCGCGTGCGCAACGGCCGCAGCGCGCGCATCGAGGTGCTAGTGATGTCCTGGCCGGCAAAGCGGACTGTGCCGTCCGTCACCGGCTGCAAGCGCAACAGGCAACGTCCCAAAGTGGATTTGCCGCAGCCGGATTCACCCACCAGGCCGACAGTCTCTCCGCGGTTCACGCGTAGCGAGACTTCGTCCACCGCGTGCAGGACACGGCCGCGCCCGGCGGCATAGGTCTTCGACAGCGCCACCGCTTCCAGCAGGATCATGCTGCCTGGTGTTCCACCAGGAAACACGCGGCATCCTGGGTGCCGGATACGAAAAGCGCTGGCCGTGCCGCGCATCGTTCAAACCGGCGGGCGCAGCGCGGCTGGAAGGCGCAACCGTCCGGCCGCTCCGCCGGCGAGGGCGGCGCGCCGGGGATCGCCAGCAGCCGGCGCGGCCGCGCGCCGGACATCGGCGGAATGCTCGCAAGCAGCCCCTGCGTGTAGGGGTGCGCCGGATGCGCCATCGTGTCGGCAACCGGCCCGCGCTCCACCAGCCTTCCCGCGTACATCACCATCACCCGGTCCGCGAGTTCGCCCACCACGCCCAGATCATGCGTGATGAACACGATGCTGGAGCCGAAATCCGCCCGCAGCGCGCGCAGCAACGCCAGGATCTGCGCCTGCACCGTCACGTCCAGCGCGGTCGTCGGCTCGTCGGCAATCAGCAAAGAAGGGTCGCAGCTCAGCGCCATCGCGATCATCGCGCGCTGCCGCATGCCGCCAGACAACTGGTGCGGATAGCGGCCGAACGCCTGGTCCGGCGCCGGTATGCCCATGCGCGCCAGCAAATCCACCGCGCGCGCCCGTGCCTGTCGGCGCGACAGCGGCAGGTGCGCGCGTATCTGCTCCACGATCTGCCAGCCGATCGTGTGCACCGGGTTCATCGCACTCATCGGGTCCTGAAAGATCATCGCGATCTCCCGCCCGCGCACTTGCCGCCACGCCCGCGGCGGCAATCCCGCCAGCTCGCGCCCCTTGTAGCGCAGCGAGCCTGATATCACGGCGTTCGGGTCGGAAATCAGCCCGAGCACGGACATCATCGTCAGCGTCTTGCCCGATCCCGACTCGCCAACCAGCCCCACGATCTCGCCTGTGCCCACGCTGAAAGACACGCCATCCACCGCGCGCACGACACCCTGGCGCGTGCGGAAATCGATGCACAGATCGTGCACCTCGAGCAGCGTATCAGCCACGCTTCAGCCTGACACGCGGATCGAGCAGCACATAGGCCACATCCACCGCCGCGTTGGCTGCCACCACGAAGAACGACGCATACATCACGCAAGCCATGATCACCGGCAGATCGAGATTCTGCAGCGCGTCGAACGTGAGTTTCCCCACGCCCTGCAGGCTGAACACCACCTCCGTCAGCAACGCGCCGCCACCGACCAGCGCGCCGAAATCCAGCCCGAACAGCGAGACGAAGGTGATCAGCGACGTGCGCAGCGCATGGTGCATCAGGATGCGCGTCTCGCTCAGCCCCTTCGCCCGCGCCGTGCGCACGAAATCCTCCTGATACGCCTCGATGAGGCTGGCCCGCAGCACGCGCCCGTACAGCCCCATGTAGAGCAGCGCCAACGTCGCCCACGGGATCAGCAACGTCTTGAACCACAGAACCGGGTCCTCGCTCAACGGCGTGTAGCCCAGCGGCGGCACCCAGGCGAACAGCCAGCTATCGTGCATCCGGCTCTGCGTCAGCAAATTCGCCATCTGCCCCACCCAGAACACCGGCATCGAAACACCGACCAGCCCCGCCACCATCAGCACCCTGTCCGTGACTCCGCCGCGCGTCAGCGCCGCCGTGATTCCAATCGCCAATCCGCCCAATACCCAGAGCACTGCCGCGCCCACAACCAGGGACAGCGTCACCGGCGCGCCCGCGACAATCTCCGGGACCACGCGTTGCCCGCGGTTGACGAAACTCGTCAGATCCTGCGTCACGAACAGCCGCTTCATCATCAGCGCGTATTGCACCGGCATCGGCCGGTCGAACCCAAAATCATGCCGCACGGCTGCCAATACTTCGGGCGTGGCACTGCGCCCGGCGATGCGCGCTGCGGGATCGGCGCCAGGTGTGGCGAAGAAGATCAGGAAGACGAGGACGCTTATGCCGAAGAGGACGAACAGCATCTGGGCTAGGCGGGCGAGAATTAGCATCAGCAAGCAAGCAGTTCTTTTTTGAAAAAAAGAACCAAAAAACTTTTACTACTGACGCTGCTGAAACGAAGCGTGCCTGTCCGGATCAAACCGGACTGCTGCAAATGCGCGGTGACAAAAGTTTTTTGCTTCTTTTTTCCAAAAAAGAAGGCCTTGCTTGCTTCTCTCACACCCGCAACCGAGCGCGCGTATCCAACGCGTCCCGCAACCCATCCCCCAGCACGTTCAGCGCCAGCACCGTCACCACGATCATCACCCCGGGTGCCACGGCCACCAGTGGCCGTACGTAGATAAGCGTCTGCCCATCTGCAATGATCGTGCCCCAGCTCGCCGCCGGCGGCTGCACGCCTATCTGCAGGAAGCTCAGCGCGCTCTCCGTCAGCAGGTTGAGCGCCATGATCAGCGGTGCAAACACGATCAGCGTGCTGGCCACGTTCGGCAGGATGTCACGCAGTAGGATGCGCCGGTTGCCCACGCCCAGGCACTGCGCGGCCAGCACGAACTCGCTCTGCGCAAGCGCGAGCACCTGACCGCGCACCGGCCTTGCCGCATACGGGACATAGACGATGCCGATGATGGCGATCGGCAGCAGCAGGCTGTCCGCCTCGATGGTGAACGGCCCGAGCTGCAGGCCCTGGCTAATCAGCACCACGGACAGCGAAATGGCCAGCAGGTACACCGGAAACGCCCAGAGTATGTCCAGCAGGCGGGACAATACCTGGTCCGTCCAGCCGCCCGCGTAGCCGGCCACGATCCCCACCAGCGCCGCCAGTGCCAGGCACACCACCGTCGCCGCGCCCGCGATCAGCAGCGAGTTACGCCCGCCGTAGAGCAGCCGCGCCGCCACGTCGCGCCCCTGGCCGTCGGCACCGAGGAAATACGCGCCGTGCCAGGTGGCGCCGATCGGCGCCGAGCCGAGATGCAGCGGGTTGTCGGCGGCCTGCAGGATGTCCAGCGTGCGCCCGCCTATCACCACGCTGCCGTCCAGGTTCGGCCGGAACGGGTCGCTGCCCGCCACATCGCGTGCGTAGAGCGGCGCCAGCGCACAGCCAAGCACGATGGTAAGCAACACGCAGGCGGACACCACCGCGGCCCGGTCCCGCCGCAGCCGGCGCCAGGCGACCGCCCAAGGCCCATCGCTCACTGCACCCAGGCTTTCGAGAAGATCATGTGGGAGATCGGACTGAAGGTGAAGCCGCCGAACCGGGGAGAGACCAGGTCCAGCCAATGTATCTGGAACAACGCGGTGCTGGGCGCGCGCTCGGTCAGGTCACGGTCCACAGACGCCCACATCCGCGCCGCGCCGGCCGGGTCGGTCAGCTCGGTGGCCATGGCGTCCTGCATGCGCGCATCCACGGCCGGATCGCAGAACCCGCTCATGTTATAGGAGGCGTCGGATCCCGGATGGTAGCCGGCGCAGGAGAACAGCACGTTGAGGAAGTCCGAGGGGGCCGGATAGTCCTGGTACCAGTTCGCCAGCCCGATCTGCACGCGGTTGTTGGAATTCGAGAGGTAGGGGTCGCGTATGTTAAAAGAGATGGCGTGCAGACGCGCGTCATAGCCGATGTCGGACAGCACGCTTTGCAGGTAGACGCCCATGCTGTGCTCCACGTCGCGGTCCGAGGCGATCAGCGTCACCCGCATGCCGGCCGTGCCGGACGCCGCCACCAGCGCCCGCGCGCGCGCCAGGTCCGGCGCATGCCATTCGTCGCCGGGGTTCAAGGTGTAAGGGCAATAAGGCTGCGAGCCGAACAGTCCTTCCGGCAGCAGGTGGCACAAAGGCGTGCCCAGCGCCGGCCCGCCATACAGGTTCGCCAGCACGCGGCGGTTCACCGCCATCGCCACCGCCTGGCGCGCCCGCACGTCGTTGAACGGCGGCAGATGCGTGTTCATCATCAGGTAGTAGTAGGCCAGCATGGGGTGGATGTGCGCGAGGCGGGCGTAGTGGCCGCCTATTTCCGCCAGGCGGTCCAGCGGCGGCGGGTCGCTCATCCAGTCCAGCGCGCCGTTCTCTATCGCGCTCACCTCGGATTCCGTCTGCAACCCGTAGCGTATCTCGATGCGGTCGGCATGGCCGTCCGGCTGGGCGTCCTCGCTCCATTGGTGGAAATTCGGGTTGCGTATCAGCACCATGGCGCGCAGCGGGTCATAGCTGGCCACCATATATGGCCCGGTGGCCGCCGGCGGCGTGGTGCCCAGGTCATGCGCCGGCGTGTCGGCCGGCAATATGGCGGCGAACGGCAGCGCGATCTTCTGGGCAAACTCGCTGTCCGGCCGCGTCAGGTGGATGGTGACCGTGCGCGCGGCCGCGTCTCCCGCCACGCCGCCTTCCAGCATGCAGCCGGCGGGATGCGCCAGGCAGGCCTGCGCGCCCACGATGATGCCGTACCAGCTGCCCGTGTTCGGCCCGGAGACGCGGAACATGCGCCGGAAGCTGGCCACCACGTCTGCGACGCCAACCTCCCGCCCGTCGGAGAACCGCACGCCGCCGCGCAGCCGGAACACGTAGGTGCGCCCGCCGTCTTGTATCTCCGGCAACGCCTCCGCCAGGTCCGGCACCAGCACGGTGCCCTCGGCGCCCTCCGCCTTGCGGAAACACAGCAGCTGGTCCTGCGTCACCGACAGCACCTGCCAGACATCCGTCGTGTAGCTGATCTGCGGGTCGATCGTGCCGTCCGCCTGGTAGGATGCGAAATGCATCACGCCGCCGCGGTGGGTTTGCGCGTGCGCGGAGGGGTCCAGCACGACGGATGCCAGCAGGACGCATGCGAGCCTCATCCCGCCTTTTGACATCCGTTGTTTCAACCGCCTCCTCTAGTCCGGCAAAGTCGCGGCAGCCAGGTCAGGCGCACGGCAGCGGAGCAGAAGTTTGAAACCTTTTGTCAAAAGAACAACTGCTTCTTCTTCCGCTACGATGTCTTGGCGGTGCCCTGCACGGTGACCGTCACGTTCAACGTCGTGTAGCCGCTCTGCCCGCGCCGGATCAGGCGCACCGTGAAGCTGTCCGGCCCGACATAGCCTGGCATGGCCCAGTATTCCACGCTCGTCTTGCCGTTGTAGCGCAACACGGCATCAAAGCCGTGCAGCGGCCTGGCAGGCACCAGCGGCGCGTCATAGGGCTGGCCGTTGCCGGCGGTCAGGGTGGCGGCGCAGTAGCCGCCGTCATTGCTGACGGTCATGGTGACGGCGGCTGTGCCGCCATCGGTCACGTGGAAGGGAGCCACGGTGCACAAAGCTGCTGGCGGCTGGCCGGGGTGCAGCGGCAGCGGTGGCGGCGGCGCCTCAGCCACCGGCGCGGGCGGTTTTTCGCAGCCGGAGAGCAGCAGGGCGAACACCAGCGTGCCGGAAGCTAGGGTTGAGACGGCGAGACGTGGCTGCACTAGGAGGGGACTCCGCTCTGTGGGCGTGTGACGCAACGCCATAGCGTGGCACGGCGCGCCCGGCCAGTAGCGCAGGAGTGTAACCCGATCACAACAACCAGCGATTTATGGTTGCGTCGAGCTTGTACACCCGATTTATCTCTGCCCGTTCAACCCAGCTTGCGACTGCCGGAGTTCCCCCATGCGCCTTCTCACCGCCACCCTCCTCGCCGCCGGCCTGCTCGCGTCACCCTGCCTGCAGGCGGCCACCAAGCACACGAAATCGAGCAAGGCGGTGGCCGTGGGCGCGGCCGCCTGCGAGTTGGAGGCCGACCGCACCGCGTTCGACATCGAGGGGCTGAAGAGCCAGCTCATGCTGACTGCGCTGGCCTGCAAGAAGCAGGACAAGTACAACGAGTTCATGTCGCGCTATAAGCCACAGGTTGCCAACGCGGAGGCAGGGTTGGCCACGTATTTCAAGCGCTCCTACGGCCGGCAGGGGCAGACACAGTATGATGCCTACATCACCAACCTGGCCGACGAGCAGGAAAAAGACGGGCTGAAATCCGGCACCGCCTACTGCGAGAATTTGGACGTGATGTTCGACGAGGTGATGAGCCTGCACGATTCGTCTGAACTGCACGATTTCACGAACGCCAAGGCGATCGTTCAGCCGATCACGTTCGAGACCTGCAAGGGCGCGGCGCCTGCTGTCGGGCGCAAGAGCCGGCATATTGCCGCTAAGCATGCCTGAAGGAACGCAAACAGTCCTGTATTGAAAGAAAAGACCAGAAAACTTTTACTCCCTGTCGATTGCCCACCGGATGGGCTCGCGACAGCGGAGTAAAAGTCTTTTGCTTTTCTTCAGAAAAGAAGGCCTGTCTTCGCCTTACTTAAGAATAATCTCCACCCGACGATTCTGCGGTTCACGCACACCCTTCGCCGTCTGCACCAGCGGATTTGTCTCGCCAAACCCGTGGATGCTGATCTCGCCGCGGCTGAC
>CAXTJZ010000183.1:0-8038 GCA_964244695.1 uncultured Acetobacteraceae bacterium
GGTGCCGGTGAGCCACCGCATGAGGGAGGCGTTCTCCACCGGGTCCCAGAACCAGTAGCCCCCCCAGCCCAGCTCGTAATAGGCCCACCAGGAGCCCATCGCGATGCCGCAGGTGAGGAAGCACCAGGAGACCAACGCCCAGGGGCGGACCCAGCGGCCCCAGGCGGCGTCGATACGGCCTTCCAGCAGGGCGGCGACGGCGAAGGCGAAAGGCACGGCGAAGCCGACGTAGCCCATATAGAGGATGGGGGGGTGGAAGGCCAGGCCGGGGTCCTGCAGCAGCGGGTTCATACCCTGGCCGTCGGGCGGGGCGGGGAAGCTGCGCAGGAACGGGTTGGAGGTGAGCAGGCAGAACAGCAGGAAGCCGGCGGACGTGCCGCCTAGCACGCCGAGCACGCGGGCGCGCAGCGAGGACGGCAGGTTGCGGCCGAAGCCGGCGACCAGGCCGCCGCAGATGCCCAGGATCAGGCCCCAGAGCAGGATGGAGCCCTCGTGGTTCCCCCAGGTTCCGCTGATCTTGTAGAGCAGCGGCTTGGCGATGGCGCTGTTCTCGGCGATGTTGATGACCGAGAAGTCGTCGCCCGCCGCGGCGAGCACCAGGCAGAGCGCGGCGGCGCCCAGCGCCACGAGCTGGCCTATGGCCAGGCCGGGGGCGGCCGACATCAGCCGCATGTCACGCCTGTGCCCGCCCCACAGGCCGATCACGGCCTGGGCAAAGGCGAGCGCGCAGGCCATGGAAAGCGCGAAGTGGCCGATTTCGGGTATCATGATCTAATTTGCCTAGAACTCGGAACAGAGTTGCACTCGAGAGTGCCAAGATAAAAATGGCCGTCCAGGTGATGCCACCGCATTTCGCACCCGGCCTCCGCGTCTTCTATCTTGTCGGTGGTCGTAACAGCGTTGCGGTAGTATACCGTAACATCATACCCCAACCCACCATCCCAGTGCCGGAACCACCTCGAGCGCGCCTCTGCCGGGAGGAGGGCTACATCTCTCAAATAGATCGGCTCCATGATCCGGAAGTGGATGTCGTCGCCCCAGCGAATAAGAGGTGCAAGGCCAAGAATGAACAGCCCGGCTCCTGCAGCAGTCGAGATCAGACGCTTCGGGCATAACCTGACCAGGTTCCATGCGGCACTTAACGCAAAGACTGCGAGCATAACGATGACCACGAAAGCCCTGGTGAGCAGACCTGCTCCAAGCAGTGCTAACAGGGACACTGAGAGCCCGACACCGGCAAGCACGATTGGCTTCGGTGTGAAATACTCCCTGGTGCCTGGAATTTCGGCAGACAACTTAGCTTCCGCGCGCAGATGCCACGGCCGCCTGCCACGTGCTTGCCGGCGGGGCGGACCCTTTCGCCGGGTTCCAATGGCCGGAGCGCTTCAGCGCGTCGGCCACGTCTCTCGGCATGTAGGTCTCGTCGTGCTTTGCCAACACTTCCTGGGCGCGGAAGCTGCGGTCCGGCTGGATGGTGCCGAGCGCCACCACGCCCTGACCCTCGCGGAACAGGTCCGGCAGGATGCCGCGATAGGTGACCGGAATGGTGTGCGCGCCGTCGGTGACCACGAAATGCGCGGTGGGCTCGCCGTCTTCCGGATCTGTGCGCAGCGAGCCGGCCTGCACCAGGCCGCCCAAGCGTATCGTGCGGCCGGGTGACGGGTCTCTGGCCGCGATGTCGCCTGGTGACATGAAAAACACCAGGTTGTCGCTGAACGCGTTGAGCGTGAGCGCGCTGGCGGTGCCCAGGCCGGTCATGCAGGCGAGCAGAGCGACGAGGCGGCGGCCTTTGCGTGTCATCGGCGTGCTGTCACGTGCGGGAGCGGGCGCGTGGGTCGGCGGCGCGCAGGCGGCGCGCGGCGGTGGCCAGCCGCAGCCTGGCGCCCAGCGCGAAATATAGCGTTGCGGCGGCGAACAGGCCGTAGGCGGCGGCGATGTAGCTCGCGTGGTCGTAGGTGAGTGGGTTTGTCATGCGACGCTCTCCGCCTGGGCCATCAGCAATCCGCGCAACCGGCGCTCCATGACCGCGGCGCGCAGGCGGGCGACCACGATGGCGCCGAACCCGAACGTGGTGCCGAGTGCGGCGATCGCCAGCGGCCAGAGCATGCGGCTGTCCATGGTGTTCGATCCGGTCAGTCCGATGCTGTTGCCCTGATGTAACGAATTCCACCAGGTGACGCTATAGTGGATGACGGGAAGGTTCACCACGCCGACCAGTGCGAGTATGGCGCCGGCGCGATAGCCGCGCTCCTGGTCGTCGAAGGCGCGTATCAGCAGGATGTGGCCGCAATACAGGAAGAACAGCACGAGCTCGCTGGTCAGCCGCGCGTCCCACACCCACCAGGCGCCCCACATTGGCTTGCCCCACAGGCTGCCGGTGGCCAGGCACAACGCGGTGACGGTTGCGCCGACGGGACCGATCTCTGCCGCGGCCAGGTCCGCCAGCGGATGGCGCCAGACGAGCGAGAGCACGGAAGCCGCGGCCAGGCCGGTGTAGCCCATCATGGAAAGCCAGGCGAACGGCACGTGGATGTACATGATGCGCACGGCATCGCCCTGCTGGTAGTCCGCGGGCGAGAGGAACAGGCCCCAGAACAGGCCGGCGCCGGTGATCAGCAAGGCCGGCCAGGTGAGCCAGGGCTGCACGCGCGCGGCCAGGCGCAGGAAGCGCCCGGGGTTGGCGAACCTGTGCAGGCTGCGCCGGGCGGTCGGGGCGGTTATGCTGGTTGTGGCGTCCACCTGGCGATACTAGCAGAGCGGGGCTTTGTGTCCATCGAGGTGGGCGAAGCAAGGAAGGCAAGCAGTCCTTTTTTGAAAAACAAGGACCAAAAGACTTTTGCTCCCTGTCGGCGGCTGGTGAAAAGGTCCGCGACAGCGGAGTCAAAAGTTTTTTGCTTCTTTTTTTCAAAAAAGCAGGCCTTTCTTCCTTACCTTCCACGCGAGGCCCCAAGACATGCTTTTCGTACTGATCTGCACAGACAAGCCAGGCAGCCTCGACGTGCGCCTGGCCACCAGGGGCAACCACCTTGCCTACCTGCAGACCTACGAGAACTGCCTGGTGCAGGCGGGCCCCTTGCTGGACCTCGATGACCGTCCATGCGGCAGCCTGCTCATCGTCGATGTTGAGGACCGGGCGGCGGCGGCGGGGTTTGCCGAGGCGGACCCTTACGGCAAGGCCGGGCTGTTCGAATCGGTGATCATCCGGCCGTTTCGCCAAGTGTATCGCGACGGGAGCCAGGTGGCGTGAACCATTGGCTGGTGAAGACCGAGCCGGATTCGTTTTCCTGGGACCAGCAGGTGGAACACGACGTGGAGCCGTGGACGGGCGTGCGCAGCCACCAGGCGAAGAACAACCTGAAAGCGATGGCGGTGGGGGATCTGGCGTTCTTCTACCACTCCAACACAGGCAAGGAGGTGGTGGGGATCGTGCGGGTGGTGCGTGCGGCGTATCCGGACCCGACGGCGGCGGAGGGGGATTGGGTGTGCGTGGACATGAAGGCGGTGCGGCCGTTCAAGACACCGGTGACGTTGGCGGCGATGAAGGCGGACCCGGCGCTGGAGGGCCTGGCGTTGCTGAAGTATTCGCGCCTGTCGGTGGCGCCGGTGGACCCGCCGTTCTGGGCGCATATCTGCAAGCTGGGCGGCACGAAGGCGGGGTGAGCGCGGCGCTTTGCCGCCTGGAGGACATACCGGCGGAGGGTGCGGTGGCGCTGGAGGGCGGGTTGTTTGCCGTGCGGGTTGGCGGGGCGGTGGCGGTTTATGTGAACGCGTGTCCGCATCTGGGCGTGGCGCTGGACTGGACACCGGGACGGTTCCTGAGCGCGGACGGGCTGCATATCGTGTGCGCGATGCATGGGGCGGCGTTCCGGCGCGAGGACGGGTTGTGCGTGCGCGGCCCGTGCCGGGGGGAGAGGTTGACGGCGGTGCCGTTCAGCGTGCGTGATGGGATGGTTATAAAACAAGAAGAGCAAGGCCGTCTTTTCTGAGCAGACGGAAGACTTTTGCGTGCCGGCGGGTGGCCAAGGTCCCCGACAGGGAGCAAAAGTTTTTTGGTTCTTTTTTCAAAAAAGAACTGCTTGCTTTCTTCAACGGGAGCCAAGCGCGCAAATGTCCGAAGACGCCCTGCTTTTCCACGTCCCCCCATCCATCGCGGCGGATTCCAGTGTGGGTGCGGCCCAGTTGCGGCTGATGACCAACCATGCCGCGACCGATCCGGACCATTTCTGGGCGGAGCAGGCAAAGCGGCTGGACTGGATGCGGTTTCCCGAGATCATCAAGAACACGAGCTTCGAAGGCGACGTGCAGATCAAGTGGTTCGAGGACGGCAGGCTCAATGCGTCCGTGAGCTGCCTGGACCGGCATCTGGCGGAGCGTGGCGACCAGGTGGCGATCATCTGGGAGGGCGACGATCCTGGGCACAGCGAGAAGATCACGTATCGCGACCTGCATGGGCGGGTGTGCCGGCTGGCGAACGCGATGAAGGGGTTGGGGGCGAAGAAGGGCGACCGGGTGACGATCTATCTGCCGATGGTGCCCGAGGCGGCGGTGGCGATGCTGGCTTGCGCGCGTATCGGGGCGATACATTCGGTGGTGTTTGGCGGGTTCTCGCCGGACAGTCTGGCGAACCGCATACAGGATTGCGGGAGCACGCTGTTGATCACCGCCGATGAGAGCCGGCGTGGCGGGCGCACGGTTGCGTTGAAGACGAATGCGGATGCGGCGCTGGCGCAGTGCCCGGACGTGACGGGCGTGATCGTGGTGGCGGTGACTGGCGCTGACGTGCCGATGCAGGCGGGGCGGGACCATGGGTATGCGGCGCTGTTGGAGTCCGCATCGTCCGAGTGCCCGCCTGAGGAGATGGCGGCCGAGGATCCGCTGTTCATTCTTTATACGAGCGGCAGCACGGGCAAGCCGAAGGGCGTTTTGCACACGACGGCCGGCTATCTGGTGTGGGCTGGTTTCACGCATGAGCTGGTGTTCGACTACCGGGCTGGCGAGGTGTTCTGGTGCACGGCGGATGTGGGCTGGGTGACGGGGCACACGTATATCGTGTACGGGCCGCTGGCGAATGGCGCCACCACGGTGATGTTCGAGGGTGTGCCGACATATCCGAACAGCTCCCGCTTCTGGGAGGTGATCGACAAGCACGGTGTGAACATATTCTACACGGCGCCGACCGCGATACGCGCGCTGATGCGGGAGGGCGATGGGCCGGTGTTGCGTACCTCGCGCAAATCGCTGCGGCTGCTTGGCAGCGTGGGCGAGCCGATCAATCCCGAAGCGTGGCTCTGGTATCATCGCGTTGTGGGCGAGGAACGTTGCCAGATCGTCGATACCTGGTGGCAGACGGAGACGGGCGGGATATTGATCAGCCCGGTGTCCGGTGCGGTGGCGTTGAAGCCGGGGTCGGCGACGTTTGCCTTGCCTGGCGTGAAGCCTGTACTGGTGGATGCGGAGGGGCGCGAGCTCGAGGGGGCGGTCGAGGGCAATCTTTGCATAACCGATAGCTGGCCTGGGCAGATGCGCACGGTGTTCGGCGATCATGCGCGTTTCGTGCAGACGTATTTCAGCACCTATCCGGGCAAGTATTTCACCGGCGACGGGGCGCGGCGCGATGCGGACGGGTATTGGTGGATCACCGGGCGGGTGGACGACGTGATAAACGTCAGCGGCCACCGGATGGGCACGGCGGAGGTGGAGAGCGCGCTCGTCAGCAACCACAACGTGGCCGAGGCCGCGGTGGTGGGGTTTCCGCATGACGTGAAGGGGCAGGGGATTTACGCCTACGTGACGCTGAAGGACGGGGTGGAGCCTAGCGACGCGTTGCGTAAGGACCTTGTGGCCTGGGTTCGGCGGGAGATCGGGCCGATCGCGGCACCTGATGCGATACAGTGGGCGCCTGGGCTGCCGAAGACGCGCAGCGGCAAGATCATGCGGCGGATCCTGCGCAAGATCGCGGCTAACGAGACCGAGGGGTTGGGGGATATATCTACTCTGGCGGATCCTGGAGTGGTGCGGGACCTGGTGGAAGGGCGGCGGGAGTGAGGTGAGGAAGGAAGGCCTTCTTTTTTGAAAAAGAAGCAAAAAACTTTTGCTCCTGACGGTGGTGCCGTCTGCTCGTGAGCCTCGGCACCGAACGTGTGGTAGCACTTCTTGGCCGGGCACAACTTAGGGTAGTGACATTGTCGGTGTCTGGGGGTAACGTGTCGATAACGATACGGAGCGCCCATGACACGCAGCCTTCGAGTGCTTAGGCTTGTCGTTCTGGCCACCTCGGCCGCAGGCGGCGCGTTTGCGCAAGCGGCGATGGGACCGGCCATCAGCGTTGACCCTTCAGCCGGGCAGCACCCGATCAGCCCCTACATCTACGGCATGGCCAGTTCCGGGGTGAACCCGGCTTTCCAGGCGCAGGCGCGGCTGAGCTTGCTGCGCTGGGGCGGGGATGCCGCCACCCGCTACAACTGGCAGGTGGATAGCAGCAATGCCGGGTTCGACTGGTTCTTCATGGGTGGCGGTAACGCCAACCCGGTGCCGAGCGGCGGGCCGGACGCGCTGGTGACGGCCGACAAGGCGGCCGCGAGCGCCACGCTGCTGACAATCCCGATCATCCCCTACATAAACGGCAGCGCCGCCTGGAGCTGCAGTTTTCCTGTTACCGGAGCACCGACGATGCAGCCCAACTACGGGCCGCAGCAGGCAACCAACCCTTACGTTTTTCCTGCCGGGGAGACATGCGGCAACAGCCTCACCAGCGCCGGCGCGCAGCTGACCGATACCGACGTGCTGGCAAACAACGTGGCCAACACGCCTGCCTTTCAGGCAGCCTGGGTGAGCCACCTCGTCAGCACGTTCGGCCTGGCGGCAAAAGGTGGCGTGAAATTCTACCAGCTCGACAACGAGCCGTTCGGCTGGGGCAACACGCATCGCGACGTGATGCCGAACGGCGCCAGCTATGCGATGATATCCTCGCTCGGCGAGCAATACGCGCTCGCCATAAAGCAGCAGGATCCTTCCGCATCGGTGCTGGGACCGTCCGATTTCACGCTAGGCGGCTGGATCGGTTCGCCCGCCGCGCAGGACAATCTGTTTGCCGGGCAGTATTACCTGCAGCAGATGGCGGCGTTCAGCGCGGCGAAGAAGCGGCGCCTGCTGGACTACTTCGACGAGCATTATTATTTCAACTTCACTGATCCGGCCAGCCAGCTCGCCTCCACGCGCACGTTGTGGGACCCGACGTATAACGGCGGCACCTGGGTGGAGCAGTATTTCTTCGACGGGCCGATGCAGCTCATTCCGCGCTTCCAGCAATGGATCGCGCAGTATTACCCAGGCACCAAGCTCGCTTTTTCGGAATATTCCATCGACAGCGGCAACAAGCTCATCACCGACGCGCTGGCGGAAGCCGACGTGCTGGGGATTTTCGGGCGCGACGGGGTGGGGCTGGCCACGATGTGGAACCCGCCGCAGCCCACGGATCCGATCGCCTTCAGCTTTCTGCTCTACCGCAACGTGGACGGCGCCGGCCATGGTCTGGGCCCCACTTCGGTGCAGACGGCAAGCACGGACCAGGGATCCGTCTCAGCGTACGGCGCGCTGCGCAACCCGCACGCGCTCAGCCTTGTGCTGATCAACAAGACCGCGGGCGCGCTGGTAGTGCCGGTGACTGTGGCGGGGCAGGCGGGGGCTGCTTCGGCTGTGATGTACAGCTATACGGGCGCTGATCTTTCGGCGATCCATCTGGTGGGGCGCGTGGGTTTCAGCGCCGGCGTGGCTGGTGTGACGTTGCCGGGCTACTCGATGAGCATGCTGGTTTTGCCGGTGACGTAGATCAGGGATCGGCCTTCTTTTCTGAAGAAAAGACGCAAAAGACTTTTGCTCCCTGTCGGGTGTCTATCCAGCCAGCACCCGACAGGGAGCAAAAGTTTTTGGTCTTTTTTTCAAAAAAGGACTGCTTGCCTTCTCTTCCTGTCCGGTTAGGGTGCGCCCACCAAAGAGAGACCGCACCGAATGACGCCACCGACCGCGCGCAGCCTGCTCC
>CAXTJZ010000184.1:0-7994 GCA_964244695.1 uncultured Acetobacteraceae bacterium
CTCTGGAACCGCATTTGCGTGACTCGCTCGAATAGCTTCAATGGCCAAGTCTACAGCGGTATGACGGTGGGCCGCCTGGATGTAGCAGTACGGAGCAGTTTCAAGGGACTCGGGAAAAGGAGGCAAATTTAATTTCATTGCCTCTTTGGACTTATTATTTAAGCACCGCGCAATTTGTGTCATTTCCGCTCCGCCCCGGACGTCTAGGTTTTTTCACTTCATCAGCCGCGCGACATCCGGCTCGATCGCTGCCGCGATGCGCATCTGCGTCTCTGCCGACGGATGCAGCGGTGGGTCGGGCGGGGTCAGATGCGGGTCCAGAAAGGCGGCGGGATTTACATGGCCGTTGGTCAGGAACAAAGCGGCCAGATCGCGGAAAGTCACGTCCGGGCTGTTGCCGTAGCGGGCAGCTAACGCGGTGTTCAGCGTACGCGTCTGCTCGTCCACCCACGGGTTGCGGATGCTGGGTAGGACGCCGAGCAGCAGGAGCCTCGTGCCTGGCAAGCGCTGGTGCAGCGTGGTGACTATAGTCTCGATGCCCAGCAGCGTCGGCTGGGCGGGCCAGTGCAGGTGACCGAAATTGTTGGCGCCAATGAGTATGATGGCCAAGCGCGGGTGGATGTTGTCGGTCTCGCCGTGCTCGATGCGCCAGAGTAGGTGGGAGGTGGCGTCACCCTTGAAGCCGAGGTTGATGGCGTTGCGGGGGGCGTAGAAGCGGTCCCACACCGGCTTGAAATCGCGCCAGGGTTGCGGGCCGGCCAGTTCGAAATCCTGGGTGATGCTGTCGCCGAACCAGACGAGGTCGGGCGGATGGGCGTGCAGTTCGCCCTGCTTGGCGGCGAAACGGGCTTGCCACCAGGGAAGGGCGGCGCGGGAGAGCGGCTGGGCGGCTGGCGGTAATGGCGCCATGGCTAAGAGAAAGGCAAGGAAAGGCAAGCAGTCCTTTTTTGAAAAAAAGGACGAAAAAACTTTTGCTTCCCGCATCTGCAACAGTCGGGTTCGGCCCGACGTGTCGAGGTATTGGCGATAGCGAGAGATACAAGTCCTTTGCTTCTTCTTTTCAAAAGAGATGGCCTTGCCTTCACTTCGCATAAATCACCACGCCGCTCACCAATCCCGCAACGATACAATAGTACCCGAACGGGTCCATCGCCCACCGGCTGTTGTTCCGGAAATACCGCATTAGGAAGGCCGTGCTGGCCAGCGCCACCAGGCCCGCGACAATAGCCGATACGGTGGCGATCTGGAACGTGCCGGCGGGCACGTTGGCGTGCAGCAGCTTGGGCACTTCCAGGGCGGTAGCGCCCAGGATGACGGGCAGCGCGATGAGGAAGGAGAAATGCGCCGAGGCCTCGTGGTCTATGCCGCGTATCAGGCCGCCGGTGATGGTGGCGCCGGAGCGCGACAGGCCTGGCAGCAGGGCCAGGCATTGCCACAGGCCAATGACCAGGGCGTCGACGACGGTAAGGGTGGCCAGCGGCCGGACGGGAGCGCCGGAAGCCGCGAACCGGCGCAGATGCTCGCCGGCGATCAGCAGCATGCCATTGGCGGCGAGGAAGTAGCAGGCGGTGATAGGCGCGTCGAACAGGCGGCGGACCTGGTGTTCCAGTAGGCCGCCGGCGATCACCGCGGGGATGGTGGCCACGACCAGGAGCAGGAAGATGTGCCGGCTTTCGCGGCCGCGGTCCGGGCCGGAGAGGCCGAGCACGCCGGTGATCAGCGCCCACCAGTCCCGCCAGAAATAGCCGAGCAGGGCAGCCGCAGTACCGACATGCAGGAGGACGAGGAAGGGCAGGAAGACCGGGGCGTGCTGGTCGAAATGCCAGCCGAGCAAAGCGGGCACGATGACGGCGTGGCCGAGCGAGCTTACGGGGAACAGCTCGGTGGCCCCCTGCAGGAAGGCGATGAGCAAGGCGTGCAGGTAGGTCATGCGGCGGTTCCGGCTGTGGGCCGGGCGGCCGGGGCCGCCCGTTGGCTTCTACGTACACCAAGCCGCGTTGAGTCGACTGCCGAGACGGAAGAAAGGCCTTCTTTTTTGAAAAAAAGGAGCAAAAAACTTATCCTCCCACGCTGCTGCCAGTGCTTTGCTGTTTCTAAGCACCCGGGTGTTGCGGTTAGGGGGAGCAAAAATCCTTTGGTCCTTTTTTTCAAAAAAAGGACTGCTTGCCTCCTTACTTGCCGTCGCGCCGCGGAAAATCCGTATAGCCGTGCTCCCGCCCGCCGTACCAAGTCTCCTTCGCCGCTTCCGGCGCCAGCTTCGCGCCTTCGCGGAAGCGCTCGACCAGGTCGGGGTTGGCGATGTAGGGGCGGCCGAAGCAGATGAGGTCGGCTTCATCTGTACGGCGGGCGTGTTCGGCCAGATCGAGCGTGAAGTTGTTGTTGGCCATGTAGAGGCCGCGGAACCGGCGTCTGAGTTCGCCGAAATCGAAGCCGGGGATCGAGTCGCGCGGGCCTTGAGTCTCGCCCTCGATGACGTGGATGTACGCCAGGCCGGCGCGGTCCATCTGGGAGACGGCGTAGCCGAAAGTGGCTTGCGGGTCGGCGTCCGAGATGTCGTTGGCGGCGCTGGTGGGGCCGAAACGCACACCGACACTGTTGGCCGGCCAGATTTTGAGGACGGCCTCGGTGACTTCGTCGAGCAGGCGGACGCGGTTCTCGAGCGAGCCGCCGTAAGTGTCCGTGCGGTGGTTTGTGCCGGTACGCAGGAATTGGTCGATCAGGTAGCCGTTGGCGGCGTGTATCTCCACGCCGTCGAAGCCGGCCTGCTTGGCGCACTCCGCAGCGTGGGCATAGTCGGCGATGATGCCTGGGATCTCATCGGTGCGCAGGGCGCGCGGGACCACGAAGGCCTGCGGGCCGGTGTCGGTGAAGGCGGTGCCCTTCATGGCGCGTATGGCCGACGGGGCGACGGGGAGTGCCTGGTCCATCTGCAGGTCCGGGTGGCTGATGCGGCCGACATGCCAGAGCTGGCAGAAGATGCGGCCGCCTTTTGCGTGCACCGCGTCGGTGACGATGCGCCAGCCGGCGACCTGGGCCTGGGTGAAGATGCCGGGGGTGAGCGCGTAGCCGCGGGCCTGGCGGGAGATGTTGGTGGCCTCGCTGATGATGAGGCCGGCGCTGGCGCGCTGGGCGTAGTAGGTGGCGTTGAGTTCGCCCTGCACGCCGCCGGCTTGCGCGCGGCTGCGGGTTAGCGGGGCCATGACTATGCGGTTGGCCAGGGTTATGGGACCGAGGGTTACAGGGCTGAAGAGGTCGGTTGCGGTGTTGGTGTCCATGCTGAATTCCTAAGAAAGCAAGGCCTTCTTTTTTGAAAAAAAGAAGCAAAAAACTTTTGTCTCCCCGACGCTTCAACGCCCTGTTGCATCCGGATGGATGCGACTGGTGCAGATGCGAGGTAGCAAAAGTTTTTTGCGTCTTTTTTTCAAAAAAGAAGGCCTTGCCTTGCCTTCAATCGTTCAGCGGATACGACGCCATAAGACGAAGCTGGTTTTGCCAATCGCGGAACATTGGCCACAGCCCGCTGCTTTTCGCCCCGCGCCGGCGCAGCTCCGCGGCGATTGCCCACGCCGCGCCATAGTGGCGGAGCTGCACGGAATAGATCTCGCGCAATGTTGTGTCGGGGTCCCAGATGTGCGTGGCTTCCGAGCCCACGCCGTTGATTTCGATGATCTTGAAGCCGGTGCCTTCGCGCAGCGCGTGCATGCTTTGGTAGCGCACGTCTATGCGGCCGAAATGGAAGTCCGGCATGGCGCGGGCGATCTCGTCGATGCGCGTGGCCAGAGCGGGCGTGATGTCGGCGGCGCCGTTGCGAAAGATGGAGCCGCGGCAATGGTTTCCGGCGAACACCAGGCGAACGCGCGCGCGGCGTTCGGGGATTTCGTCGAGCTGTGCGGCGAGGCGGGCGAGATAGAGGTGTTGCAGCTTGCCGTGGCGCGGGTCGGTTTCAATGAGCTGGCGCAGGGTGGAGGTGCCGTCGCCGGTGACGGTTGGGGCGTGTTTCAGGGTGAGCGAGGTGATGTGGCCGGCGTGGTCATGCGGGCGGCGGATGTAGAAGATGCCGGCTTCGCCCTCGTAGGGGATGAGGTGTTGCAGGACGAGCTTGATGTTGCGTGGGAAGGCGGCCAGTGCTGCGGCGAGGGAGGCGTCGTCCTCGATGAGGCGGACGCCGGCGCCGTTCAGGCCGATGTCCGGCTTCAGGACGACGGGTAGGGCCAGGCCGGCGACGGCGAGGGCGGCGGTGGCGCGGGCCAGGTCGTCCTGCCCGGTGACCATGGTCGTGTAGGGGGCGATGGTGTCGCGCGCCGCGCCGGTCACGAGGTCCAGGATGGCGGTCTTGCTCTCGCCGCACAGCCCGCCGGTGGTGATGGCGGGGTTGGCCGCGGTGGGCAGGCTGAGGTCCCTGTACCAGGCGCCGAGTGCTATCCATTGGGCGATGACGGGGAAGTAGGTGAGCCACTGCGGCAGGAACTCGAACGGGGAGACTTCGCGGCGGCGCGGCATGGGTTCGGCGAGCGCTGCTTCCAGCGCGTCCGGGTCGATACGCGAGGCGAGGGCGTCCAAGTTCCTATCCCTTTGCTTGCGCGCGCACCGCGAGGCGGCCGGCGAGGACGATGACCACGATGAAGGCCGCGAAGCCGGCCCAGCGCCACTCGCCGAGATGTTCGACGAGGAGCTTGCCCACCCGTAGCGACACGGCGAACAACGCGGAAGTCCAAATCAGGGTGGCGCCCACGGCGGCGGCAACGAATTTGCGGAAGTTTGCGCCCAGAAAGCCACAGGCGGTGTAGGTGGGCAGGCGGACGCCCGGCAAAAAACGGCTGATGAACACCACCTTGAAGACGTGGCGTTCCAGCCAGGCGCGCCCCCGGTCCTGCCGTTGGGGCGGTATCAGCCGGGCGGCCCAGGGCACGTAGGCGGCGAGCCGGCCGAGGCCGTAGAGGCCGATATCGCCCAGCACGATGCCGATGTAGAGCGAGGTAAGGGCGACTGGAATGGAGACCGCGCCGCTTTGCACGGCCAGGGCGGCGCCGGCCGTTGCGGCATCCTCCAGGATGAAGGTGCCGATGACGATGGCGGCGCCCTGGAGAAGCACGCTGTGCCCGGCGACGGCCAGCAGGTGGGCGACGGAAAAGTCCATCTTCTAGGAAGCAGCGCCCCGCCGAGGGACGCACCCAGCCTGGTCAGCGAGACGCCGTGACGAATGTCCGCCCGTTGCGTCGCAGTTGGCCAGGCGCATCGGCTTGCCTCTCCGAACCGCTGCCGCCTCTATTCTGGCCCGGTCCGGCAGACAAGGGGACAGACCGGCCGGCGCGCCACACGGAGACGGACGGCTCGCACCCCGGTCCGGGTGTCGGTCGGGCCGCCACCCGGAAGGCTGCGACGCTCTGCTGATCCCTCTTTTCGGGGGAGAACGCCGGTGCCTAACGTGCCTCACGCGGTGAATCGGCCGACCAGCGCCGCCCTGGCGGCCGCGTCCAGTCCGATCGCCTGTTCAAGATAAGCGTCAAGCGAGCCGTATGTGGCCCGCACGGCTTCGAAGGCGGCGGCAAGCAGGGATTCGTGCGCGCTGAAGAGGACGTCCTTCACGGCTGGCGGGAGGTCGAAATTGCTTGCGATCTCGCGGCGCCAGAGGGTGTTGGTGGCCAGGTAATCCTCCATCACGTCTTCCCAGGCGACGCCGAGGGCGCTGAGGAAAAGCGCGGAACCGAAGCCGGTGCGGTCCTTGCCCGCGGAGCAATGCAGCAGCAGCGGCGTGCCGCCTGGGGCAAGCAGGGCTTCGAACATGGCGCGGTATTGCGGGAAGCTTTGCAGCGCGTAGGCGCGGTAGGCGTCACGCAGAAGCTCCAGCATGTCCTCGGGCGAGGCGTGGCCGCTATCCTGGCCGGTGCGCAGGATGTCGCGAAGCCCGGCGCCGACGGAGGGCTCTATGGGCAGCTTCAGGTGCCTGGCGCCGGCCAGATCGACGGGGGTCACCCGGCCTTCGTGTATGCCGCGCAGGTCACAGACGGTGCGCAGGCCCAGGGCGGCGATGATCGCCTGGTCCTCGGCCGACAAAACGGCCAGGGCAGGGGCGCGAAACACCAGGCCGGTACGGACGTGGCGGCCGTCCGTAGTAGGCCACCCGCCAAGGTCACGCAGGTTGGAGGCGGAGGTGAGTGGGATGGAAAGCGACGGCATCGCGCGCTTGTTCCAGATGCTCCGGCTAAAGGGAACCCTGGGCCGCCGTTTCCCGCCCGCGTCACCGCGTCCCGGTCTGCGCCCAAGCGGTTTGGTGTCCTGACAACAACGTGAAGAGGGTGACTCGCCGTTGCTTCCCCGCGATTTCTGATCAGGTGCTTTTCGAAACAAACAGGGGGATTTCCGATGCGCCATTGCGGCTGCCCTTGTGAGCTGCGCGGTGACGCCTGCTTTGGCGGGTACGATCATCGACACGATTGCGTTCAGTGGCAATTCGGACGGCGGCTTTCCTACGATCACAGGGCCCGCTTTCGATCCCGCGCTCGGCACGTTGACCGGCGTGAGCGTCACGCTGACCGGGACATACGACCCGATGATCTTCACCGGCCAGCCGGCCACATCGACGCAGTCGTTGCTGGAAGCCTCGATCTCTCTCGACGGGGCAGGCACGCAATTGGCTGTTCTGAACTCTGGCAGTTTCACGTTGCAGCAGAGCGGCAATTATCTGGTCGGGCCCACGAAAACTTCAGTTTCACCGAGTCGGTCGACACTGCGGCGGCGCTTTATGCCTACACGGGCGGTCCGGGCGCCACCAGTTAAGGGCTCGCCAGCGGCGACATATTCTCGAAGCCGGCGATTACGGGGAGTTGGGGATCTCTGGCGGACGACACATCACGCTTTTCCGGCCAGTTTGCGATCACCTACGCCTATAGCGTTGCGGAGCCTGGAAGCCTGGCCATTCTGGGCGCGGGGCTGGCGATAGGTTCGCTCGGCATGTGGGGGCGTGCTACCGGACGAAAGGCTTTCTGTTCCTGAGAGGCAAAAACTTCCGCTTCCTGCGCTTTCGAGCTGCCTTGGTTGAGCCGTTAGGCGACCGTCTGCTCTAGACAGGGGCGGAAGCTCTTGATTCTTTTTCCTTGAAAAAGGATTGCTTGCTTTTACGCCTCACCAATATCTTGGCCGCGCATCATTTGTGCGCATGCCGCTTGCTGGGCGGCGGCGCCCGTAGCGGCTGCTTCTCGGTGGCTTCTGCCTTCGGGCAGGCGTCATCCTTGCCGACGCCGAACTGGATGGTGGGCAGCAGCGCGCCGAGAGGGGTCAGCACAATGCCAAGACCGACCGCGGCGCCTGCTCGCGCCGCCACTTCTGCGCCCGGGCGTATGGAGGGGCTGGTGATCGGGCCGGTAAGGTTGATGGGGCCAGGCAGGGAGCCGATGGAGAAGTGCTTGGAGCGGGTGGTCAGCGACATGTCCATCGTCTGATCCTTCAGGTCGATCGTGCCCCGGCCAGTCACGCGGGCTTCTTCGGTGTCGAGCAGCATCTCCTTGATGTCGACGGTGCCCTGGCGCATCGGCAGGTCGAGGTCAGCACAGTCGATCTTGGCACGGTTCGGCACGCCGAGGGCGGAGAGCAGGGCGTTGCCGAATTCGAGGCCGGCGATGTCCACCAGCAAAGCGGAGACGTCGCCGGCGCTGGTGAGGATGAGTTTCAGTTCGCCGTTGCCCTGGCCCATCATGGTGGCAAGCGAGTTGCCGTTGGTGTCGATGCGCGCCTCACCGCCGATGATGCCGTTCCCCTTGAAGGTGTGGGTGGCCTGCATGAGGCGGGCGAGCTCGATGTGCTGGAAGCGTATGTCGGCGTTGGCGTGCACCAGGTCGTTCGGGTCCGGCGTCAGTTCGATGACGCTGGCGATGTCTCCGTTGCCGACAACGAAGTCGAGCGGGTGCAGCGCGATCTTGCCGTCCACGATGTCTAGTGTGACGTGGAGCTTGTCGAAGGGGGTGAATTTGTTCTCGATGTGATCGGCGGTGTATTTC
>CAXTJZ010000185.1:0-7992 GCA_964244695.1 uncultured Acetobacteraceae bacterium
ACCGACTGGTCGCCCACCAGTTCGACGTGAAGGCTGGGCGGCAGGCCCGCCCTGATTTGCGGCAGGATGGCCTTCACCCCGGCGATGATGTCCAGCGTGGAGGCCGAGCCCGATTTCAGCACCGTCATCAGCACCGCATGCGTGCCGTCGAGATGGACCACGTTGGTCTGCGGCGGCGAGCCGTCGCGCACGTGCGCCACGTCGCGCATCGTCACCACCGTGCCGTTCACCGTCTTGATCGGCAGGTCCTCGAGCTCGGAGAACTCGGCCGGCGCGTCGTTGAGCGAGACGTTCCACTCGAACATGCCGTTCTTCTGGGTGCCCACGGGGGTCACCAGGTTCTGCTCGGAGAGGGCGACCACCACGTCCTGTGCGGACAGGCCGCGCGCCTGCAGCGCGTGCTGGTCCAGGTCGATCTGGATCTGGCGCACCTTGCCGCCGTAGGGGGACGGGATGGCGGAGCCCGCCACCGTGGCCAGCTGCGGGCGTATGAAGTTCTGCCCGTAGTCGAACAGGCGCGCCTGCGACAGGGTTTTGCTGGACAGCGCCAGCTGAAGTATCGGCACGCTGGAGGCGCTGAACGAGAGCACCTGCGGCGGGTTGATGCCTGGAGGCAGCGCCTTGAGCACGGTCTGTGAGGCGGCGCCCACCTGGGCGAGGGCGGCGTTTATGTTGACGCTCGGCTGGAAGAAGATCTTCACCACGCCGTAGCCGAACATCGACTGGCTCTCGATGTGCTGGATGTCGTTGACCGAGCTGCTCAGCGTCCGCTCGTAATAGTAGACGACCCGGCCGGACATGTCGTCCGGCGACAGGCCGTTATAGGACCATACTGCCGCCACGACCGGAATGCCGATGTTGGGCAGAATGTCTGTTGCCGTCCGAAGGGCGGAGAGGACGCCGAAAATCAGGATCAGCAGCGCCATCACCACGAAGGTGTAGGGCCGGCTAAGGGCGATTTTGACGATACCGATCAACGGCGGACATCTCCCTGCCGGCTAGGCGGCCCAGCGCTTGTAGCGCGCCCGCTGGGGGTATGCACCCGACCTGGCGATTATATCATGGTAATTCGGTCCGGCTCCCGACAGTCCTGTGCCCGGCCAGACACACCATGCCGCAACAATACCTTACTTCGGTTAGTGTCATCGTTCTGTCATCGCAATTCCCTGGCCTGCCAGTATGTTGCTCGGGCCGCCAAAAGCGCGGCGAAACAATTGGAGAATCCAATGGGCCTGCGCCTCTTCCGCTCGACCCTCATGATCGCATCCGCCCTCGCGACGACCGGCACACTCACCGGCAAGGCCTATGCCCAGGACGGCACCGCCCAGCTCGGGTCCATCGAGAAGCAGATACAGGCGTTGCAGGCCGAACTGCGCCACATGAAGTCCGAGATGGCGGAACGGAACCGCGAGCTGCGCAACGCGCGCGGCAGCAGCAGCCAGGCCTACGTGGCGCCGCCCGCCGCCAACCAGCCCGCGCCCATCACCCCGCAGATCCCGGCCGGCTACGCGCTGGTCCCCTCGGTGCCGGGCACCGCCGGCGGCTCGCTGTCGCTGGTCAAGGTGGAGCAGCCGGCAGCACTGCCGAAGGGGTCATTCCAGGTCGGCGCCGTCAACGTCCAGCTCGGCGGCTTCTTCGAAGGTGCCAGCTACTACCGGTCTCGCAACGAGGTCACTGACCTCACGTCGAACTTCAACTCGGCCATACCGCTGCGCGAGAGCCCGCTTTATCACGAGAGCGAGTCGGGTTTCAGCGCCCGCCAGAGCCGCGTGACTGCGAGCATGACGGCCTCGCCTGACGAGGTCACCAAGCTCCAGGGGTACCTCGCCGTGGACTTCCTTAGCGCCGCGCCGACCGCCAACTACAACGAGAGCAGCAGCTTCAACCCGCGCATACGCGAAGCCTGGATCACCTACGCCCGCAGCGATTGGGGCTTCTACGCTCTGGCCGGCCAGAGCTGGACGCTGGCGAACCTGAACAGCAAGGGCATCGACCCTACCGCCCTGCAAGTGCCGTTGCAGATAGATCCGCAATATGTCGTGGGCTTCAATTGGGCCCGCCAGGCGCAGTTCCGCGTCGCCAAGAGCTTTGCACAGGACCAGTTCTGGCTCGCCCTGTCCGTCGAGAATCCCGAGACGATCGTCAGCGGCACTGCGCCGACGATTGAGGGTACTTCCATCAACCAGACAAATCCCGGCACTGGCGTGGACGGCAACACTACAGTGGGCAGCGTGCCGGCCGTGGCTGCCGGTGCGGCCGCCTCTTCCGTCGCCGGCTCGCCTGCCTATTCCAACAACTTCGCGCCTGACGTAATCCTGAAGGCCGCTGCCGACTTCGACATCGCCCACGTGGAGGCCTACGGCCTGGGCCGCGTGTTCAACGACCGCCCCAGCCAGCTCGGCACCGGCCAGAACAACACCCAGATCGGCGGTGGCGTCGGTGGCGGCGCAATCGTGAAGGTCATCCCCAAGATGCTGGAGGTCCAGTTGAGCGGCCTCGTCGGCGAAGGCGTCGGCCGGTACGGCACCTCGCAGCTTGCCGACTCGACCTACAACTACCAGGGCAAGCCCGTTCCCCTGCCCGGCTACAGCGCGCTCCTCGGCATCGTGGGCCATCCCGACCCGCAGATCGACCTCTACTCCTATGTCGGTGTGGAGCATGTCAGTGCCCGCTACGATCAGGGCGTGGTCGATGGCAAGCTGAAAACCCTGGCCGGCTACGGCAGCACGCTGATCAACAACACGAGCTGCGAGACCGAGCTTTCCGACACGCCCGCAGCCTGTGCGCCTGCCACGTCCGGCGACGGCCAGATCAATTTCGGCGGCTGGTACAAGTTCATCCAGGGCCCCTACGGGAAGATGCAGATCGGCACGCAGTATTCCTACACACGCCGCTATCTGCTCCAGGGCATCGGCAAGACGCCGAAGACCGACGAGAACATGGTCTTCTTCAGCTTCCGCTGGTATCCGTTCACCTGACAGAGGCCGCCTGACGGTAAGCGACAAAGCCCGGCCATGTGCCGGGCTTTCGTCTATCAAAAGGCGCGCTTCAACGTTCCGCGACAGCGCGCGCAAAAGCTTTTTGCTTCTTTTTCTCGAAAAAGAAGGCCTTGCTTGCCTTCACCAAAGGAGGCGACACGCCGTCAGCAGCTCCTATAAAGCGAACCGCCTCCTACCTTCCCGGAAGCCGCAAATCGGGAAGTCACGAATGCGAAACCTCCTTCTCTTCCTCGCCACAACCGCCCTGGCCGGGTGCACCACGACCAGCATCATCTCCAGCGAGAACCCGTCCAAGAATCGGCCGCCGCAATGGCTGGACTACTGGACGCTGCCCGTTCACGTGTACGGTGCCACGCCGCGACTCTCCCAGGCGCAGCTGGAGGCGCTGTACAAGGATGACGCGCAGCCCCGCCGGGTGGAGCTCTTCGTCAACGCCGCCAACCTGCCGCCGATTGCCGGGCTATGCAGTGACCCAGGCGCATTCACCCCGGCACGGCAACAGGGTGCGTATGCGACGCTGACGGGCGCGCTGTGCAACGGGTCTTCCGTGGTCACCTACGCTACCGCAGACATCCTGACTGGCGGGCTGTCGCCGGATCAGGTCCGCGGACATCTGGAGATGATGCACCTGCAGCTTTGGCAGGCGCTGACCTACGGCAACAATCATCCGGAGCAGGCGCACCCTAGCTGGATGTACGGGCCCTAGGGCGGCACAGGTAGGAAGCAGTCCTTTTAAAAGAGGACCAAAAAACTCTTGTCTCCGTTGAGCGCGTCTGGCTGAGACTTACGCTTCAGCCGTCCGGACAGCGCCAGCGGACGAATTTGCTTCTTCTACTGCCCCAAATCCTGCACCCAAACCCGCCGATCATCCGCCCCGGCGGCTGTCACCACCCGCACCCGCTCCGCCAGCACGCCGCAATTCTGCTCCAGATAGGCCACCACCGCGCCCGTGCGCCTGGCGGCCAGGTCGCGGTCCCGGCCAGCATGGCTCTCCAGCCGAACCCGATCCTCCGCCAGCATACGGCTGAGCCCGTCCAGCAGGCGCGTCGCACTCGGTGTCAGGCGCGCTGACCCGGGCGCGAACAGTATGGCCGGCGCGGCATCAGCAGGGTGCTCGGCAATGGCAGGGCGCATGGTTGGCTGACCGTCGGAGGCGGGCCGCGAAGGACCTGCCAGCTCCTGGTCCGCCGGCGCGGCAGCCGCGCTCGTAGCCAGCAGGCACCAGACGGCCAAAGCCGACATGCGCATCCGTATCTCCCCCCAAATGGTCTTTACGCCATCCGACGTCGAGCCGTCATACCGGCATCTGACCTGCGGGCGCAACCGTGGCGGTTCTGGCGGCTTCGCGGCGCCTGCCGTAAAGCAGGCCAGGCGGCTGGAGAGGGCGGTTAGGTGGACTTACTGTGCGTGGATCTTGGCGGGACGCATGTGCGGTTCGCGCGCGCGTCTGTCTCTGCCGGGCGGGTGCTGGCCGTCGGTGAGCCGGTGACACTTCAGACAAACGACTACCCCGGCATCGTCGAGGCACGGGCGGCCTACGCGGCCCAAGCCGGCCAGGCGCTACCGCGCGCGGCCTCGCTCGCCATCGCCTCACCCATCTCCGGCGAGACGCTGAAGCTGACCAACAGCACCTGGATCCTGCGTCCCGCCACCCTCGCCCAGGAACTCGGGGTCGAGAAGCTGACGCTCATCAACGATTTCGGTGCGGTCAGCCACGCCGTGGCCCAGCTTCCGGAGACGTATCTGGAGCACGTGGCCGGTCCTGACGCGCCGCTTCCCGTGACCGGCGTGATCGGCGTGGTCGGGCCTGGCACCGGCTTGGGCGTGGCCCACGTGCTGCGCAGCAATACCGGCTACGCGGTAATGGAGACCGAGGGCGGCCACATAGACTGGTCGCCGCTCGACCAGCTGGAGGACGCGCTTCTGGCCAAGCTGCGCAAACGCTACGGCCGTGTCTCCGTAGAACGCATCGTGTCCGGCCCTGGCCTGGCAAACATATATGCTCATCTGGCCGAAATGGCGGGCGAGCCGGCGGCCGAGCAGGACCCGAAGGATCTATGGCGGGCCGCGCTAGCCGGCACGGACCGCCTGGCTGCCGCGGCATTCGACCGGTTCTGCCAGTGCCTCGGCAGCGTTTGCGGAGACATAGCACTCGCGCAAGGTGCACACGGCATGGTCATCGCCGGCGGCCTGGGCGCGCGCCTGGCCGACAAACTGCCGCAATCCGGCTTCGCCGCCCGCTTCACTGCCAAAGGCCGGATGCAAGCCATGCTCGCCCGCGTTCCGGTCAAGCTCATCACCCACCCGCAGCCGGGTCTGTTCGGCGCCGCCGCCGCCTTTGCCAAGGAACACACGACATGAGGCGCCTCGCCTGGCTGGCCGCCTGCCTTGCCGCGTCCGGCTGCATGGTAAAAACCGCGCCCGTCCTCTCCAACCAGGACCAGGCCGACATCACTAGAGTCGCCGCCTATCTCAACGCGATCCCGCGATTCGAGGCGCATTTCGTTCAAACCGGCGCACTCGGCCAGGGCGCCGGCCTGGTCTGGCTGGACCGCCCCGGCCACCTCCGGCTCGACTACGAAGGCCCGGCCTCGCGCGTGATGGTGGTCACCGGCGGCCGCGTCCGCATCCTGGACCGCAGCAACGGCGCGGTCACCACCCAGCCGCTGTCACGCACCCCGCTTGGCATCCTGCTCGCCCCACAGATCCAGCTGGACGGCCCGGTGACCGTGGACAGCCTGCAACACCAGGGTAACGGTCTGACGATCACGCTCAGCAAGACCGGTGCCGCCACGCAGGGCAGCCTGACGTTGGAGATGGCCGATCATCCGCTGCGACTATTGGGTGTGGCCCTTACGGATCCGTATCGGCATACGCTTCAGCTGAACCTGTCCGGGATTAATACATCTCCGGTTATGACGCCTGAGTTGTTTCAGGCGCCTGGAAGTTAAGGAAGCAAGGCCTTCTTTTTTGAAAAAAAGAAGCAAAAAACTTTTGACTCCGCTGTCGCGGACTCGCCGGAAAGGTTTCGCGACAGCGGCGTAAAAAAGTTTTTTGGTCTTTTTTCAAAAAAGGACTGCTTGCTTCCTTACTTTAGCGGCACATCCGCAACACCCGCTCAATCTCATACCCCGGCACGCTGTATCCTACTTGTCCGCTAGGCTTTCACCATGCTTTACCTGCTTGCGAAGCCGGAAAGAGTGGGGAAATCACGCATGCGCGCAGGACTCGTCACCCACCGCCTAAAATGGACCATCCTTGCCGCCACCGCTTTGGCCGGCAGCCAGGCCCATGCCCAAATCAGCCAGACGCAGCTGGACGCGGTGCAGAAGCAGATCCAGGTGCTGAAGGCAGAGTTGCGCCGGGTGAAGCAGCAGAACGAGCAGAGCGCGGAGCGGCTGCGCGCGGCGCGCCAGGTGCCAGCGACACCGCCGGCCAGCCAGCCCGCCCCGGTGGTGCCGCAAATTCCGGCCGGCTATGCGCTGCTGCCCGCCGCCCCCGGCGCACCGCCGGGCGCTCTCGTGCTGACAAAGGTCGAGACGCCGAAACCGGCCAAGCAGGGCACGTTCCAGGTCGGCGCCGTCACCATCCAGCTCGGTGGCTACCTCACCGGCGACTCGGTCTACCGCACACGCAACGACGTGGACGACATCCAGTCCAACTTCACCACTGGCATCCCGCTGGCGAACAGCCCGCTTCACCGGGAGGGCGAGCTTGTGTTCAGCGCACGCACGAGCCGGATCACCGGCCTTGTCGCCGCTGACCCCGATGAGGTCACTAACCTGCGCGCCTATCTCGCGCTGGACTTCCAGGGCGCGGCGCCCACCGCGAACCAGAACGAAAGCAGCAGCTACAACCCGCGCTTACGCGAAGGCTGGGTCGCTTATCATCGCAGTGACTGGGGTTTCGAGGTACTCGCAGGCCAAGCCTGGTCCTTGCTCACGATGAACCGGGTAGGCACGGACCCGCTCAACGTGAACCCGCCGCAGACGATCGACCCCAACTACGTGCCCGGCTTCACCTACGCGCGCCAGGCGCAGATACGCCTGACGAAAGGCTTCCTGAACAACCAATACCGCCTGGCGCTTTCGGTGGAGAACCCGGAGACCACGTACGGCGGCACCACGCCCGTCGTGCCCGGCAGCACCATAAATATCAACAACCCCGGCACCGGCGTGGACGGCAACACCACGGTGTCCTCGGTCGCGGCCAACCCGACCAGCACCACCAACGGATCGCCGCTGTATTCCAACAACTTCGCGCCCGACGTCATCATCAAGGGCACCGCCGATTACGACCGGGCGCACCTCGAGGCGTTCGGCATCGGCCGCGTGTTCAACGACCGGGTCAGCCAACTCGGCACAGGCCAGAACAACACCCAGGTCGGCGGCGGCGGCGGCGCGGCGGCGTTGATAAAAATCATACCGAAGCTGCTCGACTTCCAGGTCAGCGGGCTGGCCGGCCGCGCCATCAGCCGCTACGACCCGACACAGCTTCCCGACTCGACCCTCACCGCGACCGGCCGCCCGAACCCCCTGCCCGGCTGGGAAGCTTTGGTCGGCCTCATCGGCCATCCGGTGCCGCAGATGGACCTCTACGCCTATCTCGGCACCGACCAAGTCTCGGCGCGCTACTCGGACGCGGTGAGCAAAGGCAAGCTGACCGCCTACGGCTACGGCAACCCGCTCTACGACAACGCGGGCTGCAGCATCGAGGACTCACCGGCCGCCACCTGCGTCGGCAACACGTCCGGCGTTGTACAGGGCACGGCGGGCGCCTGGTACAGACTGGTGCATGGTGATTACGGAACGGTGCAGGTGGGCACGCAATATTCTTACACGAGGCGCTACATCTTCCAGGGGATCGGGCCTACGCCCAAGACGGATAGCAACATGGTATTTTTTAGCTTTCGGTATTTTCCGTTTCAGTGATGAAGGAAGGCCTTCTTTTTTGAAAAAAGAAGCAAAAAACTTTTGACTCCGCTGTCGCGGAC
>CAXTJZ010000186.1:0-7947 GCA_964244695.1 uncultured Acetobacteraceae bacterium
GCCTAGCCGTGCTGCTTGCAGCATGTTTGCAGGCCGGGACGGCGGTGCTGCTGCCGGGAATGATGCTGTCCTTGCTGATCGTCTGCTTCATCTACGCTCTGGCGGTGGGCGGCATACGGACGAGTATTCTGTTGCTGGCAGCCGGCACGGCCTTGGGGCTGTTGCTATGCGCCGGCAAATTGGCGGCAGTCGCGTCCCTGCTGGAACATGTGCCGAGGGACAGCTATCCGCTGCCGGGCTTCACCAATTTCGCCGAGACAGCCTGGGTTGCGATGCGCGGCGTGTTCCTGTGGCCGTCCGAGGGCATGTCCGCTGCCCTGACCAACTCCGCGCTGGCGCTGGAGGTGCACGAGTTCGATTACCGGGTAGGGCCGTTGCCGCTGGTGTTGATGGCGGCCTGGGCCTGGACCGCGTTGCATGGGCAGGATGCGCGGCTACCGGCGATGCCGCTGCGCGGGCGGCTGCTTTGGTACGGCTTGACATTGCTGCTGGCCTTGCCCTTGGCGTTGAACACGCTTCTGCCAGTCTGGACGCCTTTCCTGAAATCTTTGCCCGTCATCGGCAGCAGCAGCAGCCTGCTGCGCTGGTTTGCCGCTTTCATGCTTCCAGCTTGCCTGGGAGGCGCCATGGCGCTGGACCGGCTGGCAGGGCGGCTGCCGATCTGGTCGGGGGGCACGTGGGCTGTCACAGGCGCCGGTGTTCTGGCGACCGCGTTGATGGTGGCGTTGCCGGACAGGAGTGTCTACGGCCCGCGTGGCATAGGCATCTATGACCCGTCCGATATCGAAGCGGGCTTTTCGGCCGCGCGCGCCGGTGCGCGCGTGCCGCCGATAACCGGCCTGGTCCTGTCGGCAGATGCCGGCTTCAAACCAGTCGTGTCTCTGGCGGGACAAGACGGCCTGACCCGGGGCGTGTCCCAGATTATGTGCTACGAGCCGTTGTTCGGCTACCGGTTGGAGAAGCTGCCTAAAGGCGTTTTGCACCCCGGCGGCGTGTTCGACACGGTGGCATCGGCGCAGGGCAACCGCCTCAACCTGGTGAATCCGGCGTGCTACGTGTTTCCTGAGGCCAATTCCTGCCAGCCCGGCTCGGCGTTCCCGGCCGCCTACGCCGACGTGGCCAGTGCGTTCGTCGATTACCGGCCCTGGAGCTTCGCAAAGCCGCTCTGGGCCAGGTTGGCGGACTGGGTTGGCGTTGCCACCCTGGTGGGCGTGGTGCTCGCCCTGCTTTGGGCCGGATTGACGGTCAAGCGTGGAGTCGCGCGCGCATGATGCTGCCGGCGGCACTCTGCTTGGCTGCGCTCTGCTTCCAACAAGCACGGCGACGTGGCCGCACCGCCGGCAAGCTGGCCTGGGAAGCCCCGTTCGTCGTGGAACGGCAACAGCCCGGACGGGAGATGGCGAGGTGCAGCGTCTGGCGCTTTCAGTCTGCTCATGGGCTGCGTCAGGCAGATCGGGCAGTCGGTTCGGCAGTAATATTTGGGGCTAGCCAGCTTTGAGCCTAACGGCGCGGTGACGACGGTGATCTGCAGCACGACTAGGTGGAGTTACCATGCGTGCTGACCACCCAGCGGGTGCGCTGTGAACGGCGAATAGGATGATGCGGCCTCCAGCACGCTGACGTGGGAACGGTAGTTACGCCAGAAGCCATGGATTTTTGCCCGCAGCCGGTTTAATTAATTGGTTGAACAAGCTGGAGCGCCGGGTGAACTTCGATTTTTCGCAGGAGTTGGCTGAGGTGCGCAGCCAGGCGCAAAGCTTCTTGCGCAGCCATGCCTCGGGCTCGGCCAGGCGGGCGCTGGAGCGGAGGAGCGGCTTTGACCAGGCGCTTTGGGGCAGGGTGGCCGAGCTTGGCTGGCTTGGCGCCGCAATACCTGAGGAGTACGGCGGCATAGGGCTCGGAGAGGAAGGGCTGTGCGTGATTGCCGAGGAGGTGGGACGCAGCCTTGCGGCCATCCCGTTCGCCTCCAGCGCATATCTAGCCTCTCAGGCCGTGCTGCTGTTTGGCGACGCGGCGCAGAAGCGGCGTTGGCTGCCGCGCCTGGCGGATGGCTCGCTGATCGGCTGTTTCGCGTTGGCCGAGGGGCCTGGTGCGCCGTCCGAGGACACGCTGGCCACCACGTGGCGTGACGGGAAGCTGTATGGCGCCAAGCGGCCGGTGGTGGATGGCGGGGTGGCTGGGCTGGTGGTGGTGGCGGCGCGCGGGGCGCTGTGCGTTGTGGAGCTGGACGCGCCTGGCGTGACGCGTAGCCGGCTGGAGACGATCGATCCTAGCCGCGATGCGGCCGAGCTGGTGTTCGATGGCGCCGCGGCCGAACGCCTGCCCGGGGCGGCCGGCTGGTCCGCCGTGACGAATGTGCTGGACCGCGCGGCCGTGCTGTTCGCCTTCGAGCAGGTGGGTGGCGCGCAGGCGTGCCTGGAGATGGCGCGCGATTATGCGCTGCAGCGCCGTGCCTTTGGCCGGCAGATCGGGTCTTTTCAGGCGATCAAGCACAAGCTTGCGGAGTGCTACATCGCCATCGAGCTGGCGCGTTCCAATGCGTATTACGGAGCGTATGCGTTGCAGGTGGGGGCGGCGGATCTGACGGAGGCGGCGGCGGCGGCGCGCGTGGCCGCGACGCAGGCGTTCAACCTGGCGAGTGCGGAGAACATCCAGGTGCATGGTGGCATGGGGTTCACCTGGGAGGCGGATTGCCATCTGTTTTACCGGCGGGCGCGGCATCTGGCCTTGGTTATAGGTGCGGCGCCGTTCTGGAAGAATCGGCTTGTCGGAGCTTTGGAGTTTCGCAATGCGGCTTGACGAAGGAAGGCCTTCTTTTTTGAAAAAAAGAAGCAAAAAACTTTTACTGCCTCGCCTGTACCGCGGCCCGCTTTGGTCCTGCAAGCACGCGCACTAGCAGGATCAGCGCACGTCGTAATGCAAGCGAAGTAGCAAAAGTTTTTTGCTTCTTTTTTTCAAAAAAGAAGGCCTTTCTTCCTTCCTCAGGATATTGCCCAAATGGATTTCTCAGACACGCCAGAAGAAGCCACCTTTCGCGCAGAAGTGGTGCGCTTCCTAGAAGCAAACGCAACCCGGCTGAACGGACGCGCCGGCGAAGGCCCTGTGGACGACACGCATGTTGCCGGCGCGCGCGCCTGGCAGGCCAAGCGGGCGGGTGCGGGATTTGCAGGCATCACCTGGCCGAAGCGGTTTGGCGGGCGTGGCGGCACGCCAATGCAGCACGTGATATACGCGCAGGAAGAAGCCAGATACGACGTGCCCCAGCATGTGTTCGAGATAGGGCTTGGCATGTGCATACCCACGCTCATGGCTTATGCGCGGCCTGAGGTCTCGGAGCGCTATGTGGGGCCGGCGCTGCGTGGTGAAGAGATCTGGTGCCAGCTGTTCTCCGAGCCGAGTGCGGGATCGGACGTGGCGGGCCTGCGCATGCGGGCGGAGCGGGACGGCGATGACTGGCTGATCAACGGCCAGAAGATATGGACCAGCGGCGCGCATTTTTCCGATTTCGGCCTTTTGCTGACACGGAGCGATGCGGGCGCGCCGAAGCACCGCGGGCTGACGATGTTCTTCCTGGACATGCGCTCGCCCGGCGTGGAGGTGCGTCGCATACGGCAGATCTCGGGAACCAGCAATTTCAACGAGGTGTTCTTCACGGACGTGCGTATTCCTGACGCGCAGCGCCTGGGTGCGGCGGGCGAAGGCTGGAAGGTGGCGCTGACGACGCTGATGCACGAGCGGCTTGCGATCGGTTCCTTGCCCGGGCCCGATTTCACCGAGTTGTTCGAGCTGGCGCGCGGGCTGAAGATGGATGGCCTGCCGGCGACACAGGACGCGAACGTACGTGACAAACTGGCGGACTGGTACGTGCAGAGCAAGGGTCTGGAATATACGAAGATGCGTACGCTGACGGCGCTTTCCCGAGGGCAGATGCCTGGGCCGGAATCGTCGATCTACAAGGCGGTGAGCGCGGTAAAGATACAGGAGATCGCGATGTTCGCGCTTGATCTGATGGACAGTGCGGGGATGGTGTCTGATCCGGAGACGGCGCCGATGCGCGCGATGTTCCAGGATGCGCTGCTGTATTCACCGGCGGGGCGGATTGCTGGCGGGACAGACGAGATATTGAAGAACATCATTGCGGAGCGGGTGTTGGGCTTGCCCGGGGACATTCGTGTTGACCGGGACGCGGCGTTTTCCGACCTGCCGGTTTAGGAAAGGAAGCAAGGCCTTTTTGAAAAACAGAAGCAAAAAACTTCTACTCCTGTCGCTGCTGACGCATCCGCAATCGTCGTTTGACCTGCGCTGGCTGATGCAGGGAAACGGGAAAAAAGTTTTTTGCTTCTTTTTTTCAAAAAAGAAGGCCTTGCTTCCTTCCTTTGGAGCCTTCCTCTAATGAATATCGAAAACGTAACAGCCGTGGTAACAGGCGGCGCATCCGGCCTGGGCGCGGCCACAGCTCGCAAGCTGGCGGAACGCGGCGCTCGGGTCGCGATCTTCGATTTCAACGCGCAAGCCGGCGAGGCGCTGGCGAGCGAGCTGGGCGGCGTGTTCTGCCGGGTGGACGTGACGTCCGACGAGGACGTGCAGGCGGGGTTTGCCAGGGCCAGGGCGGCGTTGGGGCAGGAGCGGGTATTGGTGAATTGCGCCGGCACGGGTGTGGCGATCAAAACCGCGTCGCGCGACAGGAAGACAGGCGAGATCAGGTCTTTTTCGGCGGCTGATTTCAACCGGATCATTCAGATCAACTTGGTTGGCACGTTCAGGTGCGTGGCGCTTTCGGCGGCGGGGATGATGTCTTTGGATTCGGGGGTGGATGGGGAGCGTGGCGTGATCGTGAACACGGCTTCCGTGGCGGCGGAGGACGGGCAGATCGGGCAGGCGGCCTATTCCGCGTCCAAGGCGGCGGTGGCGGGAATGACGCTGCCGATCGCGCGCGATCTGATGGGCGAGGGGATCAGGATTAACACCATCCTGCCTGGGCTGTTCAACACGCCGCTGCTGCAGGGTTTGCCGGATCAGGTAAAGGACGCGCTTTCCGCCAGTGTGCCGTTCCCGAAGCGTCTTGGCGCACCCGAAGAGTTTGCGCGGCTGGTTCTGGAGATGGTGGAGAATGGATATTTCAACGGCACGCAAGTACGGCTGGATGGGGCCATACGGATGACGGCGCGTTGAGCGGGGCAGCGGCGCGCGCGGAAGAGGGGACGGGCGCCCGCGCGCGTCTGCTGGAAGCGGCGGCGTCGCTGATCATCGCGCGTGAGACGATCGACATCTCGTTGTCCGACATTGCGGGGCAGGCGGGGCTCAATGCGGCGCTGGTCAAATATTACTTCGGCGGCAAATCCGGGTTGTTGCGCGCATTGCTGCGGCGCGATGCGGAGCGGGCGCTACAGGAGATGCAGGCGCTGTTGGCGATGCGGGTGAGTGCGGCGCAGAAGATGCGTCTGCATTTGCGCGGCATCATGCGGGCCTACCGCCGCTCGCCCTACCTCAACCGATTGCTGCATGCGATGCTGACGGGCGCGGATCAGGCGGCGGTGTCAGAAATCCATGACGTGTTCGTAAGGCCAGTGATGGAGTGCCAGCGCACGATCTTGGAGGATGGCGCGCGCAGGGGCGAGTTCCGGCAAGTGGATCCGATGTTGTTTTATCTGGCAGCAGTGGGGGCGTGTGATCAGTTCATGCACAGCGAACGGATGTTGCGGCTCAGTATAGGCGTCGCGCCGGCGCCGGACTTTTCGGACCGGTATATGGGTTTCGTTGAGGATATGGTTTTGGCATCTTTGTCGCTTTTGAGAGCGGATGTCTCCTAAGGCAAGCAAGTAAGATGAACCGCCAAGAACACCAAGAGAATACGCCGGCCTTGGTTTGCGCTGAGTTCGACAGCTCTGATGATGTTTCGACCCAAGAAGATTGTGCAATGTAAAAGCGTAGTAGCTGGTTAGGTTCTATCTCCCAGCATGATGGTTGAGAAAACATAAGGAGCAACATGGACACGTATTTTCCAAGGCCGGACACGATCTCCCGCAGCATCACCAGCCCGAAATCCTACGCGGCGCCTGCCACGCTGCTGGCCGATTTCGCCTGGCTGCGCGCGCATGATCCGGTCAGCCTGATCGAGACGGAGAACTTCGATCCGTTCTGGGCCATCACCAGGCATGCCGACATCATGCAGGTGGGCCGCGACAAGGCCTTGTTCCGCAGCGGCGAACGCCAGACGATATTGGCCGACCGCGCCGGCGTGAAGCGTGTGCGCGAGCTGACAGGCGGGCCGCATCTGATACGCACGCTAGTGCACATGGACGATCCGGACCACCTGAAATACCGGCGGCTGACGCAAAGCTGGTTCATGCCTGGGCAATTGAAGCGTCTGGAGCCGCAGATACGCGCGCTGGCGCGGCAGGCGGTGGACGAGATGGCCGCGCGTGGTGGCACCTGTGATTTCGCGGCCGATGTGGCGGCGCTGTATCCGCTGCGCGTGATCATGCTGATACTCGGACTGCCGGCGGAGGACGAGCCGCGCATGCTGAAGCTGACGCAACAGCTCTTCGGTAACCAGGATCCCGATCTCGCCCGCGCGGAAGGCGGCTTGTCCGACCCGGTCGCGGCCGTGCAGCAACTGGCCGAAGTGTTCATGGATTTCTCCGCCTATTTCGGCCGGGTGACGGCGGACCGGCGCGCCAACCCGCGAGACGACGTCTCCACGGTCATCGCCAACAGCCAGGTGGACGGCGCGCCGATCTCGGATTTCGAGGCGATGAGCTACTACACGATCATCGCCGCGGCCGGCCACGACACGACGAGCTCCAGCACCGCCGGAGCGCTATGGGCGCTGTGCGAAAACCCGGGAGAATTTGCCAAGCTGAAGCAGAACCCGGCACTGATCCCCGGCCTCGTGGAAGAGGCGGTACGCTGGACCACGCCGGTGAAGCACTTCATGCGCAGCGCCGCCTCGGATACCGAGCTGCACGGCCGGCATATCGCCAAGGGCGACTGGCTGATGCTGTGCTATCTCTCAGGCAACCGCGACGAAGCGGTGTTCGAAGCCGCGGACCAGTTCCGCGTCGACCGCGATCCAAACCCGCATGTGGGGTTCGGCTACGGGCCGCATCTTTGCCTTGGGCAGCACATGGCGAAGATGGAGATGCGCATCCTGTTCGAGGAGCTGCTGCCGCGGCTTGAGTCGGTCTCGTTTACCGGGGAGCCTACGTTGACGGCTTCGAACTTCGTCAGCGGGCCTAAGAGTTTGCCGATTCGGTTCCAAATTAGGTAGGAAGCAAGGCCTTCTTTTTTGAAAAAAAGAAGCAAAAAACTTTTACTCCCTGTCGGCGGCCAACCCGGCAGGCCCGCGACAGCGGAGTCAAAAGTTTTTGCTTCTTCAAAGAAGAAAGCTTTGCTCTCTTAGGCGCGAATCAACCCGCTCATAGCCGAAGCGTCCCCGCTCCCAGGCAGCACCCGACCCATCGCCCCCTGCTGCATGCGCATGTGATCGACAAGCACGCCCTTGATCAGGCTGCGCACGTCCGTCGTCGGCGCCAGGTCGCGGTCCTCGAACAGGCGACCGGCGCCCAGGCCGGGCCAGTCCGCGCGCACACGGCCGCCGGCCACCGCGCCGCCAACCAGCAGCGCCACGCCGCCCGTGCCGTGGTCCGTGCCTCCTGTGCCGTTCACGTGGGCGGTGCGGCCGAACTCGGTCACCGCCAGCACCACCGTCTTGCTCCAGGCATCACCCAGCCCGGCTTTAAGCCCGGCAAGCCCGGCATCCAGCTGGCCCAGGGCGGTTTCGATACGCTTGTCCTGACCGGCATGGGTGTCCCAACCACCGATCTCCAGCACGGCGATGCGCGGACCGTTCGGCTGGGCGAGCAACCGGCCGGCGGCGCCCGCCATCACCTCGAAGCTGCGGTCGTGCTTCGGGTCGGCGGCCTGGCCCTGCAGGGCGCTGGCGGC
>CAXTJZ010000187.1:0-7906 GCA_964244695.1 uncultured Acetobacteraceae bacterium
AGCCGCGTTGCAGATTGCCGAGGAGACCGGGCAGCCGGTGGTGCCAGAGATCATTATCCCGCTGGTGGGCACCAGGCGCGAACTGGAAATCACCCGCGCGCAGGTGGAACACGTGGCCAGGGAAGTACTCGAGAAAGCAGGCAAGACGATCGAGTACTCGGTGGGCACCATGATCGAACTGCCGCGCGCCGCCCTCACGGCCGACAAGATCGCCGAAGTCGCCGATTTCTTCAGCTTCGGCACCAACGACCTGACGCAGACGACCTTCGGCCTGTCACGCGACGACGCCGGGAAGTTCCTGCCGCATTACGTGGAAGCCGGCATCCTGCCGAAAGATCCGTTCGTGTCGCTGGACATCGAAGGCGTGGGCGCGCTCGTGCGCATCGCCACGGAACGCGGCCGCGCCACGAAGAACAGCCTGAAGCTCGGCATCTGCGGCGAGCATGGCGGCGATCCGGCGAGCATCGCCTTCTGCGAGGAGATCGGGCTGGATTATGTAAGCTGCTCGCCTTATCGCGTGCCGGTGGCTCGGCTGGCTGCGGCTCAGGCGGCTTTGGGTGTTGCTGCGGATAAGACGGCGTAAGGCAAGCAAGCAGTCCTTTTTTGAAAAAAAGGACCAAAAAACTTTTACTTCCCCGCCTGCAGGAACGCCCGCTCTGGTTCTGCAAGCTTCTAGCTTGCAGAACCAGAGCGGGCCTTCACGCAGGCGCCAGGAGCAAAAGTTTTTTGCTTCTTTTTTTCAAAAAAGAAGGCCTTTCTTACGGCCCATACTTAGGCGAGAACCCCTGGTTGGTTACCGGCGCCCCAGACACGCACTGGTAGCTAAGGTAGCTTCTCTTATCGCCGCTGACATACGCGCTGTGCGCCGGATAGAGGCACAGCGGACGCCGGAACGCCACGCCGGAGCTCTGATCGTCGTTGACGTATTTCGTCGCGATCACAGACGTCGGCGCAATCCCCTGCTCAACCCAGTCGATCAGCGCGCCCAGAACGTCGTCCGTGCGGTCGAGCGGCTTTGGCGGCTGCGTGCTGGACAGGTTGCCGAACGCGTTTGGGCCTGGTCCGCCGCCGCAATGCCACACGCCGGGTGCCAGGAACAGGCGCAGGTAGTTCTGCACGTTCGGGTCCGCCGCGGCCACCGCGTTGTAGTAGTCGATCGAGGTGGCGCTCGGGATGAGCGGGTCCGTGTAGCCCTGATACATCAGGATTTTGTGGCCCTTGCCCGCCATCGCGGACAGGTCCGTGCTGTTGGCGTTCAGCACTTGCGCAAACGTCTCGCCACCCACCGGCGTGTTGTCGATCAGCGCGATCTCGCTGGCCAGTTCCGGCTCCAGCTTGGAGGGCGTGGCGAACAGTTCCTGCCAGACCCAATGCGGGCCGAGTGCCCAGTTCATCAGGCTGTCGAAGGCCGGCGTGGGGAGCGCCTGCTGTAAGGGCAGGCCAAGGTTACCCGCGTAGCCGTTTGCGGCGGAGAGGGCGACAGGCTCTTCCGTGCCGCGCTCCGGCCCGGGGTAGAGCTGGTTACCTTGATCATCGACGGCACCGCTCCAGTCGCGGTTCATCGCCTCGGCCTGGTCATGCGTCAGGCAGGTGCAGCTCGATGCGGTCGGGTCTGTGCACGGCACCTCGTCGAGCGTGCCCTTGCAGGTCAGCACCAGCGCGTTCGTCTTGCACATTGCAGGCTGCGTGAGGAAATCATCGCCGCGCAGGCCGCCATCCTTGCCGGCGCATTGCTTCAGCACCAGCGCGTGCGTCAGCGCCAGGGCCGCGTCCGTCAGATACGCATCGGACGCGAAATGCGTAGCTTCATAGACCGCCGGTCCGGACATGTGCAGGTGGGTGCGGTTGTGGGCCGGCGCGCCTGCCAGTATGCCGTCGTAGTCGTCCGGGAAACGCTGGCTTTCCATCAGCGCCTGCTGTCCGCCGGTGGAGCAGCCGTCGAAATACGTGGCCTTCACAGGATCGGCGTAAAATTTCTGCACGATCTGCTTGGCGGCCACCGTCATCAGATGGGTGGACGCGTAGCCGAAATCGCGTATGGCCGCCGGGTCGCCATACAGGCCGCCGGGAATGCCGCCGTCGCCGGATGTGTCTCCGCAGAACAGGCTGCTGCACTTGAACAGGATGCCGGTGCCCATGTCCGTGTTGGCCGAGGCGAACCCTTCGGTGACGCCAAGCTGCAACGAGCTGCAGCTTATGGCGCCGGCGCACCCGCGGTTGCCGAAGCCGAGATAGCGGCGGTTCCAGGTCTTCTCGGGCAGCCAGACTTCGACCGCGGATTGCGACGTGTTGGGATTACCGCTGGACGAGATCACCATGGCAACCCGGCAGAAGGACGGAAGCCCGGTGATCACGGTGCCACTCGGCTCGGTGAAGCTGCCGCCTGTGACGTTCTCGGCGGAGATTGAGACGATTGAGGCGGAACCGCCCAAAGCAAGGGTGGTGTTGGCAAGATCGGTGCAGTTTGTGGCAGAAGCGGAGTGTGCAAGCGCGAAGACGCCTGCCACCCCGGCTGTCACCGACCACGCCGCCGTTTTCGGCGTACGTATGGTGGGCATGAAGTTTCTCCCTTTTATCACGCGGGGAGAAGCTTACCGATTGGGGACGAATGTTCAAGGTAGGAAGGAAGGCCTTCTTTTTTGAAAAAAAGAAGCAAAAAACTTTCGACTCCGCTGTCGCGGATTTGCCCGGTGAGCCGCCGACAGGGAGAAAAGGTTTTTGGTCTTTTTTTCCAAAAAAAGGACTGCTTGCTTAAACCGGCATCACATCCGGCGTATCCTTCGGAAACTTGGCGATGTCTTGCAAGGACATGTTGAAGTGCGCGGCCACCATCGCCGGCGGGCTGTGCGCCAGCCAATCCGAGAGAGACACGCCCTGGAACGTCGGAGTCTTGAACACCTCCAGGAAGACGAGGTCCTCGTTGCCGATGTTCTTGATGTAGTGGCCGAAGCTGCGCTTTACGTAGCCGATATCTCCTGGCGCGAAATCGTTGGTGACTGCCTTCGGGCCTGAGCCGAACACGGTCATCTGGCCGCGTCCCTTTATCCAGTACTGCCACTCGTCCGCGTTCGGGTGCCAGTGCATCTCGCGCAGGCCGCCGGGATGCACCGTCACCAAGGCGGCCGCGATGGTGGAGGACACCTTGAAGTTGTGGCTGTCGGCGATCTGCACGAAGCCGCCTTTGGTCTGCTTGGCGATCGGGCCGGACGCCAGCGAATAGGTGAACGGGTTGGGCGGCGCGCCCTTGTCGCTGGCGATGGCTTGCGCATCGGCCGAAAGCGGCCCGGGAACCTCGCCCTGGTAGATCCATAGGGAGTGGGTGAAGTTCTTGCTGAACGCTGATTCGGGCAGGCCGAAATTTGCCGCCAGCACGTCCGGCGGCGTGTGGGCGAACCAGTCGGTGACCAGCAGCGTGTTGAACTCGGTGGCCTTGCCGTCGTCGAAGCAGAGGATGAACTCGCAGCCGTCCGCGCCTATGCCCTGCAGCGAGTGCGGGTAGCCGCCCGGGAAGTACCACAAATCGCCGGCCTTCACGTCCGCCACGTAGGAACGGCCCTGCGGATCGATGCAGGTGATGCGGCAGTTGCCGTAGGACATGTAGCCCCACTCTGCGGCCAGATGCCAATGCAGCTCGCGCGTGCCGCCGGCATCCAGGCGCATGTTCACGCCGCTGATGGATTCCGAGATCTCGAAATCGGCCTGCGTCACCTGCCGCGCCCAGCCGCCATCCTGAATGCGGCGCGGCGCGTTGTTAAACGAGGCCCAGAACAGCGGCAAGTCCCCCACATCGGTCGCCGGCGGCGTGACGACGTTGGGAAACTGGTTGGCCAGCACAGGGTTTTGCGGGCCTGGATCGACCGCACTTTGCGGGTGGTCCTTGGTGTTCATCAAGCCCTGCGGCGGCTGGTCCGGATTGCCGGGTGCGGCGGCAGCAAGAGCCGCCGTGCTTGCGGCGACGGCGCCCAAAGCGGCGCCTGTGCCCAGCAGGGCCCGTCTCGAGTAATTTTCCATTGTGCGTGACCTCGTAATCGCGGGGTCAGGGGGGAACGCCGGATCCAGGCCGGGTATCCCGTTAAGTCTGGGTCACGATTCGGAAGCGGGGAGAACCTCTGCTTTTCGACGGCGAGGCAGGAGGTTTATTTTCGCTCGGCTACAGGCAGTGCGTTTGCAAATGCGCGAGGGGCGGCGAACCGTAGCAAGCAATCATCGCCGATACTGCCGACGACGCCGGGAAGTGCTAACTGGAAGCGCTCGCCGGGCGTTCTTGGCGTTGATGCTTGCGCCAGAAGACGAGCGCGAAGACGAAGCGGCGCAACTCTCAAACGCCTATCCGCGCGTCAAACCCGCGCGCTCGACATATCGCAGCGCCGCCTCGAACGCCGCATCGGCATTTAACGCCGTCGTATCAAGCACGAACGCGTCCGCCGCCGGCCGCAGCGGCGCTGCGGCACGAGAGGCATCGGCCGCATCGCGCGCCTGCATGTCCTCGCGCACGGTTTCAAGCACGGCAGGCACGCCGCGGCCGGTGAGTTCCAGCCAGCGGCGGTAGGCGCGTGCCTCCACGCTTGCAGTGACAAAAAGCTTGGCGCGCGCCAGCGGAAAAATGATCGTCCCGATGTCCCGGCCGTCCAGCACGGCGCCGTTCGCGTGGCCGAAGCTGCGCTGGAAATCGAGCAGTGCCGCGCGCACCGGCGGGATGGAGGCAACGGCGGCGGCGGCGCGGTCCACGTCCGGCGTGCGCAGATCCGTGCGTTCCAGGTCCGGCGGGGTGAGCGCGCGGGCGGCGGCCTCCGCTGCCGCGGGATCGCCCGAGTCCGCGCCGGCGAGGAGCAGGCGGCGCGCGGTTGCGCGGTAGAGCAGGCCGGTATCCAGATACGGCAGCCCAAGCTGGCCGGCCAGGCGCCGGGCCAGCGTGCCCTTGCCCGCAGCGGCGGGTCCGTCGATGGCGACGATGCGGTTCTGCGTCATGCGAATCGGCAGCCGAGGCGGTTCATCAGCGTGACGAAACCGGGGAAGCTGGTGTCGATGAAGCCGGTGTCGTCCACCTGCACGGGCGTGCGTGTGATGCTGCCCAGCACCAGCGCGCTCATTGCCAGGCGGTGGTCCATCTGGGTGGCGACCAGGCCGCCCCCAGGAGGCGGGCCATCGGCGCCGGTGATGACCAGGTCGTCGCCCTCGATCTGCACAGCCACGCCGTTGCCGGCTAGCATTGCGGCGGTGGCGGCCAGCCGGTCGCTCTCCTTCACGCGCAACTCGCCCAGGCCGCGCAGGCGGCTGGTGCCGCGCGCACAGGCGCAGGCGACGGCGAGTATGGGGAACTCGTCGATCATGCTGGGGGCCAGCGCGGGATCGGTGTCGGCGGCGGTGAGATCGCCTGCGATGGCTATGATGTCGCCCACGGGCTCGCCGCCGTGCACATGCTCGTTGGCCACGGTGAGGGTGGCACCCATGGCGCGCAAGGCGGTGAGCAGGCCGGTGCGCAACGGATTCAGCCCCACGCTTTGCACCGTTATCGAGGAGCCCGGCACCAGCAGGGCTGCGACCAGCGGAAAGGCGGCCGAGGATGGGTCGCCCGGTACGGAAATGTCGGCCGCCAGCAACTCCGGCTGGCCGGCGAGCCGGATGACACGGCCGGTGCCGTCCTGCGCCACGCTGATCTGGGCGCCGAAATGGCGTAGCATGTTCTCGGTGTGGTCGCGCGTGGGCACCGGCTCCTCCACGCATGTCTCGCCGCGTGCGTTCAGGCCGGCCAGCAGGATGGCGGATTTCACCTGCGCGCTGGCGACCGGCATGCGGTAGGTCAGCGGCAGGGCGTGCTCGGCGCCGGTGATGGCGAGCGGCAAGTGGCCGCCGGCGCGGCTGGCGAACTGTGCGCCGGTTTGCGCGAGCGGTGCGGTGACGCGCGCCATCGGCCGGCGGCGCAGGCTGGCGTCCCCGGTGAGCACGGCGAAGATGGGATGCGTGGCGAGAATGCCCGTGAGCAGGCGGGCGGCGGTGCCTGAATTGCCCATGTCCAGCACGTCCGCCGGCTCCGCCAGGCCGCCGATACCGGCGCCGGTGACGCGCCACAGCCCGGTCTCGTCCTGCGTGATGTGGGCGCCGAGCGCGGACATGGCGGCAGCGGTCCGCAGCACGTCCTCGCCTTCCAGGAGGCCGGAAATGCGTGTCTCGCCTATGGCGAGTGCCGCGAACATCAGCGCCCGGTGCGAGATGGATTTGTCGCCCGGGACGGTGATGGCACCCTGGAGCGGTCCGGCGCGGCTGGCGGTGAGCGGGTGCATTGCCGCGGGCGGGTAGCATGGGGGAGGAAGAAAGCAAGCCGTCCTTTCGCTTGCGTCACGCGATAGAGCTGCCGGAGAAGCCGACCACGAACTCTGCGACGCGCCGGGCCCGAACTCTGCCTGGGCTTGTGCCGCCTCGTCCAAAGCGGACGCTGCCGGCGGCGGCCAACGAAAGGAGCTGCCGCTATCCGGAGGAGGGAGACCAGCCGGCAGGCGCCATCTCGAATCCCGAGAATGCGAAGGCTGGTGCAACCACGCAGCTGACGAGGCTCCAGGCGCCGAGGCTGCTGGCCTCCTGCCACGCATGCGCCGCAACTACGCCCTGCAACGCTTCCCCATTCGCCAGGTCGGGTCCGAGCCGAAGATGGTGCGTGCTCCCGTGGGCGCCGGCGATGCCGAGTAGCAGGGGAGCGCCGCCCTGCCAAAGCCATATCTCGGTCGCATCGACCCGGTGCCAGCGCGACTGCTCTCCTGCCGCAAGCAGGAACAGGATGCTGGTGCACGAGCCACGTTCGCCCGGGGCTGCATCGTCACGCCACAACTCCCGGTAATGCCCGCCTTCAGGATGCGGCAACAGATTGAGTGCCAGGCAGACCTCGCGCGCTGATCGGGCCCGGTCGCGTAGATCAACCATCAAGCCGTATCCTTCATTTCAGGGCCGCAGCGGACGCGGTAAGATTTTGCAGTCCCGTGACTGGACGGCCTGCGGGTTTAAAGTGGCGTTTGTCAGGGAAAAAGGTGCAACACGGCCGCCCAGGCGCAGCATGCAATGCGCTCAGACGCGCAAATGCTCCGGCATCTGCAGCCCCAGATGATCGGGCACGTCCCATATCTCGCGCGCGGTCCGCACCGGGGTAAAGCCGGCGCGCAGATAGTTCGGCAACGCCCGCGGATGGTCCGCCGTGCAGGTGTTCACCGTCAGCGCGCGCGGCTTGTGCGCCCAGGCGGTGGCCATGGCCACGCGCAGCAGCGTCGTGCCCAGCCCAGCGCCAAGCGCGTGTGGCAACAGGCCGAAATAGCTCAGGTTCACGGTGTGCACGGCACGCGCGTCCAACTCGAAGAACCCCGCCGGTTCGTTGCCCTGGTACAGGACGTGGACAGACACGCCCGGCGCGGTGATCAGGGCGGCAAGCTGCGCCTGCGGCACGGTCCGGCGCAGCCACCAAACGTACTGGGCGCCGACCGAATCATACAGATAGCGATAGAAGCCGAAGGTCGGCTTATGGACGCGCACGATGCCGGTATGCGGCGGCAATTCGATCGGCGCCGGCGCGGGCGGCTGCTCCTGGCGCAGGAACGTCACCATTACGGCGATACGCGTGGTCTGAAGCGGCGGGCGGGAAGCCCAGAAGCCTGGCTCTTGGGTTTTCAATGGGCGGCCCCGAAGGAAGAAAGGAAGCAGTTCTTTTTTTCAAAAAAGAACTGCTTCCTTGCTTTAATCGTCCAAGAACGACCGAAGCTTCCTGCTACGGCTAGGATGCTTCAGCTTACGCAAAGCCTTGGCCTCGATCTGCCGGATACGCTCGCGGGTCACGTTGAACTGCTGGCCCACCTCTTCCAGCGTGTGGTCCGTGTTCATGCCGATGCCGAAGCGCATGCGGAGAACGCGCTCCTCGCGGGGCGTG
>CAXTJZ010000188.1:0-7760 GCA_964244695.1 uncultured Acetobacteraceae bacterium
TCCAGCGCGCTGTAGATGGCCAGCGGCAGGGTGCGCGTCTCGCCGGGAATGTTGGCGGCGAAGGTGATGACGGCTCCGAACTCCCCGAGCGAGGCGGTGTAGCCCAGCACCGCCGCGGCCAATACGCCAGGAGCGGCCAAGGGTAGCGTTATGCTGAAGAAACGGCTGGGCCAGTGGGCGCCGAGGGTGCGGGCGGCCTGCTCGAGTTGGGGGTCGATGGCGTCCAGCGAGAGACGTATGGCGCGCACCATCAGGGGGAACACCATCACGCCGCAGGCGAGTGCGGCACCTGCTTCGGTGAACGCCAGCCGCACGTGCAGCCAACGCCAGAGCCAGGCGCCGACAGGGCCGTTTACGCCGAAGACGAGCAGCAGCAGCCAGCCAGTGACGACGGGCGGCAGCATGAGCGGCAGGTGGACGAATGCGTTCAGCAGAAAGCGGCCCGGGAAGCGGCCGCGGGCCAGGATCGTGGCCGCAAGCAACGCGAGCGGCAGGCCAAAGGCCACGGCACGCAGGGCTACGTTGAGGGTGAGGAAGACGGTTTGTTGTTCGTCCTGGGTCAAGGAAGAAAGCAGTTCTTTTTCGCAAAAAAGAACCAAAAAGCTCTTCCCCCTGACGCTGCCTCGAGCACCCGCGCCGGTACTGAAATCGGCGACAGCGGAGTCAAAAGTTTTTTGCTTCTTTTTTTCAAAAAAGAAGGCCTTTCTTCCTTACGGCCGCACAAACCCATAATGCTCGAACACATCCTGCGCCGGCTGGCTGCTCAGGAACGTCAAGAACGCCCGAGCTGCCGGCGTGTCGGACACCACCGCGGCCGGATACCGGATGGGATCATGACTGGTCGGCGGAAAGGTGCCAGCCACGGCCAGGGTCGGCGTGGCTTTCACGTCGGTGGCATACACGATGCCGGCGGGCGCCTCGCGCACCTCCACCAGGCGGAGGGCGGAGCGGACGGAATCGGCTGGCGCCAGGCGCTTCTGCAGGCTCGGCCACAGCCCGAGTTTTTCCAGTGCCTGTTGCGCGTAGATGCCGGCGGGCACGTGGGATGGATCACCCACGGCGAGGCGGCCGGTGGGGCCAAGCACCGAGTCCAGAGAGACGCCTTGCGCCAGGTTGACCGGGCTTAGCGTGGCTTTCGGCTCCACGAGCACCAGGCTGTTGCCGAGCAGGTCTTCGCGCGTGGCTGCTACAATGCCGTGGTGGCTTGCCAGGTCGTCCATCCACTTCTCGTCGGCCGAGATGAAGACGGCGGCGGGCGCGCCGTGCTCGATCTGCTGCGCCAGGGTGGAGCTTGCGGCGAAGCTGAATTTGACTGGGCCATGGCCGGCGGCGGTCCACAGATTGCCGATGTCCGGCAGGGCGTCGGCCAGGCTGGCGGCAGCGAACACGAGCAGCGGCTTTGGTTCGGCGGCGCGGGCCGCCAAAGGTAGGGCAAGCAGGAGGGCAAGCAGGCGCATCATCGGACGGCTCCGTTCTTCCAGCCCGACATCTCCTGGCCGGCGTTGCGTGGCAAGAGCAACGAGACCGGTCCTGCCAGTCCGCTTATCGCCGCCACCACCAGGAACGCCAGCGCGAAATCCGCCGTCACCGGCAGGGCATGGGCGGTGCCGGCCCGCGCCAGTTGCAGCACCCCGGCGCTGATCGGGATGCCGACGGTGAGCGAGACCTGCTGCAGCATGGAATACAGCGTGGTGGCAGCACTCATGCGGGCGCGGGGCACGTCCGCATAGGCCACGGCGTTGTAGGCGGTGAACTGTATGGAGCGCATTACGCCATTCAGCATCAGGACAGCGAACAAGGCGGCTACGGGCCAGCCCGGGCGGAAGGTGGCGTAGGCGGCGAGCCCCACGGCGCACGCGACGGCATTGAAGGTGAGCACGTTTCGAAAGCCGAAGCGGCGCAGCACCCACTGCGTCGCCGGCTTCACGCCGATAGCGCCTACCGCGCTGGCGAAGGTGATCATGCCGCTCTGGGCCGCACTCCTGCCGAAACCCAATTGTATCATCATCGGCAGCAGGAAGGGCACGGCGCCGATGCCGACGCGGAACAGCGAGCCGGCCAGTACGGAAATGGCGAAGGTTGGCAGCCGCATCAGCGTGAAATCAAGCAGCGCGCGGGGCTGCCGGCGGGCGCGCATGGCGTAAGCGGTGCCGGCCGTGAGCGTGGTAAGCGCCATGGCGAACACGGCCCATGCCGGCACCAGGTGACGGCCCGCCACCTCCAGCATGCCCATGAAACCGGCAAGCGCCAGGCCGGAAAGGACCAGCCCCGGGAAGTCGAACCGGCCCGGGTCCGGCTCGCGCTTGTCCGCGATGAACAGGCTGACCAGGGTGAAACCGGCGAGGCCGATCGGCACGTTGATGTCGAAGATCCAGTTCCAGGAGAAGTAGGTGACGATGAAGCCGCCTACCGGCGGGCCGATGATGGGGCCGATCAGCGCCGGCATCGTCACCCAGGCCATGGCGCCGATGAGCCTGTCCTTCGGCACGCTACGCAGCAGGACGAGTCGCCCTACCGGCAGCATCATGGCGCCGCCCGCCCCCTGCACGATTCGCGCGGCGACGAGGAAGCCCAGCGAGTCCGCCCGGCCGCACAGCACGCTGCCCACCGTGAAGACGGCGATGGCGATGCGGAACACCTGGCGGGTGCCGAAGCGGTCCGCCATCCAGCCGCTGGCGGGAATGAACACGGCGACCGCGAACAGATAGGCGGTCAGGGCCACATTCATGTGCACCGGGTCCGCATGGAAAGCGCGCGCCATGGCGGGAAGCGCGGTCGCGATGACCGTGCCGTCGAGGTTTTGCATGAACAGGGCGCAGGCCACGATCACCGCAACCAGCCGCTGACGGCCTTGCGTCAGCTCTAAGACTGGGACTGCCGGCGCGTCGCTGGTGCCCGAACCGCTCAATACGTTTTGTAGGGCAGGAACTTGCCGCTCATGGTTATGGAGACACGGTCGCCGGCGGGGTCCGGCTCGCGCTTCAGGCTCATGCGGAAGTCGATCGCGCTCATGATGCCGTCGCCAAACTCCTCGTTTATGAGCGCCTTGAACGTGGTGCCGTAGACGCTGACGAGCTCGTAGAAGCGATAGACGACCGCGTCGGTAGGAACAGCGTCAGGGAACGAGCCGCGATAGGGCGGGGTCTGAAGCAGCTTCACCTCTATCGCGTCCAGACCGAGATGCTGGCCGATGGCTTCGGCGGCCGGTTTGGGCAGTGGCATCTGGCCGAGCAGAGCGGCGGTGACGTACTCCTTCGAGAGATCGCCGGCGAGTTCGGCCAGGCCGGACCAGGTCAGGTCCCGCTCCAGCTTGATGCGGACGATCTTCTCGGTGAGTTCTGCGCGCATTTGGCGGGGTCCTGGGAAAGGAAAGGAAGGCCTTCTTTTCTGAAGAAAAGAAGCAAAAAGACTTTTGACTCCGCTGTCGCGGTTCTATCCGGTGAGACCGCGACAGCGGAGCAAAAGTTTTTTGGTTCTTTTTCTCAAAAAAGAACTGCTTGCTTAGGCTGCCTTCCGTATGGCGGCCGCTTTCACATTCTCGCCAACCGAACCGGCGAACGTCGCGAAGTTCGCCTCGAAGCGGCTGACCAAATCCGCCGCCTGCGCGTCGTAAGCCGCCGCGTCGGTCCAGGAGCGGCGCGGGTCCAGCACCTCGTTCGGGATGCCGGGCACGTCGCGCGGGATCATCAGGCCGAAGAACGGGTCAGGGCTGAACTGCGCGTTGTTCAACGAGCCGTCCAGCACGGCGCGCAGCAGCGCGCGCGTGTGGCCGATAGCCATGCGCTTGCCCGTGCCATACTTGCCGCCCGTCCAGCCGGTGTTGACCAGCCAGCAGGAGGCGCCGTGCTGCTCGATCAGCTTTTCCAGAAGCTTGCCGTACTCCTCCGGCCGGCGCGGCAGGAAGGGGGCGCCGAAGCAAGTGGAGAAGGTGGCCTGCGGCTCGCTGCCCAGACCCTTCTCTGTGCCGGCGACGCGGGCGGTGTAGCCGCTGAGGTAGTGGTACATCGCCTGCGCCGGCGTCAGCTTGGCAATCGGCGGCAGCACGCCGAAAGCGTCCGCGGTCAGGAAGATCACGTTCTTCGGCTGGCCGCCGCGTCCCGAAAGCTCGGCGTTCGGGATGAACTCGATCGGATAGCAGGCGCGGGTGTTCTCCGTGTAGGTGTTGTCCGTCAGGTCCAGGCGGCCGCACGGGTCGGCCACCACGTTTTCCAGAACCGTGCCGAAACGATGGGTCGCGTTCCAAATCTGCGGCTCGGCTTCGGCCGACAGGTTGATCACCTTGGCGTAGCAGCCGCCCTCGAAATTGAACACGCCGTCAGGGCCCCAGCCATGCTCGTCGTCACCGATCAGGGCGCGCGCGGGGTCCGAACTGAGCGTGGTCTTGCCTGTGCCGGACAGGCCGAAGAACAGCGCGGTGTCACCGTCCGCGCCGATGTTGGCGCTGCAATGCATCGGCATCACGCCTTCGGCGGGCAGCTTCCAGTTCATCACGGTGAAGATCGATTTCTTGATCTCGCCGGCATACTCGGTGCCGGCGATGATAATCTTCTGCTCGGCGAAGCTGAGGGCTATGGCGGTTGTGCTGCGCACGCCGTCGATCGCCGGGTCAGCCTGGAAGTCCGGCGCGTGCAGGATAACGTAGTCCGGCTTGAAACCGGCGAGCTCGGCCTGCGGCGGGCGGATGAACATGTTGCGCGCGAACAGCGTGTGCCAGGCGCTGGTGCTGACCAGGCGCACGCAGACGCGGCGGGCCGGGTCGGCGCCGGCGTAGAGATCCTGGGTGAACAGCTCGCGGCCCTGCATGTAGGCCTGCACGCGCTGTTTGAGCGTGGTGAAATTCGCGCGCGGCAGCTTCTGGTTGATCTTGCCCCACCAGATGTCCGCGGTGGTCTCCGGCTCGTCGGCCACGTATTTGTCGGCAACCGAACGGCCGGTGTGCACGCCGGTGCGCACGATCATCGCGCCATCGGCGGAGAGGCGGCCTTCGCCGCGCTTGATGGCGTAGGCCACGAGCTGCGGGGCGGTGAGGTTGGCGTGCACGGCGCCGGCTCCTTGAACAGTGACCGCCTGCACGCCCGAGCCCGCCAGCGGCGCGTGGCCGTGGCCTGTGGCATCGGTCTGTAGTTCCACGCGCGCATCCATTTGATCAACTCTCCGAAACGCTTCCACCCTCCTGCGAGGGCGCCAGGTCAACCCCCGGCGGGTTCAAACAACGCGCGCCGCCTGCGCCAGTCGCAGCAGGGCCGCCCGCATTTCCTCCGCATCGCCGACCGGCTGGTCGAAGGCGATGCGCAACACCGCATCTTCGGGCATCGGGCTCTCTTGCGCCAGCCTGTCCGGCGCCAGATCGAACCCGTCCGGATCGACACCGAACATCAGCCAATCGCCTGTCCGGCCAGCGCGTTTCGCCAGAAGGTTTAAAGACTCCCTGTGACTGGAATTGCAATGGGCGATGATGCCCGCGCCAGCCACGGCAAGGGCGCTGAGCGCGGATTCTGGCGGGGTGAGATCGGGCTGAGACAGGGTGTGCGCCTGGGCAAAGCCGGCGACCAGGTGGCCGGAGGCGGCCGTGATGCGCCAGACTGAAAAGTCCGTGAACGCCGCATATCGCGCGGCATACGGGTGCCTGGCGAGCCAATACGCCCGCCAGGCGGGGTCCTGCTCCAGCCTGGCCGTGCCGGTGATGGTCACGCGCGGCGTGGTCTGCGGGTTGGTGTCCGTGGCCGTGCCGGTGGCCAGCAGGGCGCAGCGTGGTTCGGCGCGCAGGTGGCGCGTGTGCGCGGACAGGGCTGAGAGGAGCAGCAGGACGGAGCCGTCGGGTGCGGTGGCGGGTGTGACGAGGCTGGCGAAAGGCTGGCCGGCGGATTGCGTGGCCAGGGTGGCGGCGCGGGCGGCGCGCAGGAGGTTGCGGGCGGTGTGGGCGGGAGACATCAGCCTGTTCTAGGCGGCTCATCTGGTAGGAAGGCAAGGCCTTCTTTTTTGAAAAAAAGAAGCAAAAAACTTTTGGTCCTGCGCTGTTGCGGGTGTTCCGGTTCGTTTCTGGTGCCGGGGCTCTTGGGGCTACTGGTTTGACCGGGACCTGGATGGCCTCTTCGGCTTTGACGCGCGTGGAGCCGCCAGCTTGTGCGCCGCCTCAAGCGCCGAGATCAGGGTGGCCTCGTCCACTACGTCCAGGTCGCATCTTGTGGCGCCCATACGTCCCCAGCCGCCGGGCACGGGACGGAAGGCGTCGGGCGCCTGCTCGCAGTAAAAATCCCGCAGCTCCGGGGTGAACATCAGGTTCAGGTCGTGTGCATCGGCATCGAGGGTGGCGAACATCTTGCGCGGTGTGCGGAATGCCAGGCGGTGCCAGTGTGGCGCCTCGCTGACCGCCGGCAATGCCAAAGCCAGGTCGCGCGCCCGGTCTGCATCTACCGCCATGATGCCTCCTGCGGAGACGGCCATCGATCATGGCCTGGTTGCAGTCCGTATCGGGACCGGCCGTTGCGAAGCAGGTGTTCCTTTTGGAAGGAGGCTTGTCTTACTCCGTGTCCGACGTGGTCGGCCAGATGAACGTGTAGTCGCCGCCAGGTGTCGCGGGCGGCAGGCGGATGAGTCCGTGCTGCCGCGGCAGAACCTGGCCGGTCGCGGTGTAGAAACGCTGGCTGTCCAGGCTCTGCGCCGCGGTCTGGTTGGCGGCATTGGCAGCGTAGTTCGTAGCGCCATAGCCTGAGGGAAAGCTGGCGATGGTGGGCCGGTAGGTGCCGTTGCCGCCGAGTGCCACGGTCATGCTGGAATCGTAGGAGTGCAGCGCGCCCGACGCGAGGTCCACGACGACGCCGATCACCCCGCCTATCACCACGTTGCCAACCACCCAACCGTTGAAGCCGGCTGTCTGGTAGCTCTGGGCCGGCTGATAGCCCGGTTTCGAGCAGCTGAGCGCAAGGGTGGCGGAGCTCTTGTGCACCTGCACGTAGCCGGGCGTGCTGGTGACCTCGCCCACGGGAAGGCCATTCTGCGAGACCTTGCAATCCGCACCTTCGGGCGTGCTGTCGATGGCGAGGCTTTGCGATGTTCCCGACATGATTGTGGCGCACGCGCCAAGGCTGCTCAGCAAAGCTAATGAAACGATCTGAAAGAGGCGCATCTCGATAATCCAAACGTCTACGTAATTGTTACGCTGGATCAGTTTGATCTGCAATCGTTTCGGAAATGTCGAGACGGCGCGGGGCAACTGTGTTGCCAGCGAGACACGCTGCCGCTCTCAGCCATCGCGCACACCCGTTCATGGAGCAGCCCGGGTGTCGCACCAGCCGTATGCCGGCGGCCCCGGCGAGGCGCCGCACCAGCGTAGGGACAAAAGTTTTTTGGTCCTTTTTTGCAAAAAGGACTACTTGCCTTGCCTTCTCCCGCGCCCAGCCCCCACCCGGAAAGCCCCGCCATGAAGCACACGATCGCCCTGGTCGATGACGACCGCAACATCCTGACGAGCGTGAGCATGACGCTGGAGCAGGAGGGCTACGCGGTGCGCACCTATACGGACGGCGAGAGCGCGCTGCAGGCGATCAACGCCAAGCCGGTGGACCTGGCCGTGCTGGACATCAAGATGCCGCGCATGGACGGCATGGAGCTGCTGCAGCGGCTGCGCCAGCGCACGCAGATGCCCGTGATCTTCCTGACCAGCAAGGACGAGGAGGTGGACGAGCTGATGGGCCTGCGCCTGGGCGCGGACGACTACATCACCAAGCCGTTCAGCCAGCGCCTGCTGATCGAGCGCATCC
>CAXTJZ010000189.1:0-7638 GCA_964244695.1 uncultured Acetobacteraceae bacterium
ACTGCCGCCCCGCGAAGGACAGCACCTGGTCCCTCAGCCGCGCCGCCCGCTGCGCGCCCCATCTCGCCCGCTCGATCTGCCGCTCCCGCCGCTCGCCCGCGGTCTCCGCCTCCAGCCGCTCCAGGTTGGCCAGCACGATCGTCATCAGGTTGTTGAACTCGTGCGCCAGGCTGCTGGCCATCGAACCCAGCGTCTCCAGACGCTGGCTCTGCTGCATGATCGCCTCCGCCTCACGCCGGCGCGTCACGTCGAGCTGGCTGGCAAAAAAGTACACCAGCTCGCCCGACGTATCGAACACCGGGCTGATGAACAGCGCGTTCCAGAAGCTGGAGCCGTGGCGACGGGAGTTCAGCAGTTCCAGGTGCACATCCTCCCGCGCCGCCAGCACACGGCGTATCTCTGCCACCGTCGCGGGGTCGGTCAGCTCGCCCTGCAGGAAGCGGCAGTTACGTCCGATGATCTCCGCCTGGGAGTATCCCGTCAGCTGCTCGAACGCCTGGTTGCAGAACACGATCGGGCAGTCCGGCTGCCCCGGATCGGTCAGGCACATGGGCATCCGGCTCATCTGCACGGCGGCGAAGAAGATGTCCGACCCGGCCTGCGCGGCCCGCGCGGCAATCACGTTGCGCCCGCCCGTCGAGTGATGTCCAGGCTCCCCCAGGGTCACCCCGGAATCCACCTTGTAGCCCTGTCCGCCATCCTGCCGATCAGCCATGTCCGTCCGCACTCTTCCCCGACACACAGGGGCATTCTACCCGATGCCGCATCGCGTGGGAACGAAGCGGCCCGCCGAACGGTTAGCTTGGTTGGACAGGATGGCGGCCCATGTGCGTATTGCTTGTTGAGGACGAGCCCATGATCCGCGAGGTCATGTCCGAGACCCTGCAGGATGCAGGGTTCGACGTGTATGAGGCGCCCAGCGGCGACAGCGCGCTCGAACTCCTGAACAACCCACCCAGGCAGTTCAGAATCCTGGTGACCGACTTCCACATGCCCGGCGTGGCAGACGGCGCTCAGGTGGCCGCCCGCATGCGCAGCCTCAACCCGGGCATTCCCGTCATCATCGCCACCGGCCGCCCGGAGGTCCTGCAGGCAAGCTGGCGCGAGGATTTCGGCTACAACCTGTTGAAGAAGCCCTATCTGCCCAGTCACCTCGTCAGGCTCGTGCACACCCTCCTTAGCCGCTAGCCGCAAGCCGGCGTTCAGCTTTTCCTCGGAAGCCGCAGGACAGGTCGGAGGCAGCAAGCAAGGCCTTCTTTTTTTGCAAAAAAGAAGCAAAAAACTTTTGCTCCTTACGCCGCTGCCAACGCTCCAGGCCGCCCCGGCGCGCCCGCGCGATGACGTGCGCCCCCTTCCCGCTGTCTGCGGAAAAACTGTTCGCTCGGCCTTCACAGGTCGGTCCGTGGCAGGTTCGTGTAAAAAAATATCCGGGCACGTCGAAATTTCGTAGCGTAATGTAAAAAGTCTGTTTACTGTCGGATCGTTCCGGTTGCGGTTTGTAAGTGCGGTTTTCATCCGTGCACAAGCCGCTCGTTTAGGGGTGGAGCTCTCAGTGCAAAACAGACAGCTGCTTTCGATCATCAAGGCCGGCGCTCCCGCCGCCAGGGCCGGGAGGAGGTTCGCGCTCGCCGCAAGCGTGGCCGCAACCTCCCTGCTGCCGCTGGCCGCTGCCGCGCAGACCGGCGTGCAGGCCGGCGCTTCATGGACCACCGCCGCCGGCACCGTGCAAGGCACGCGCTTCAGCGGCCTCACAGAAATCACCAACGGCAACGCCGCCTCCATGGTGGAGGAGTTCAACTTCCCCACCAACAACACCGCCACCCACCAGGGCAATCCGCTCGTGGTCGGCAGCGTGATGTACGTCGTCACACCGTTCCCCAACAAGCTGATGGCGATGGACCTCGCACATCCCGGCACCACGCTGTGGACGTTCGATCCCGGCGCCAGCACGCTGGCGGAAGGCGTCGCCTGTTGTGACGTCGTCAACCGCGGCGCCGCCTACGCGAACGGCCTAGTGATATACGGCGTGCTGGACGGCAACGTCGTCGCCGTCAACGCCACCACAGGCGCGCTCGCGTGGAAGACGCTGGTCGCCAACCCGTCCATCGGCGAGACTCTGACCGCCGCGCCCATCGTCGTCGGCAACAACGTCATCATCGGCAACGCCGGCGGCGAGCTGGGCGTGCGTGGCTGGGTGCAGGCGCTGAACGTGACCACCGGCAAGCAGGTGTGGAAAGCGTTTTCCACCGGCCCTGACAGCGACGTCCTGATCGGCCCGACCTTCAAGCCTTACTACGCCAAGGACCAGGGCAAGGATTTGGGCCAAACCTCCTGGCAGAACAGCCTTTGGCAGCAGGGCGGCTCCACCTCCTGGGGCTGGATGACGTACGACCCCGAACTGAACCTCGTCTATTACGGCACCGGCAACCCCGGCGTCTGGAACCCGGACATGCGTCCCGGCGACAACAAGTGGAGCAGCACGATCTTCGCCCGCAACCCGCAGACCGGCCAGGCCGTGTGGGCGTACCAGCTGACGCCGCACGACAACTGGGACTTCGACGCGGTGAACGAGAGCACCGTCATCGACATCCCGATCAACGGTGTCGCCCGCAAGGTCATCGTCCACTTCAACAAGAACGGCTTCGCCTACACGCTCGACCGCGCCACCGGCCAGCTGATCAACGCGCAGCCCTTCGGCCCCAACGTCACCTGGGCCACCGGCGTAAGCCTGACCACCGGCCTCGAACAGATACCGGCCGCCTCCTACATCCACACCGGTCAGACGCTGGCGAACAACTGCCCGTCCGCGCTCGGCCTGAAGGACTGGGAACCGTCCGCCTACTCGCCGACCACAGGCCTGTTCTACCTGCCGCTGCTCAACCTCTGCTCTTCGTACGAGCCGTTGCTGACGGAGTACATCGCCGGCACCCCGTTCCAGGGCATCGATCTCGGCATCTCTCCCGGTCCCGGCGGCTATCTCGGCGAAATGGTCGCCTGGAACCCGATCACCAACCAGCGCGCCTGGAGCGTGCAGGAGCCGCTGCCGCTGTATGCGGGAACCCTGGCCACCGCAGGCAACGTGGTGTTCTACGGCACGCTGAGCGGCCTGTTTAAAGCGGTGGACGCCACCAACGGCCACGTGCTGTTCCAGACACAACTGGAATGCGGCATGGTCTCCAACCCGATGACCTTCACCGGTCCGGACGGCCACCAGCGCGTGGCGATCATGACGGGCGTGGGCTGGCTCGCCGGCGGGCTTAGCGGCGGCGAATGCCCGGGCGAGACGAACCTGCCAAATCCGGCAGTCGACGGCAGCAGCACGAGCCTGTCTACCGTGGCCAAAAGCCAGACCACGGAAGTAGCGGCATCGGCGCATGGCCCGGGCTACGCCTCGGCGGTCGCCGCCTATGCCAAGGCGCACGGGGCCGCCACAACGGCCACGCCTGCCGTCACCAGCGGCTACGTTCACGTCTTCAAGCTGCCTTGAGGCCATCATGATGAAACGACGCACCATGAAACGGGCACGCCTCGCCGCCTGCCTGCTGCCCTTGGCCGCCGCCCTGCCCGTCGCCGCACACGCGGCGCCAGGCGAGGCGCCTGCCGGCAAACCGGAACTGCGTGTGTGCGCAGATCCGGCAAACCTGCCCTACTCGGACCAGAAGCAGGAGGGTTTCGAGAACAAGATCGCCACCCTGCTCGCCGCCGACCTGCACGAAGACCTGCACTACACCTGGGACCCGCAGCGCAAGACGTTCTTCCGCCGCACGCTGCTGGCCAACAAATGTGACGTGGTGATCAGCGTCCCCGCGATCATGCCGATCGCGGCCGTAACGAAGCCCACCTTCACGTCCAGCTACATGATCGTCCAGCGCAGCAACGATCCGCACCGCATCACCTCGCTGGACGATCCTTACCTGCGCGACGCCAAGATCGGCATACAGTCGGTAGGCCTGGAAGGGATAAACACCCCGCCAGGCATGGCGCTCGGACATCGCAACATCGTCCAGCACATGCGCGCCTACCCGATGTGGGCGGACGACAGCGTGCAGAACCCGCAAGGCAAGATCGTCGACGCGGTGGCCAGCGGCGAGATCGACGTGGCCTTTGTCTGGGGTCCGTTCGCCGGCTACTTCGCCAAGCCCTACGGCGACAAGCTGCACCTCCAGGCGCTGACCGGTGACAGCAAGATGCCCGAGATCGCCTTCACCTACGCGATGGCGATGGGCGTGCGCAAAACCGACGTGGCGCTGCGTGACAGGCTGCAGGATGCGATGGACCGGCACGCGCCCGAAATCGCCGCCATCCTGCAGGACTACAACGTGCCACTTGCCCCGGTCTCCAAGCAGGCCGCCATCACGCAAACCCAAACGCATTGACTAGAGGAAACGCACGATGCGCCTAAACAAACTTCTCGCCCAATCGGCAGCCCTCATGGCCGCCGCCGCGGTTGCCACGTCCGCCGTGGCCGCGCCCAAGACCCCGGTGACCACCGTCCCGGCCCCGACCTGCTACTCGACCGCCTCGCTGCGCCTTCCCTCGCTGGGCGCGGTCGGCGACGGACGCCGCGCCTACCTCGCGAACAACTGCGCCGGCTGTCACGGCGGCAACGGCGCCGGCGGCATGGGCCCAAACGTGCAGAATGCCAACGCCACGCTGGTCAACACCTTCATCGCCAACGGCTCGCCGTACGGGATGATCAGCTACGCCCAGTGCCTTACGCAGACCGACGCCAACAACCTGGCCGCTTACTTCGCCACTATCGGGACAACGTCCGAGCCGACCTGGAGCGATTGGTGGGACGTTACGCCCTAATTAGGAAGCAAGACCTTCTTTTTTGAAGAAAAGAAGCAAAAAACTTTTGCTACCCCGCATTTTCAGCGCGCGCTTTTATCCGAGAGGAACCGGACGCTACAAATGCGAGGGAGCAAAAGTTTTTTGCTTCTTTTTTTCAAAAAAGAAGGCCTTCTTTCCTACCCTTCAATCATCCGCACCAAAGTCTCCAACCGATCCGCCTCCTGATACGGCTTGTCCCACCGCAGCCGCGCCACACGCGGAAACCGCAGCGCCACGCCCGATTTATGCCGGCCGGAATACTGCGCCGCGTCGAACGCCACCTCCAGCACCAACCCGCGCTCCACCTCGCGCACCGGCCCGTAAGCCTTCACCGTGTGGTTGCGTATCCACCTGTCCAGCCGCACCAGCTCCTCGTCGGTGAACCCCGAATACGCCTTGCCCACCGGCACCAGCTCGCCATCCTCGCGCCAGAGCCCGAACGTGTAGTCCGAGTAGAAACTGCTGCGCTTGCCATGCCCGCGCTGCGCATACATCACCACCGCATCGATCGTCAGCGGATCGCGCTTCCACTTCCACCACAACCCCTTCGGACGCCCCGGCACATACAGACTGTCCAGCCGCTTCAGCATCAGCCCCTCGATGCTCGCTGCCCGCGTCCCCGCCCGTATTTCCGACAACTCCTCCAGACTTCCGAACGAGATGAGCTCGGACAGATCCATTCGCTCCGACGGATGCCGCGCCACCCAAGCCTCGAGCCGCGCCCGCCTTGCCACGAACGGCAGCGCCCGCAAATCCTCAGTCCCATCGAACAGGATGTCATACAGCCGCACCCGAAGCGGAAACGCCGCCACGATCTTCGCGGCCGCCGTCTTCCTGTTCAGCCGCTGCTGCAGGTCGGCGAACGGCGCCACCACCCCGTCCCGCACCACCAGCAACTCGCCATCCAGCACCGCATCCGCCGGCAACACCGCAGCCAGATCCGGAAACGCCCCCGAAACATCCTCCGCCCCGCGCGAGAATATCCGCTCCCCGCCAGGCGCGCGCACCAGCTGCACCCGTATCCCGGCCCACTTCCACTCGGCCGCAAACGCCCCCGCAACCAGCGCCGCAAGATCCCCCGCCTCCAGCGGATGCGCCAGCATAGGTGGCCGGAACACCGGCGCCCCTGCCGCATCGGGCGCCGGCGCCCGCCCCTCCAGCCAATCCCACAACGCCGCATAAGGCGGCGACAAACTATGCCAGACCTCCTCCCCATCATCCGGCGCCACAACCTGCCCGTGCCCCGCGGCAAACTCCGCCAGCGCCGTCTTCGCCAGCCGCGCAGACGCCCCAACCCGCAAAGACCCCGTAATCAGCTTCAACAACGCGTAACGCACGTCCGGCCCGGAGCTATCCAGCCACCCAGCCAACAACCCGGGCAGCTCCCCCTTCGGCCGCCCGCGCAACGCACCCACAATTTCCGTCACACTCGGCGGCGCCGCCTCCGTCCGCGCCGGCCAGATCAGCGCCACCGTCTCCGCCAGGTCGCCCACGAAATCATAGGACAGGCTCAGCAACACCGGATCGACCCTGGCCTCCGCCACCTGCCGTATCAGCCCCGCCTTCGCCGCGGTAAAGCTCAGCTCGCCCGTCAGCGCCGCCAGCGCCCAGCCGCGGTCAGGATCGGCTTCGGTTTCGAAGAACCGGCGCAGTAACGCGATCTTTGCCAGGCGGCCTGGGGTCAGCGTCAGGCGGTCGAGCAGTTCGGCGAAAGCAATCATGGGAAGCCAAGCAGTTCTTTTTTGAAAAAAAGAACCAAAAAACTTTTACTACCCGGTTGCACCAACGCGCGCGTTTGCCGCGGACACAAATACGCCGGCACCACCGTCAGGAGTAAAAGTTTTGTGGTTCTTTTTTTCAAAAAAGAACTGCTTCCTTCCTTCACACCTTCTCCAACGACGCAAACACCCCATCCCGCTTCTCCGCCCTCGCCTGCAACGCCCCCAGAACATCCGGCGTGCTCCAGATCGCCGCCTGCAGCCACGCCGCCTGCTCCAAACTCTCCGCCACCGTATGCTCGCGCGCAAAATCAATTGCCCGCTTGGACCCGCTCACCGCCAGCGGCGCCCGCTTTGCCACCGCACCGGCCGCCGCCAGCGCCGCGCCCAGCGGATCGCCCGAAACCCCGTTCACAAACCCCAGCGCCACGGCACGCGACGCCTGCAACGTCACCCCGCAGAACGCCATCTCCCGCAGCACCGCATCCGGCAACAACCGCGGCAGCCGCTGCAAACTTCCAACATCGGCCATCATGCCGATGTTGATCTCCTCAATCCGGAAATATGCATCCTCCGCCGCAAAGCGCAGGTCGCACGCGCTCACAAAGTCCAGCGCCCCGCCAATGCACGCCCCCTGTATCGCCGCGATCACCGGAAATCTCGCCTGCGTCACACAGGAAAGTGCTGCCTGCAACCGCCGCACCGTCGCCGCGAACGCATCACGGTGCGCTGCCCCATCCTCCGGCCGCACCGGCGCGTTGGCGAAGAACGACACATCCATGCCCCCGCAAAAATGCCGCCCCTCCCCGCTGATCACCAACGCCCGCGTGGCACCCGCCTCATCCAGCGCCCGCACCGCCGCCGGGAAATCCCGCCAGAACGCCACGGTCATGGAGTTGGCCGCGTGCGGCCGGCAGAACCGCAAATGCGCGATAGCGCCGTCCTGCGTCACGACAAACGGCCGCTCGTCATCTGTGATGTCCATGGTCTTTCCCGACAAATATGCCGCTTCGTTCACAACCCGGAAGGCAAGCAAGCAGTTCTTTTTTGAAAAAAAGAACCAAAAAACTTTTGACTCCGCTGTCGC
>CAXTJZ010000190.1:0-6537 GCA_964244695.1 uncultured Acetobacteraceae bacterium
CCCGCGCAAGCTGAGCTGCCTCGATTTATCCGTGGGCCGCCGGCTGCTGCAAATGCGGGGAGATAAAAGTTTTTTGCTTCTTTTTTTCAAAAAAGAACTGCTTGCTTCCTTCACCGCCCAGCCAAACGCAAAACCCCATCAACCAGCGCATCCGCATCATCAACCGTCGTCCGATGGTTGAACAACGCTGCCCGTATCGCAAGCCTTCCGCCAATCACCGTCGTCGAAGGTGCGGCAATCCCCGCCTCCTGCAGATCCGCCACCAGCTCACGGTTTTCCGCATCGCTCAACGCCACCACCCGGAAACACACGATGTTCAGCGTCACCGGCGCCAGCAGCTCCAGCGCCGGCTCGCGCGCCACCCGCGCCGCCAGATGCCGCGCCACCGCACACCCGTTCTCCACCACCCGCGCCAGCCCGTCCGCGCCATACGCCCGCAACGTCATCCACACTTTCAACGCCCGGAACTCGCGCGATAAATCCGGTCCCAGATCGCGCGGCCAAGGCGGATTACCCGCCAGCCCGCGCTCGGCATAGGTCAAATAAGCCAAGTTCTGCGCAAAAGTGTCCAGATGCATCACCGGATCGCGCACCAGCACGCACCCTGCGTCGTAAGGCACCTGCATCCATTTGTGGAAATCGAAAGCCAGGCTGTCCGCCCGCTCTATCCCCGCCAGCAACGGCCGGTACTGCGCCGAAAGCGCCGCCGTCGCCCCGAACGCCCCGTCCACGTGGAACCACAGCCCCGCCTCCGCCGCCACATCCGCCACGCCGGCCAGGTCGTCGAACGCGCCGCAATCGACTGTCCCCGCGCTCCCCACCACCAGGAACGGCCGCAACCCCGCCTGGCGGTCCGCCGCCACCGCTGCCCGCAGCGCGCCCACATCCATCCGGTGCGCCGCATCCGTCGGCACCAGCCGAAGCGCATCGCTGCCGATCCCCGCCATGTCCAGCGCCCGCGGCACGCACCCATGCGCCGCCGCCGACGCATAGGCCACCAGCCGCGCCTCCCCCACGCCGCCCGTCCGCACCGCTGGCCCCATCGCCGCCCGCCGCGCCACCAGCACCGCCACCATGTTCGCCATGGACGACCCGGCCAGCAGCACCCCGCTGGTCTCCGCCGGCATCCCCACCATCTCGGCCGCCCACGCCACCACTTGGCGCTCCATTTCGATGCCGGCATGGTCCCGCCCGGCACAGTTCGGGTTGAACACCGCCGTCAGCAGCTCGGCCAGTATCCCGGCCGCATTCCCGCCGCCGTTCACCCACCCCATCATGCGCGGATGCTCGTTCGCCGCCCCATACGGCAGCACCAGCCGCTGGAAATCCGCGTAGATCTCCTCCATCCCCACGCCGTCCCGCGGCAACGGCGCCCGCAGCTCGGCCCGCTTGCCGTCCGGCATCCGCTGCCAAACCGGCCGCTCCCGCACGGCGGCCAACCAGTCGATCATGTCGTCCAGCATCCGGTGGCCCAGCGCGCGCGTCGCCGCCCAGTCCTCCGGGTCCAGCCCTGTGTGCGCCGCGATGAAATCTGCCATGGTGCGCGGCGATGCCACGAAGCGAAGAACAAGCCAAGCAGTCCTTTTTTGAAAAAAAGGACCAAAAAACTTTTGACTCCGCTTTCGCCGGCTCACCTGACGCGCGCGCGTCGTCTCTCGCGCGACAGCGGAGTCAAAAGTTTTTTGCTTCTTTTTTTCAAAAAAGAAGTCTTGGCTCCCTCCTCTGCTACGCCCTCCTCACACTCGTAACCCTGTCCATCCAGGCCCAGAAATACCCTAACTTCGCCAGCTTCTGGACCGGCGCGGACCAGCACCGCTACCTGCAGGCAGCCCAAGCCTGGGCCGCCGGCGACCTGAACCCGACAAACCACCACTACCTCCCCTACTACCCCCTCCTGGGCGCCGCCTTCGTCAGACTCACCCCCTGGCAGCCCTTCCTGCTGCCAGACCTCGCCTGCCTGCTGGCCAGCCTGGCCATCTTCCAGCGCATCGCCCGACGTCTCGCCCCAACCTGGCCGCCCGCAGCCGCAGCCCTCTGCTTCACCGTGGCAATTCTCTCCGGCCGCACTGCCACCGCCATCTGGGTCGTTCCCTGGAGCACCACCGGCTCCGCCCCGTTCCAGTTTCTGGCCCTCCTGTTGGCTCTGCGCTTCGCCGAACGCCCCACCCCCGCACGCGCCGCCGTCTTCGGCCTTAGCGTAGCCGCCATAGCCGGCTTCCGCCCCAGCGACGCGGCCGTTCTCCTGGCCACCGGCGCGCCTTATGCCGCCTGGGCGCTGCTGCGCGCCCGCACGCGGTGGCGCGGCTGGGCTGCTTGCCTTGCGGCCGGTCTGGCCGGCTTGGTCCTCGGCAGCCTGCCCGCCGCCCTGGCACATCTGGCCGTCTTCGGCTTGCACGCCGGCCCCTATGTCGGCGGCTCGGCCGCTATCGGCCTGGAGTGGCGGCTTTTGCCGATGCGCTGGGTGATGATCGTCATTGGCCCCCGCCCGCTTCTGCCGGAAGGCACCGGCCTCGCCGCCGCCCTGCCTTGGGTCGCCCCAGGCATCGCCGGCCTCGTCCTCGCCTTGCTGACCGCAACCCGGCGCACCCCCGCCGCCGTTCTCGTCGCAGCCGCCGTAGCGCTGCACTGGGCGCTCTATCTGGCCTACAGGGACCTGCAGCCGTACGGCATCTGGCGCTTCTACAACATCCACTATTTCAAATGGACGTTCCCGTTCCTGGTCCTGTGGACGGCGCAACTCGCCGCCGGACTGCTGCAGCAAACGCGCCGACGCACCGCCATCGCTGCCTGCCTGGTCACCGGCCTTGCCCTCGCGTGGCGGCCGGTCCTGCGGGACCAAACGGCACAACCCGCGCAGCCCCAAGCAGATCGCATCGCCCTTCCCGCCGGCTCGCTGGACCTGGACCGGGCTCTGAAGCTCAACCTGACCGGCACCTGGAACAGCCTGTTTTTCGGCGATTTCACCTTGCAGGCCGGCGGCCAGGAGTTCCGCAACAAGCGCGATTTCAAGGTGCTCCCGACACCCACCGGCGCCCTGCTGCTGCCTCTCAGGCCGCTACCTTCCGGCCCAGCCACACTGACCTGGCCGGACAGCGTGAAACCAGGCGCAGCACCCGTCCTGACCACCGTCCGCCAGGCTATCATCTTCGGCCTACCTTGCGTGCTGCTGAACCGGCTCCGCCCCGCCTGCACCTGAACGCTCGCAATTAACCGGAACCATCACCCCCGGCGCACGCCACAGATACACCGGCCGTCCGGTAAACGCGCAGGCATCCCTGGTGAACACATCGCCCAGCCGGAAATTGTTGTCTGCCCGCGCGTAGAGCACATCCGCCGTGGTATCGGTCCCGTTACGGCAGAAATCGGCGCTATGCGCGGTGATCGGCACACTTTGCCACCGGCTAAGCATCAGCCCCCGCGTGGGTATCAGCACCACCGCCCTGGCCACCGGCGGCACCGCTCCCTCCACCTGCCGCCTTGCCGCCACATACAGGTGCGTGAACAGGCCGGTGGCTATGCCCATGCCCAGGAACACCGGCAGGTGCGCCACGGCCAGCGCCCGCGCCTCCACCCGCCAACGTCCTATGCGTAGCCACCCCGCCTCGCCCAGCCCCGCCGCCACCGATAGCATCGCCGCAGGCCAGGCGAAGAACCAGTAGCGCGGCCCGAACTCGTGGCCGCCATTCGCCGGATAGAGGAAGTAGAAACACACCGCCACCGGCAGCAGCGTGTCGAACCACCGTATCCGCCCCGTGCGTGCTCGCACTGCAACCGCCACCGCCGCCAGCCCAATCAGCACCGGGCTGGTGAACGCCGCCAGCTCTCCCACCCAGTGCGCCGTCCGCAGGAGTGCCTGGCCCACCGCATCGGCCAGCACCACGTGCTTGCCCCACAACCCGATATGCGCCCCCTGCGACGCCCATGCATACGGCGTCTCCAGCACCCGCCCGGTAAACGCGTAATCATACGCCATGAAACACAGCGCGAACGGCAGGCCCCCCGCCGCCATCGCCGGCGCGTCGCGCAGCAGGAACGCCGCTCGCCTGAACCACAGCCGGTCCAGCACGAAAGGTGCGGCTACCAGCACGAACACGTCGTACCGCGTCAGCAGCAGCACCCCGAACAGCGCGCCTATCCCCGCCCGATACGCCCAACGAGCAACCGCCTCGTCACGCAACTGCAGCCAGGCAATGCCCATCACCAGCACCGCCGTCAGCATGTGCGCGAACAGGGAGGCTCCGTTGAACAGCACGAACGGCGAGAACATCAGCAGCACGGCCACCGGCCCCGAAACCCGCTTGTCCACGCCCAAGCGCCGCAGCACCGCCAGCACCAGTATGCCCAACCCCGCCGTCAGCAACGGATCAGCCAGCCAGGCCGCATGCACCATCAGAAACGGAGCCAGCAAAGCCGGCCAGGCCGGCGGATACTGGGAGAACCATTTCCCGTCGCGCACATAGGTCCAGGCGATCTCGAAGATTTCCGGCGCAGGCGGCGCCGGGTTCCACAACCGCCCATGTAGCAACGTGCGCGCCAGGAACACGTAGCCATACTCGTCGGCCGAGTTCGGCCACCACGTCCCTGCCGCAACCTCAACCAGCAGCACGCACGCCAGGCTCGCCGGCACCAGCCAGATGACCGGAAGCGAAAAATTTCCGGCCCGCCGCACAAACCAAAGCATCCCCGCCGACAGCGGCAGGCTCACGCACAATGTCCAGCCAAGCAGGTGGTCGCGCGCGCTCAGATATGGGTAGACGAAGTTACCGAACCCCAGCAGCAACCCGCCGAAAAGCAGCAGCGCCGCTGGCCAGGTACGGCGTATCAACGCCCCCAGCGATTGCGGCCGAGATGATTCAGCGGATTGCCGACGGCCTCGCCAGGATCAGCCAGCCCGGTATCCTGCCCGTGCGGAACCATATAGTCCGGCTCACCCAGATCCTGATCCGGATTGGCCTCCTCCGGCGCCGGCACCGCCGCGGCCAGCTTGCCGTTCACCAAGTCGGTGATCACCGCCACGGACACGTCGCGCGCCATCCCGGCCGCCTCCGCCTCGGCCATCAGCGCCGCAAGCTTCGGCTCAAACCAGGCATGCGGTGCAATCGCGCTCATGACAACAACCATACAAGGGAGATTGGTGGAGGGGGTTGGATTCGAACCAACGTAGGCGAAGCCAGCGGATTTACAGTCCGCCCCCTTTAGCCACTCGGGCACCCCTCCGCCTGTGCGGTGACCCAGGCGGATATGCCGGGAGGCACGCGTTGTCAACGAAGAGAAAGGAAGGCCTTCTTTTCTGAAGAAAAGAAGCAAAAGACTTTTGCTCCCTGTCGGCGACCTCTTTCCGCAGCCGCCGACAGGGACCAAAAGTTTTTTGGTTCTTTTTTTCAAAAAAGAACTGCTTGCTTTCCTTGCTTACCCTCCCCCAACAAGCCATAGCCCCAGCAATGAAACCCCCCACCCAAAGCAAGCGCCCAACGCTCGCCGCCGGCCCGCGCCCGCAGCGCCCCACCCACACCGAACACCGCGCCCAGGCCCCCGCCGGCACCATCTGGCTCTACGGCCTGCACCCCGTCGCCGCGGCGCTCGCCAACCCGCAACGCCGCTGCCGCCGCCTCCTCCTGACCGAGGAAGCCGAACGCACCCTGGCCGAACGCCTCCCACCCCCCTGGTCCGTCCCCGCCGAGCGCATTGAACGCGCCCGCCTGGACCAGATGCTCGGCCGTGACGCCGTCCATCAGGGCATTGGCCTGCTCGCCGACCCGCTGCCCCAGCCCGCGCTCGCCAACATCCTCGAACGCCCCGGCCCCCTGCTCGTGCTGGACCAGGTCACCGACCCCCGCAACGTCGGCGCCATACTCCGCTCCGCGGCGGCCTTCGGCGTCGCCGGCGTGATCGCGCAGGACCGCCACGCCCCGGAGGAAACCGGCGCGCTCGCCAAGGCCGCCTCCGGCGCGCTGGAGACCATCCCCCTGATACGCGCCGTGAACCTCGCCCGCACCCTCGTCGCTCTGAAAGCCGCCGGACTGTGGACCGTGGGCCTGGCCGCCGAAGGCGCCCGCCTGCGCGGCGACGCCCTCGCCCAACGCCGCGTCGCCCTCGTACTCGGCGCCGAAGGCGCGGGCCTGCGCCGCCTGACGCGTGACACCTGCGACGAGCTCGCCGGCCTGGCCATGCCAGGCAACATGGACAGCCTAAACGTCTCGGCCGCCGCGACCGTGGCCCTTTATGAACTGACCCGGAGTTAAGGAAGCAAGCAGTCCTTTTTTGAAAAAAAGGACCAAAAAACTTTTACTACCTCGCATTTGCAGCAGCCCGGGCGCTGTACGAAATCCGGAGCGCTGGAGCGTCGAGTGACCAAAAGTTTTTTGCTTCTGTTTTTCAAAAAAGAAGGCCTTCCTTGCTTCCAAAACGCGCCCGAACGCCATCGCGTTCACGTCTCCGTCAGGCACCCCCGCCTCCATCCCCCTTTAACACCTCCCCGTCAATCCTCCCCCCCGCAAAAGGCCCCCGCCCGCCCAGCACGGTGGCGCACGAACGGGG
>CAXTJZ010000190.1:6547-7626 GCA_964244695.1 uncultured Acetobacteraceae bacterium
AAGCCCAGCGCCCGACAAGCAGAATGGCGAACGATGCCGGAAGCGCTGCAGACCGCGCTGGCCCAGCAGGCCTTGCGCCAGGCCGCAATCATCGTCGCCGAACAGGCGGAGCTGTTTGCCGTGCAGTTCACCGCCGGCACGCTGACGGACCGCGGCGCCGCGGATGGGCTACGCCTGTTCGCCGCCCTGCTGCGGGAGACCACGATGGAAACCCTGCCCCCAATGGGGTCGGCGTAAGCGGAACAAAAAAGCAGTCCTTTTTTGAAAAAAGAGACCGAAAAACTTTTTCTCCGCTGTCGCAAACTCTCCAAGAACTCGCCGATAGGGAGAAAAAGTTTTTTGCTTCTTTTTTTCAAAAAAGAAGGGCTTTCTTCCTTCCCGCCTCCGCTCTCGACAACGCAAACCCCGTGCACCACCTTGCGCGAAGCACGGCCCTTCGCGCCGCCGCGGCAAACCACGCCCACGGAGCACCTCCCGCCTATGACCAACCACTGGACGCCCATCGCCCGGACTCGCCTGGACGAAGAAGAGCCGGACCATGACCCCGACAGCCCCGACGTCCCCGCCCCCATCGGCCCGGACCAGAAGGAGCCCGACGACAACAAGACCCTCGGCTCGCCCATTAACGAGCTCGAGCATCGCCTGCTCAAGCAGCGCAAGGTCCTCATCTTCGGCGCCATCGACGACAAGGTCGCCCGAGACGTCACCGGCCGCCTGCTCGCCTTGGCCAGCGCCAGCTCCGAACCCATCGACGTCTACGTCAACTCCCCGGGCGGCCATGTGGAGAGCGGCGACACCATCCACGACATGATCCGCTTCGTGGACGCCGAGGCCCCCGTGCGCATGATCGGCACCGGCTGGGTCGCCAGCGCCGGCGCGCTAATCTTCCTCGCCGGCCACAAGGACCGCCGCTACTGCCTGCCGCAGACCCGTTTCCTGCTGCACCAGCCGATGGGCGGCGTGCGTGGCCCGGCCGTGGACATCGCCATCGAAGCCCGCGAGATCATCAAGATGCGCGAGCGCCTCAACCGCCTGATCGCCCACGAGACCGGACAGGATTACGAGAAGGTCGCCAAGGA
>CAXTJZ010000191.1:0-2331 GCA_964244695.1 uncultured Acetobacteraceae bacterium
CGCGACAGCGGAGTCAAAAGTTTTTTGCTTCTTTTTTCCAAAAAAGAAGGCCTTTTTTGCTTTCCCAAGCTACAACCAAGCGCAAACCATGCAACAGACACCCACCAGCAAGCCCCGCCTGCTCACCGTGCTGACCGGCGGCGGCTTCACCTTTGAAACGTCCGTGCTGCTGGGCGACCTGGCCGCCGATTTCGAGCTGGTGTTCCTGCGCACCGAATGGGGCGGCGTTCCTGGCCAGGACGGGCTTCCCTCTGGCAGGGCCTACGACGTGCCGTCCTTCGCCTCCGTCACGCGGCCTTCGCGCCGGCAGAGCGCGCGCGCTTTCGCGCAGACGTTCCGGCGCGCGTTGCAGGTTCTAAGGGCGGAACGGATCGGCCTGGTTGCCGTGGTGGGCTGCAGCCATTCGGTGCCGATACTGCTCGCCGCCAGGCTGTTGCGCGTGCGCAGCGTGTTCGTCGAGAGCATCACGCGGTTCGACCGGCTGTCCAACACCGGCCGGCTCGTGTTGCGGTTACGGCTGGCCTCGCGCTGCGTGGTGCAGTGGCCGGCGCTGCAGGCTGCCAACCCTGGCACCGAATTGGGGACGATCCTTTGATCCTGGTGACGGCTGGCACGACGATGCCGTTCGACGAATTGCTGGAGCAGGTGGACACGCTGGCCGCGCAGGGTCTGTTCGGTGACGAGGTGCTGGAGATACAGTCCGGCCAGTCCGCCTACACAGTGAGGCACGGCAACCAGTTTCGAGCGCGCCCTTCGCTGGCGCAGACGATTGCGGACGCCTCTCTGGTGATCACGCATGGCGGCGCCACGGTCATTCAGCTGCTATTGGCCCGCAAGCCGTTTGTGGCCTTTCCGAATCCCCGCGGCGCGGGTGATCACCAGAGGGGCTTCCTGAGCGGACTGGCCGAGGTCGCCGACATCTCCTGGAGCACGGACGTGGCCGAACTGGGACGGCTCTTCTTGAAGCGGCGTGCTTTGGGGGCCGCGTTGGTCCGGGCGGACTGGCCGCGAGCGGCGGAAATCATCAGACAAGAGAAGCAAGCAGCCCTTTCTTAAGAAAAAGGACCAACAACTTTTGCTCCGCTGTGGCGGGCCTGCCCTCAGCCGCCGACAGGGCGCAAAAGCTTTTTGCTTCTTTTTTTCAAAAAAGAAGGCCTTTCTTGCTTACCACACCTGACTGGATCAACGCCGCAGCAAGTTCAGCATCGGCGTCTCAATCCATCGTGACGTCAACACGCCCCCTGCCACGGCGGAAACAGCCAGGATGAGGAACAGCGCCGGCGACGGAACGGCGTGATCGAGACCGCCGCGCTTGATCGCTTGCCAGACGATGCCGATGAAGACGAACTGGAACAGGTAGATGGAGTAGGATGCGCCGCCGATCCTGCGCGCCCATTCGGGAACAAAATCGACACCAGCTTGGTCCATGGATGCCAGCCCGAAGATGATCAGCGACGTGGGAACGGCATATATGAGCCGCGCTGCCGCGCCGAACTCGCCTGTCACGCGCGTGGCCAGCAGAAGCCCGATGACGAACAAGCCCAGGCCTGCCCCAGCGACGAGGCCGGGGTTCTTCGCCCGGCCATTGTGCAGGAGCTGGGCGGTGGCCATGCCGATGAAAAACTCCAGGCCGTAGATGCCGGTGAGTTGCGGCGGCAGGAGAGCCAAGGTCAAACCAGACACGCTGCAGGCTATGCAGAGGAACCAGGCGGCAAGAACCATCGCGCCGAGCGTTCGGTTCAGGATCAGCAACGCGAAAGCCGTGTAGAACAGCACCTCGAATTGCAGGGTCCAGGCGACGCCGAGCAGCGGTTCCTGATGTGACGGCAGCAGCAACACGGAGAAGAAGAGCCGCCAGGGCGGTGGCCACGTATGTGAGGCGGCCGAGCCCATGAGGATGGCAACCAGCAGCGCGATCCAGTAGAGCGGCAGAACGCGGGTGAAGCGCCGGCCCAGATAATGCGCCAGACGCGTGGGACGCCCGATATCCGTGCGGTGCACGTGCAGGATGATGAAGCCGCTAAGCGTGAAGAACACGTCGACGCCCGCCTGACCTGGCTCGAACAGGGCCACGAGGCCAGGCGCTGCGAAAGCTTTGTTGATGTGACGGGACACATGGTAGGCCACGACCGCAATGGCCGCCAGGCCGCGCAGCGCCTCGATACTGGGCAGCTTCGTTCTGGGCAGAAGAGGCCTCAGAGAAGAAATTCCGCGTTCGGCGAGCGGTGCTTCCAGGTGCTGACCAACGGCACGCTGCGCGGGTTCAGGAAGCAGCGTGGACGTCGCTTGGATGGTTCCCCGGCGATCGGGCCCAGTCTGGGAAGGTGGCCA
>CAXTJZ010000191.1:2341-7608 GCA_964244695.1 uncultured Acetobacteraceae bacterium
CGGTTGCATCATGTCAGCCTGCATCTCGCGCCAGCAAGAAAACCACAAGACACGCCTGTTGGAGAGTGATGAAGCGTTTGTTCCCCGTGCTTTGCTGCTATCGCCAGACACTTAACCATTTACGAATATCTTGTGCTTCCGTGTACTAAGCCACGTGATGCAGCAAACTGGCCTCTCCGCCGATATCCCAAGCGTCCACGTTGTTAAGTGTCGCTGCCGGCAGCACCGCTTTGGACACGACGCGCCGGCAGCGCGAGAGGAGCGCCACGAGTATGTAGATGAGTTCAAAGTATCCCATGCTTAATGCCGCTCCGGTCACCAGGTAGATCACAAGACTGACTTGCGACAGCCGCGCCAGATCATGAGCCCATGCCAGGTCTGGCCGGTTACGAGTCGTGCGAACGATCCAACGGCAGTTCCACAGAGACATGCCGATGACAGTCAGGAAAAGGAACAGGCCGACGAACCCCAGGTCGCCGAGAATTTCGAAATAGATGCTATGCGCGGCATGAGGAGACATGTCAGGCGGTGGCGTCGTCACAAAATCTACCGTCGGCAGCATAGGCTTGTACGTGTTCCACACGGACAGATGCTGCACCGCATGCGGACCGCCGCCGAACAGCGGATGGTTGAGGGCGATCAACAAGCTCATTTTCCAGGCTACGACGCGGCCCATGAAGGAGCCGTCATTGTCGGCTTCTTTGATCGTGCTCAATCGCTCGAACCAGGCATCGGGTGCGAGCGCGTAGATCAGCACACAGGTGACGGCGATGGCAGCCAGGCTTGCCGCCTTGTTGCGGCTGTTTTTGACGATGAAGCCGCCCAGCAGCATCAGGCCGACGAAGCCGCCGCGCGAGAACGTCATTATCACGGTGATAATCGCCAGGCCAGCCGCGCCGAGCAGCCCGATCCTGACGATACGCACCGCGGAATAGCGCGCAAGATAGAACATCAGCGGAATGACCATCAGCAGCGCGGTGGCCAGAGAATTATTGTCGCCGATGCTGCCTGACCCGATAATCTTATGGCCGCCGGCCGTGAAAATGGAGATCAGCCCTTCCTTGACCCCGAGAAAGCCAAGGGACAGCACAATCGTCAGAACCAGAAGATGTATGCGGTGCCGCGTGGTCATGACCGCGGTGATGATCAAGACGAGCACGATCTCTTTGACCAGCTTCTGATAAAGGTCGTTGACTTCGTCGCCCGGGACCAAGGCGGTGTACCAGGAGATTGTGGCCGACAAACCAAATATCAGGAGCAGCACAAGCGCGCGGTCGAGATAGGCATCTTTCTTGTCACGGCTCAGGACCATCAGGCAAGCTGTGGTAACCGCCACTATCTTGTTGAACGGTACGCTGGACAGGAAGCCCGTCAGCAACTCGTTTGGCGAGAGCAACGCCACCCAAACCCAGAGCAGCACGCCGATATGGGCAGACATCAGGCTGAGCGGCAGAAGCGCCATCCAGACGAACGCAAACATCGCGTCTCTCATGGTGCGCGGTTCCCGGCCTGCTCCCATTCCGCCCAGCTCGGCCGATCCCCCATTTCTGAGACAACGGTATCGACACTGTGCGGCGGGGCCGCACTCTTGACCGGCTCATCGCGCATACGAAAGAAGCTGGTGTGCGGAACGCCGGGCGGCCGGCGGTCGTCCCGTAGACCCATGAACACCATCAACACGATTGCCATCGAGTTGAGCATGAACAGCAGCGCTTCCACGGTCCGTCCCCACTTCCCGCAAGAAGTCTAACGCCTGAGAAAGGTTATGTGAAGAGCATCTTTTTTTAGATTCCAGTTCCGGAACTGTCTCTGCAAGCAAACTGTTTCTCGGTAGGTAGCCGTCGGACTGAATACACCCAATCTTGTCGTCAGCCGAAATGGGTTACCCCCACCAGTTCTACCTGCGCTCCCCCGGCAAAATTCAGCCAGTCCGACCCCCCGGAGACCGTCTGCGAAACAACAGCGGGAGCGGATTGTCCCGGCGTGACAAAGCTGTCCTGGGCGGACCAGTTGGTGATGACCAGCGTGCCGACAGCACCTTGCGGAACGACGAAAGTATCCGATGCGCCGCCCTGCACGGTGAGCAGGCCGGCGCCGAGGCTTACCGTATCGTGAGCGCCGAGCATGATCAGCGCCTGGCCGCTGCCGCCGGCGAAGCTGTCCTGCCCGGCGCCGCCGAACAGGGTGACGTTGCCTGATCCTGCTGTCACCGTGTCGCCGGCGCCGAACGATGCCGAGAGGCCGGCATATGTGCCCGTGGAGGCAGAGATGGTAGCCGCTCCGCCAGTCACCGAAAGACTGGCCAGCCCGCCAGCCACGCTGTCGCCGACCGACACCGAGCCGCCGGCGAGCTTGTCCACGGCGAGAGAGTCCAGTCCAGCCGACGCGATGGTGGCGTTGGCGGCGGCGCCCACGGTCACCGCGCTGGCACCTGCGGTGGCCAGGCTGTCCGCGCCATTCAGCACGTAGCTGTCGAACCCGGCGGCCGCGGTGATGCTGGCAGCGCCGGTGACGCTGACCTGGTTGTAGGAACCGGCCAGGCTGATCTGGTCCGTGCCCTGGCTGAGCAACATGCCCGTGCCGGCCAGGCTCACACTGTCGGTGGCGGCTTGCGCCGTGGTCACCGTGTCGTAGCCGCCTGACAGGGTTGCGGTCAGCCCGCCAGCGCCGCCGCTGATCGAGTCGCCGCCGACCTGGTCAGTGAGCGTCAGCCAGCCCAGGCCGCCCTGGACCTGGTTGTCGCCACCAAGCAGGGCGACGCTGGCCGTCCCCCCCTCGGTGATCTGGTTGGCGTAGCCGGACACCGTGACCTGGTCGGTGCCGGCGCCGGTCAGCGTATCCCAGCGCGACAAGGTGACCTGGCTGGAAGAGCCGGCCTGCGTGCTCACCAGATCCGTGTCAGCCGCGGTCAGTGACAGGCCGCCGGCGGCGCCGGAGATGGTGTTGTTGCCTGCGAGATCCTGCACTGCCAGCAGTGTCGCGCCACCTGTAAGCACGTGGCCGCCGCTGGCCAGCACGGTGGTGCTGCTTGCGGGCACAGGGGCGGAGGGCGCAGGCCCGGCCGGCACGGGCACACTCGGGGCCGGTGCGCCGTAGCCTGGCAGAACGGCGCCTGCGAAGGTGACGCTGGTGCCGTCCGCCAGGGTCAACACGGTCGAGCCGTTGACGACCGCGCCGGAGGTTATGGCGGTGCCGCTGAAGCCCTTGAAGCTCAGCACGTCGTGGCCCGAACGGAAGCCGTCGATCGTGTCCGTGCCGTGCTGGCCGGACTGGAAGAGGTAGGTATCGGTTCCGGTGCCGGCGGTGACTGTGGCAGAGCCGGTGCCGAACACCACATGGTCCGCGCCGCTGCCAAGCGTGAAATCATCCGCGCCGGCGCCGGCTGTCAGCGAGTCCACCCCTGCCCCGCACGTGACGTCGACCACACCGTTGCCGGCCTGCACGGTCGCCCCGCTGTCGCCAAGCGTGAGCCCGACGGAGCCGCCGTTCGAGATGTAGCCGCTGGCGGCGCCCACGACCGTGGCCGAGCTGTCGTTCGGCGGCGCGGCGGCAGCCTGGTCGCTTATGGCGGCGCGGCCGCCTGCCAGCACGGACAGGTTGTAGTAGCCGCCGGTAATGGTGATGCCGGCGCTGCCGGCGGCACCCACATCGATCACGCCGCTGCCGCTGGCGGTCAACTTCTCGCCCGCTCCGTCCAGGTTGTACGTGTTGAAGGCGGACCCGGTAATTGTGGATTGACCGGTCGCAAACACATCCTCGTAGACGCCGGGTGCGGAGATGTGGTCGTTGCCCGCGCTATGCAGAACCGCGTCGCGGCCGCCCAGGACGAGCGCGTCGCTGGCACCGGACGCGGTGGAGATGGTGTCCCAACCGAGTGAATCCGTGACGTTGATGCCGCCGGCCCCGCCGGTGATCGTGTTGCTGCCGGCGCTGTCCATGACGGTCAGCCGGACGGCGCCACCGCTGACGTTGTGGTAGCTGTTCGTCAGGTTCAGCAGTTGCGGCCCCGCGGCAAGTGCGAGGATGGGAACGGCGGTGTAGGGGCTGGCCGTGCTGTACGTGGGCTCGCTGGCCAGGGTTGTGTTGGCGCTGAGCGTGCCGTGACCCAGCAGCAGTTGCCCCGGCGCATAGCCGTAGAAGCTGTTGTGCGAGACGTTTGCCGGCACGTCGAGGTTGTTCACGTAATCCTGGTTCAGGACCGCAATCCCGGTCGGGCCCGCATCGTTGATGATGGTGTTGCCGGTGACGGTGAGCGCGTTCTTTGCGTAAGCGAGCTGCGTCTCGCCGCTGTAATGTATGGCATAGACGTTGGAAGATAACGGGCCTTTTTCGATGACGTTGTTGGTGATGGTGGCAACGCCGCCATTGGGCAGGTCGATGTCATAGCTGCCGGTGCCGGAGGGACCGTCGGCGATGACGTTGTTGGAGATGTTGGTGACCGCCGCACGCGACTTTATCTCGTGGCCAACATCGGAGGCGGTGAAGTAGCTGTTGGTGACGGTGAGCGAGGCGATGGCGCCGACATAGAGGTTGTGGCTGTAGCCGTCGCCGGCGCCGTTGCGGGCAAATTCGCTGTGGTCGATGCTGACGCTTGCGGTGCTGTCCGGGTCTGCCAGCAAGCCTTCCTGCATGTCATGGAAATAGCAGTAGGACACGGTGAGGTTGCCGTTCTGCAGGCGAATGCCGGAGACGTTGCCGTCCACCGAGCCGTCCGATCCGCCGGTGAAGGTGAAACCCTGGATGGAAAGGTTTGCGTTGACGGTCAGCAAGGCCTTGTCGTTCGGCGGCGGCTCGGTGGCCACTTCGTTGACCAGGCCGCCGAGCGACACGATCTTTACCGCGCAATTCACCTGCGCGAAATCGTTCACATACGTGCCGGCCTGCACCGCGATCGTGTCGCCTGCTACCGCGGCCTTGCAGGCGTCGCTGAGCGTGGCGAACTCCATGCCGGCGCCTACGGTGAGCACGGTGCCGGAACCTGCTTGCAAAGGCGCGGGGGTGGCGGGGTTTGTGGCCATGAGACTGATCCCTGAAAACCGTTCTGGTTCTCAGTTTGCGGGACCGGTGTGAGGGGAAAGTTAATGACGGACGCTCGCTGCTTCACAGGACGGTGAAGCATGCAAGTCTTTTTGCAAGAACTACCAGGACGTGAAAGCCGGGGCTGTGAGTTAGCAATAGCAAGGAAGCAGTTCTTTTTTGAAAAAAAGTACCAAAAAACTTTTGTCTGTTCGGGTGCGTGTTGCTGAAACGAACGCTTCAACGTTCCG
>CAXTJZ010000192.1:0-7601 GCA_964244695.1 uncultured Acetobacteraceae bacterium
AGGAAGGAGGCGACCATGGTGATAGGCCAGCGATGGATGCCGATACGCGGCGAGACGGGCCGGCGCAACAGCTTGGCCTCGGTGTTCCTGGCGACCAGTAGCGCATCACGTATGTCGTCCATAGGTCGGCAAGCTCCCGCCGGGTTGCGGCTTGTTGCGGCGCAGCGTTGATAGTGTCCTGCTACTATGGGGTCAACGCGCTTGGTGTGCAGGGGCAGAATGGGAAAGTTCCTGGGCGCTGGCGTGGCGGCGGCGCTGGCGTTGGGCGGCTGCGCGCGAAGCTGCCCCGGCGGGCTGGCACGCATGGAAGGCGTGCAGCTGTTCTTCGGCGGCAGCGTGGCGGATGCCGACTGGGCGGATTTCGCGGCGGGCACGCTGACGCCGGCCTATCCTGACGGGTTCACGACGTACGAGGCGTCCGGACAGTGGCGTGATCCCGCGAGCGGGCGGCTGGTGCGGGAGCGCACGCGCGTGGTGCAGGTGTTCGGGGTCGGGGCGCTGACGCGCGCGGGGCAGGTGGCAGCGTTGTATAGGAAGCGCTTCCACCAGCAGTCCGTGGGCGTGGTCGACAACGAGGCCTGCGCAGGCTTTTAGCTTTCCGAACCATGGCGGCCCTGCATATTGATAGCCGGAACAGACATCGCCGCGTGGAACCGGCGCGGAGAGACGTCACCACCAAACGCATCAAGAGGAGCGACTAGTGCCAAGTCGCATGCGTCGGGAACTATGACTGTAAAGTACACGCAACTGAGCCGGGACTGCTCAGGGAAAGCGCTTTGGTGCGCTCGGTCATGAATTGTCTCCGGTCTGCTGCTCAGACCACCCCGTCCGCAGCCAGTCGCAGATCAGTGAGGCAACTCTTCGCTCCGCACCAGGCGTTCACCCGCCCACAAGGAGCACCCATGGACAACAACGACCCGACGAACCTCTCGCGCCGCAAGATCGTCAGCGGCGCGAGTCTTGGCCTGGCCGTGGCAGCCTCGGCGCCGGTATTCGCCCAGACCGCCGCCGCCGCCGTGCCGGAAGTGGCAGCCAAGCCGCTCGTGGACCCCAGGACAGCCTACCCGAAGCCGCCTTTCCCCGGGCAGTCGCAGCCCTGGCCGGGCCTGGCGAGCAAGATGGACCCCAGGCCGGACCATGGCGAAACCAGCTACCGCGGCTCCGGCCGCCTGGCCGGCCGTCGCGCGCTGATCACCGGCGGCGACTCCGGCATGGGCCGCGCGGCCGCCATCGCGTTTGCGCGCGAAGGTGCGGACGTCGCCATCAACTACCTGCCCTATGAAGAGCCCGACGCCCGCGAAGTGATCGCGCTGATCCAGCAAGCCGGCCGCAAGGGCGTGGCTATCCCCGGCGACCTGCGGGACGAAGCGTTCTGCCAGCACCTCGTGGCGACGGCGCTCGGCGGCCTGGGCGGGCTGGACATCATCGTCAGCAACGCCGGCCGCCAGCAGGCGCACGCCTCCATACTGGACATCTCCACCGAGCAGTTCGACTGGACGATGAAGACCAACATCTACGCGCCGTTCTGGATCATCAAGGCAGCGCTGCCCCACATGCAGCCCGGCTCATGCATCATCGCCACCACGTCCGAGCAGGCCTACGATCCCACGGCGGAACTCTACGATTATGCGCAGACGAAGGCGGCGACGATGAACTTCGTCAAATCGCTCGCCAAGCAGCTCGGGCCTAAAGGCATACGCGTGAATGGCGTGGCACCTGGCCCGATCTGGACGCCGCTGCAGGTAACCGGCGGTGCCCCGCAGGCCAAGTTGGAGACGTTCGGTTCCAAGACGCCGCTCGGGCGCCCTGGGCAGCCGGCGGAGCTGGGCGGGATCTACGTGCAGCTGGCAGACCCGTTGGCAAGCTACGCGACGGGGCAGGTTTATGGGGCGGCGGGCGGGTCTGGGCAGCCTTAAGCAAGCAAGGCCTTCTTTTTTGAAAAAAAGAAGCAAAAAACTTTTGGTCCCTGTCGGCGAACGCTGAAGCAGCCGCCGACAGGGAGCAAAAGTTTTTTGGTCCTTTTTTTCAAAAAAGGACTGCTTGCCTTACTTGCCTGACGTGCTTTCTTCCGCCCCATGCACCTCACCCCGCTCGCCTCCTCCGAAGACGTGACGATCGACACCGAGGAGACAGTCTGGAACGGCCGCTTCGCCCTGCAGCGCGTAGGCTTCCGCAACCGCCGGTTCGACGGCACGCTGTCCGGCCCGCGCGTGTGGGAGCTGCTGCGGCGCGGCACCGCGGCGGCCGTGCTGCCCTACGATCCAGTGGCCGACATGGTGGTCACCATCGAGCAGTTCCGCCTGCCCGCCTACGCCGCCGGCCTGTCGCCTGTGATGGTGGAGCTGGCTGCCGGGCTGACAGACGGCGCCGAGACGGCGGAGGCTACGATCCGGCGTGAGTCGGTGGAGGAAATGGGGCTCGAGCTGGGCGAGATGGAGCGCATCGGCGACTTCCTGCTGACGCCCGGCGGCTGCGACGAGATGTGCACGCTGTTTGCTGGGCGGGTAACGGTCGGTGACGTGGGACCCGACGGCTTGCTCGGCATGCGCGGCCTGGCCAGCGAGCAGGAGGACATACGCGTGCGGGCGCTGCCAGCCGCGCACGTCATCGAGCAGGCGCTTGCCGGCGCCTATCCCAATTCGGTGGCCACGATCGGGCTGCTGTGGTTCGCCGCCAGGCGGGACTGGTTGCGGGAGCGCTGGGCGTGAGCTTTGGGAAGCTGGTCAGCACGGCGTGGCTGGCGGAAAATCTCGGCGCGCCGGATTTGCGTGTCATGGACGCCACTTTCTATATGCCGGCCGAAGCGAAGGACGCGCAGGCCTTGTTCCTGGACGCGCACGTCCCCGGCGCCCGGTTTTTCGACCTCGACCTTATCGCCGACCAGGAGACCAGCCTGCCGCACATGGCGCCGACATCTGGGCGGTTCGAACGCCTCGTGTCGGCGCTCGGCATTTCCGACGGCGACAGGGTGGTGTTCTACGACCAGAAAGGGTTGTTCTCCGCCGCGCGTGGCTGGTGGCTGATGCGCCTGTTCGGCCATGAGCAGGCGGCCGTGCTGGATGGCGGCCTGCCGAAATGGCGCGGCGAGGGCCGCGCGGTTGAGGCAGGCGAGGGGGCGGCCGCCTTGCCAGGGAGCTTCCAAGCCACGCTGCGCAGCGCGCGGCTGCGCGGCCTGGGCGACGTGCTGGCTAACGTGGCGTCCGACGACGAGCTGGTGCTGGACGCGCGTGCGTCAGGGCGGTTCACCGGCGCGGCGCCAGAGCCGCGGCCTGGCCTGCCGAGCGGCCACGTGCCGGGCGCGATCAGCCTGCCGGCCACCGAACTGCTCGGCCCTGACCAGACCATGCTGCCGCCCGACGCGCTGCGCGCCCGCTTCGCCCAGGCCGGCGCGGACGGCGCACGGCCTGTGGTGACGAGCTGCGGCACTGGCGTCACCGCCGCCATACTCACCCTGGGTCTTGCCGTGGCCGGCCTGCCCGAGGGCGCGCTGTACGACGGCTCCTGGACCGAATGGGCCAGCCGTCCGGAGACGCCGAAGGTGACGTCATGACCGGCCAGGCGCCGCACGGCCTGGCCACGCGCCTGTCCCATGCGGGGCGCGCCGGCACCAAAGTGCACGGCTTCGTCAACCCGCCGCTGCACCGCGGCTCGACCGTGCTGTACGAGGACATGGCACAGCGCAGCGCCCACATGCGCCGGCGGTTCGATCAGGCGCTGACCTATGGCACGCAAGGCTCGGCCACGCATCACGCGCTGGAAGACGTGATTGCCGAAGTGGAAGGCGGCACGCGCTGCCAGATCTTCTCCACCGGATTAGCCGCCTGCACCACGCCGCTGCTGGGCTATCTCGGCGCCGGCGAGCATCTCCTGATGCCGGACAGCGTCTATGGCCCGGTCAGGACCTTTTGCGACACGATGCTGAAGCGGTTGGGCGTCGCCACCACCTATTACCGCGCGGACTGCACAACAGAGGAGCTGGCGCCGCTGTTCCGCGCCGAGACGCGCGTGTTGTATCTGGAAAGCCCCGGCAGCCACAGTTTCGAGGTGCAGGACGTGCCTGCGCTGGCGGCTTGCGCGCACGGCCACGGCGCTCCAGACCAAGGCTGCGCGGTGCTGATGGACAATACCTGGGGCATACACGCTTTCCAGCCGTTCACCCACGGGGTCGATGTCAGCATCCAGGCGTTGACGAAATACGCAGGCGGACACTCGGACGTTCTGATCGGCTCCGCCACCACGCAGACGGAGGCGCACTGGCACAAGGTGCGCGACGCGGCGCTGGTGCTTGGGCAGTATGCGTCGCCGGATGATTGCTGGCTGACCTTGCGCGGGCTGCGTACGATGGCGGTGCGTCTGGAACGGCAGATGCGATCCGGGCTGGAGGTGGCAGCCTGGTTCGCAGCACAGCCCGAAGTGGCGCAGGTGCTGCACCCTGCTTTGCCCGGCGCGCCTGGGCACGACCTCTGGCGGCGGGATTTTGCCGGCGCGTGCAGCCTGTTCGGCGTGGTGTTCAAGCCGGAGGTGGCGGTCGCCGGCACCCATCGCTTCGTCGATGCGTTGCGGCTGTTCGGCATCGGCGCATCCTGGGGCGGGTTCGAGAGCCTGGCGCTGCCGACGACAGGATTCGTGACACGCACCGCCTCGCAGTTGAGCGGTGCTATGGTTCGTTTCCACATCGGGCTGGAGGATGTGGCGGATCTTACCGCCGACCTGCGTGAGGCGTGGCGTTTGCTGCTGACAGAGTAGGCAAGCAGTTCTTTTCGAAAATTTTATGCCCTTCGCGGCTGCTTGAACGAACGCGCGACAGCGAAGGCGGAAGTTTTTTGCTTTTTAGAAAGGGCCTGGATTTGCCAGTCATGGCGCAAGGCCCGGACGCCGCCTATGCTGGCACGATGTTGCCATCTCTCCGGTTCGACTCGCGCGGCCTGATCCCCGCCATCGCCCAGCAGCACGACACCGGGGAGGTTCTCATGCTCGCCTGGATGAACCAGGCGGCGGTGGAGGAGCCGCTGGCGACAGGCCGGGTCTGCTACTACAGCCGCAGCCGCCGCGGGCTCTGGCGCAAGGGCGAGACCTCCGGCCAGACGCAGCGCCTGGTGGAGCTGCGCTACGACTGTGACGCGGACACGCTGCTGCTTCTCGTGGACCAGACGGGGGTGGCCTGCCACACCGGGCGGCGCTCGTGCTTCTACACCGCTTGGCAGGACGGCCGTGCGGTGGAGATTGCAGCCGCCATGGCGGACCCCGCCGATCTGTACGGGTGATGGAAAGCCAGACCATCTGGCTGCTGGCGGGCGAGGCGAGCGGTGACGTGCTGGGCGCGCGGCTGATGCTGGCGTTGCGGGCGCGCCAGCCGGAGCTGGTATTCCGCGGCATCGGCGGCCCGCGCATGGAGGCGGCGGGCCTGGCCTCGCTGTTCCCCATGCGTGACCTGGCGGTGATGGGCCTGGCCGAGATCCTGCCGCGGCTGCGTGCGCTGAGCCGACGGCTGGCGCAGGCGCAGGCCGACATTACGGCCACGCGGCCGGACATGGTGGTGACGATCGACAGCCCCGGCTTCGCGCTGCGGCTGCTCGAGCGGATCAAGCCGCTCGGCCTGAAACGCATCCATTACGTGGGCCCGCAGGTGTGGGCCTGGCGGGAGCACCGCGCCCGCAAATTCCCCGGCTTGTGGGACCGGCTGCTGTGCCTGTTGCCGTTCGAGGTGGCGTTCTTCGCGCGCCACGGCATCCCCGCCACCTTCGTGGGCCATCCTGTGCTGCAATCTGGCGCGGACCAGGGCGACGCCGCGCGGTTTCGCGCCCAGCATGGCGTGGCTGCCACAACGAAGATCGTCATCCTGATGCCTGGCAGCCGGCGGACCGAGGCGCCGCGCCTGCTGCCTGTGTTCGGCCGCGCGATGGCGTTGCTGCGCCAACGCGTGCCGGACCTGCTGCCTGTGGTGCCGAGCTCGCCGGCGGTGGCCGAAATCGTGGCGGCCCATGCCGCCGCATGGCGGGTAAAGCCGTTGATCCTGACCGGCATCGAGGACAAGCATGACGCCTATGCCGCCGCCGGCGCGGCGCTTACGAAGTCGGGGACATCCACACTCGAATTGGCGCTGGCCGGCGTGCCGATGGCAGTCACCTACCGCGTGAACCCCGTCACCGCCGCCATGGCGCGCCGGCTGATACGGGTGCCGCATGTGGCCATGGTGAACCTGCTTGCCGGGCGGCAGGTGGTGCCAGAACTGCTGCAGCAGGACTGCACGCCGGAGAGGCTGGCGGAGACTTTGCGCGTGCTGCTGACGGATGCGGCGGCAGCCGACAAGCAGCGCGCGGCCTTCGGCGCGGTGACAGCGAGTTTGCGGGCGCCGGTAGGAACGCCTTCGGATGCGGCGGCGGAGGCGGTTCTGGCGCTGCTCAGGGAGTAAGAAAGGCCTTCTTTTTTGAAAGAAAGAAGCGACAAACTTCGATCTCTTCGCTGGTCGGTCGTGTCATCTCCTTGCATCAACCCTGGTGCTTCAAATACTACGCATCCCTACAAGTAGCCGCTTTCTTCCTGAACATTGGCGGGCAACAGGGAGTTGAAGCAACCCTGACCTGATGCACCCGTATGGCGTGGGCAGACGTTGGATCGGCCACGACGCATCAGGACTGCCCCATGAACAGTGACACCACTTACGTGCTTCCGCAGGCGCCGGCGCATCCCGGCCTGCTGATAGTCACCGCATTTCCCGTCGCCTGCTTCTGTTGTGCGCTGGGCACCGACGCACTGTACGCGCTGACATCGGACATGATGTGGTCGAATTTTTCGGATTGGCTGCTGGCCGCCGGCATGGCAATGGGCGTGATCGCCGCAATCGGTGGCTTCATCGACGCCATACGCTTTCGGCACGCGCGGACCGGCAGGCAGATCGTGCCTTTTGCTATCGGCAGCATCGTCGTTCTGGCGCTCGGCCTGCTTAACAACTTCGTCCATAGCCGGGATGCGTGGACTTCCGTGGTCCCCACGGGTCTGGCGCTTTCCGCCGTCACCGTCCTGGCCATCATAATCACCGCCGTGCTCGGCGCCCGGCCGCCGCGCCGCGCCGCGCGGGTGCAATATTCCGGAGTGCGCACATGATACACGGTTTCAAGGCACGGCTGACGGTCGCCGGTGCAGCCATTATGGCGCTTACAGGCGCCGGCACCGACAATTTCGACAAACAGTCCCAGATAGGGCCCGATCCGGTGTTGCCACCGATACAGCAATACCTCCTACCGCCGATGAAGCTTGCTCCTGGTGTGGGCTGGAAAAGCGGCGAGATGCCGACTGTGGCGTCTGGCCTTCGCGTGCAGGCCTTTGCGCAGGGTCTGCAGCATCCGCGCTCCGTCTTCACGTTGCCGAATGGGGATGTGCTCGTGGTCGAGTCCATCAGCCCGGACCTCCAGCCTGTCAGCCGGCCGAAAAACCTGGTGATGAACTGGATGGAGAAGTTCGTCACCTCGAACGGCAAGAGCGCCGGCAGTAACCGCATAACGCTGCTGCGCGACAGCAAGGGTGACGGGCAGCCGGAGCTCCGCACAGTGTTCATCGACCATCTGTATTCGCCGTTCGGTGTGGCGCTGGTCGGCAATGAC
>CAXTJZ010000193.1:0-7591 GCA_964244695.1 uncultured Acetobacteraceae bacterium
CTACCTGGCCGCAGCCGTCGTAAACTCGCGCTGAATCTCGACACACCCTAAAAAAAGAAGGCCTTCCTTGCCTTCCTTTGCTCGGAGCACCCCGCGTTGGACCTAAAAGACCACATCCGTTCCATCCCGGATTTCCCGAAACCCGGCATACTGTTCTACGACATCTCAACCCTGCTGCGTCATCCCGACGCCTGGCAGGTTGCCATGGGCCGGCTCGCCAACCGCGTCGGCCGCTACCAGCCGGACCTGCTCGCAGGCATCGAGTCCCGCGGCTTCCTGCTGGCCGCCCCGCTGGCACTGAAGCTGGGCTGCGGCTTCGTGATGATACGCAAGCCGCGCAAGCTGCCTGGCGCCACGGTGGGGCTGGACTACGCGCTGGAATACGGCACGGACCGCATAGAGATGCAGGCGGACGCAGTCTCGCCAGGCCAGCGCGTGGTGATCGTGGACGATCTGCTGGCGACCGGCGGCACGATGTCGGCGGGGGTCAGGCTGCTGCGGCAAATGGGTGCGGAGGTGGCGGCGGCGGCGGCGCTGATCGAGCTGACGTTCCTGGGGGGACGGGCGAAGCTGGACGTGCCGGCAGAGGTTCTGATGGCCTACGACTCCTAGGGAGAAAGCAGTCCTTTTTTGAAAGAAAGACCAAAACTTTTGCGTCCCCGCATTTGCACCAGCCGGATTAGTCCGAACATGGCGGAACATCTGAGCGTCGGGGGAGCAAAAGTTTTTTGGTTCTTTTTTTCAAAAAAGAACTGCTTGCTTTACTTTCTTTATCCTCGACAAACACAGCGCAGCCTTGCCTAGCGCAGCCCGACCGTGTCACCACCCAAGCCCCGCGCCGCTTACCGCATACCCCCGAGGACGCTTATGCCTGACCAGACCCACACCCTGCCGGCCCGCGGAACGCTGATGGCCGGCAAGCGGGGCGTGATCATGGGCGTGGCCAACGACCGCTCGCTGGCCTGGGGCATCGCCGCCGCCTGCGCCGCACAGGGTGCGGAGATCGCCTTCACCTACCAGGGCGAGGCGCTGGGCAAGCGCGTGCGCCCCCTGGCCGCCAGCGTCGGCGCCTCCCACGTGCATCCCTGCGACGTGAGCGACGAGGCCAGCATCGATGCCGCCTTCGACGCCGTGCGCGCCGACTGGGGCACCATCGATTTCCTGGTCCACGCCATCGGCTTTGCGGACAAGGCCTATCTGCGCGGCCGCTACGTCGACACCCCGCGCGAGGTGTTCCTCCAGGCGCTCGACATCTCCTGCTTCTCGTTCACCACCGTCTGCCGCCGCGCCGCGGCGATGATGAACCAGGGCGGCTCCATGCTGACGCTGAGCTATCTGGGCGCCGAGCGCGTGGTGCCGCATTACAACGTGATGGGCGTGGCGAAGGCGGCGCTTGAGGCCTCCGTGCGCTATCTGGCGATGGATCTGGGGGCCGACGGCATACGGGTGAACGCCATCAGCGCGGGTCCGGTGAAGACACTGGCGGCAAACGGCATAGGCGATTTCCGCTACATCCTGCGCTGGAACCAGCTCAACAGCCCGATGGAGCGCAACGTGGGTGTCGACGAGGTGGGCGGCGCCGGGCTGTATTTGCTGTCGAATTTGTCCACCGCGGTGACCGGCGAGGTGCATCACGTGGATTGCGGGTATCATGTGATCGGGATGAAGAATCCCAATGCACCCGACATCGCGGCCGTCAGCGAAGAGTAAGGAAGCAGTTCTTTTTTGAAAAAAAGAACCAAAAAACTTTCGCTCCCTGTCGGCGAGTCTCCGGCGAGCGCGCGACAGCGGAGTCAAAAGTTTTTTGCTTCTTTTTTTCAAAAAAGAAGGCCTTGCTTGCTGTGAGCCACAACACCTACGGCCACCTGTTCCGCGTAACCACCTGGGGCGAGAGCCACGGCCCGGCGATCGGCTGCGTCATCGACGGCTGCCCGCCCCGCCTGCCCCTCACCGAAGCCGACATCCAGCCCTTCCTGGACCGCCGCCGCCCTGGCCAATCCCGCTTCACCACGCAGCGTCAGGAGCCGGACCAGGTCCGCATCCTGTCCGGCACGTTCGAGGGCCGCACCACAGGGACGCCGATCGCGCTACAGATCGATAACGTCGACCAGCGCTCCCGCGATTACGGCAACATTGCCCAGCAATACCGCCCCGGACACGCGGATCTCACCTACGACCAGAAATACGGCCTACGCGACTACCGTGGCGGCGGCCGGAGCTCGGCGCGCGAGACCGCGTGTCGCGTAGCGGCCGGTGCGGTGGCGCGCCTGGTGCTGGGCGCCGGCGTGAGCGTGCGCGGCGCGCTGGTGCAGGTCGGCGGCCACGCCATCGACCGTGCGCGCTGGGACTGGGCGGAGGTGGACCGCAACCCCTTCTTCTGCCCCGATTTGGTCACCGCCGAGAGATGGGAGGCCGATCTGCTTGCCGTCCGCAAGGCGGGCTCATCGGTCGGCGCGGTGATCGAGCTGGTGGCGGACGGCGTGCCCGCCGGGTTGGGTGCGCCGCTATACGGCAAGCTGGACGCGGACATAGCGGCGGCGCTGATGAGCATAAACGCGGTTAAGGGCGTGGAGCTGGGCGACGGCTTTGCAGCAGCCGCACTGACCGGCGAGGCGAACGCCGACGAGATGCGCATGGAGGATGGAAGCCTGCGCTTCGCCAGCAACCATGCCGGCGGCGTGCTGGGCGGCATCGCCACCGGCAAACCGGTGGTGGCGCGTTTCGCGGTGAAACCCACCAGCTCCATCCTGACGCCAAGGCAGAGCGTGGATTCGTCGGGGCGGAACGTGGACGTCAGCACGCAAGGGCGGCACGACCCTTGCGTGGGCATACGCGCAGTGCCGGTTGGCGAGGCGATGCTGGCTTGCGTGCTCGCCGACCACCTGCTCCGCCACCGCGCGCAATGTGGCTGAATTGCGGCCGAAACACGTGGAGTCGCTGTCCGGCAACAACTAAATTCTTAAATCACTGAAACGTTGGTAGGAGACGGCACTGGGCCTTCCCCATTGTCTGACTCATGAACGCTCCGGTCATTGACCTCTCCGACGCCCTGAACGCACTTGTCGACCGTATTGGCCGTCACGTGTGGCAAGCCCGGATGGCGGAGCTGAAACGCGGCTGCGGCCCGACCTACGCGGGGCGCGGCCTGTGCCAGTTGCACGCGCTGGAGCTGACGGTGGATCGCCTGCGCCGCCCTGGCCGGAACACGCCGCTGACCACGCTGGACCAACGTATCATCTCGCTGGCTGCCGAGATCGTGGAACTGGCCGAGCAGTTGACGGCCGCCGGACGTACCCGGCTGGAGGAGATGCTCGCTGCAGCCATGCGCGGCGCCGGCAGCCTGATCCCGCTGTTCCACATGATGCGCACCGCCGGCCTGCAGCGCCGCCGCGGCTTCAGCGTAGGTTTCGATGGCTTCGACGACGGTGCTCCTTACGATCTTTTGCTGAACCGCCAGAACTGCGAGGCGGAAGTGGCCTGCGAAGTGGTCTCCGCCGAAGCCGGGCGGGACCTGCACCGCCGCGCGTGGTCCCAGCTGATGGATCGCGTCGATCCTGACCTGCAGACCTGGCTGGCCGCGCATCCCGGCCGTTATTTGCTGAAGATGACGCTTCCGAAGGGCCTGAAGACGCCCGAAGACGGCACGCCGCCTCTGGCAGAGCTGCACCGCCGCATCACCAAGATGCTCTCCGAGCAGCGCCGCGCCGACTGCGACGAGGCTGCCGTATTGCGGCTTGACCCGCTCATGCTGGCCGCTGCCCAGATGGGTGACAGGGGCGGCACGGAAGGTGACCTGATGCCAAGGCTGCGCCGGGAGTTCGGGCCGGAAGCGCATCTGGCCGTCACCTCGGCCAGCGCCGGTGTGTTCGTGATGGCCGCGCGTGCGGGGCGGGAGGATGCGGTGGCAGGCGCGGTGCATCGCCGCATGGCCGAAATTGCGCCCACCAGGCTGACCGGCACGCGGGCCGGCATCCTGGCCATGTTCATCGAGGATACCGACCGGCCGGAGTGGCACGCCTTGCGTGCGCAACTCCGGCTGGAGTCCGAGGCGCGGCACTTCATGACCAAGCCGGAAGCAAAATCCGTGGTGGCAGTAACCTGCTCCTCCCGGCTGGAGCTGCTGGGGCCTGACGAGGCCGAGGGCCAGCCGTGCTGCGAGCTGCGCTTTCGCAACCCTGGCCATCCGGAGGCCAAGCTGCAGGCGCTGGCGCCTGCTGTGATGTCGTCACCCTGAAACCAACATTCCAAACCCACGTTTCCGGTTGCAAGGCGTGGGTTTGGAGTGCGGCGCGATGGAAAATGGTGACTATGCCAGCAAGCTCGAAGAACTCGAGCGTCTGCTGAACGATCCGGAGGTGGACATGGAACCGCACCGGGTCTGGTCGTTGCTTGCGGAAGTGTCCCGGCATGATCGCGCGGCAGCTTACGCGTAGCGGTAAGCGAAGTCCTATTTAAAAGACAACTGTTTGCTTCTGGCCAGCGCAACTCAGCTCCCCTTAAATGGCTCCGATGGCACGGCCCTGTGCCCGTTTATGTTCAACGGCATCACCCGGTAATACGCCGGCGCGTCCGGCGGCGACGGGTCCTGCCAGAACCCGGCCACATCGGTAGCGCAGCCGTCGCAAAGCGTGGTCCACGTGCCAGGGGCGGACGGATCGGGCGAGCGCTCGATCGTGTAGCTCGCAGCACCCGCCGAGCCGCGCCAGGTGATGCGGCCGTGCTTGGCGCTCAGTATCTCCGGTTTCGGCGTCAGCAGGTAGGACGGCGCGAGCGTAATGTCCACCATGGCGAAGTTGAAGCGGCGCAAGGCGCGGCCGCGTTCCTCCATCGTCGCCAGATCCATGCCGGGCGTGGCCACGCCCGGGAAATATAGTGCCGCCACGCCGGGGCCAGCCGGCGGCGGCGGTGGCAGGTAGCCACCCTGGTCGGCGTGCCCCTGCAGGTTGCCGGTGAGCGCGCCCTGCAACATGCGTTCGCGGACGATGTCCGCCAGCCACGCCTCCAGATCCGCCTCTGTACGCCACAGAGGAGGCGCCCAGCCGAAATCGTCCAGGACATAGGCGCGGCCGACAGGGGCGATGGCCTCCATCTGGCGCGAAAAGGCGGCGCGCACGTCCGGACCGCCACCGGCGATGACAGGCCGGTCACCGATGATGTCCACGCTCGGCGTGGCGTAGAGTGCCGCGGCGACCGGTGCGGCGGCAGCCGGCCCGATATGGCCGGCGAACGCGCCACTCTCATAGAGGTGCCTGGTGTCGGCGGCTTTCACCATTTTGCCCGTGTGCTCCACCCAGGCGGAGACGGCGGCCGGCTCGCCGGCCGCGGCGCAGGCATCGCAATCCTCCCAGGCGAGAATCGCCGGATCATTGCCGTAGATTGCGCCGCTCAGGCTGTTGACGTGGGTCAGGATAGCCCGCACCCGCGTGGCGAACGCGGCCTGCACGCGAGGATCGGTAAAGAAGGCGCCGGGAGCCGTCTTGGTGCTGGCGCAGATTACCCCCGTGGCGCCGCCCCCGCTGCAATCGGCGCCGGAATCGGCCAGCGGCAGGATGAGCTTCAGGCCCATGTCGCGCGCACTCTCGAGAACCAGGTCGATCTGCGCGAACACGTCCGGGTTCATCTGGCCTGGCGCGGGCTCCAGGCAAAGCTTGCAGCCGGCGGTGGACGCCAGGCCGGGCAGCCGCACCACCTCGGCACCCAGCGCGCGCGCCGTGGCCAGCGCGTCACGCACCTCATAGGCGGTGGGGCGGCGCAACTCGCCTGTGCCGTCCTGCCGCAGGCCGAGCCAGATGATGTTCACGCCGCCGAAGCGCATCGGACGGCCTTGCAGCGTCAGCGCGCTGCCGGTGCGCTTGACGAAGTCACGCGGGTCGGGCTCGCCGGCGAGCGTGGCGTAGGTTTGGGCGTGGGCGGTGATGGCTAGGCAGAGGAGTAAGGCAAGAAAGGCCTTCTTTTTTGCAAAAAAGAAGCAAAAAACTTTTGTCTCCGCGCATTTGCCGGTGCCGGGTGTTCTCAGGAAAGACCGAAGCATCTGCAGCAGCGCAGGGACAAACGTTTTTTGCTTCTTTTTTGCAAAAAAGAAGGCCTTGCTTCCTTCGCGCATCAGGGCCGGCCAATGCTGTGATACCGGAACCCAGCCGCCTCCATGCTGGCCTTCTCGTACATGTTGCGCAGGTCCACCACCACGTCGCCGCGCATCGCCTCGCGCAGCCGCTCCGGCGCGATGGCGCGGAACTCGTTCCATTCGGTCGCCACAACCAGCAGGTCCGCGCCCTTCGCAGCGTCCAGCGCGTCCGTGCAATAGGTGACGCCAGGCGGTAGCATGGGGCGGGCCTGCTCCATGCCGGCGGGGTCGAAGGCGCGTATCTGGGCGCCGTCTTCGGCCAGGCGGCCGACGATCGGGACGCTCGGCGCGTCGCGCATGTCGTCGGTCTCCGGCTTGAACGTCAGGCCGAAGATCGCGACCGTCTTGCCGCGCACCGAGCCGCCGGCCGCCTGGATGACGCGCGCGCCCATGCCGGCCTTGCGTGCCTCGTTCACCGCCACCACCGCCTCGATCAGGCGGGAGGGCGCGCCGTGGTCCTGCGCAATGCGCACCATCGCCAGCGTGTCCTTCGGGAAGCAGGAGCCGCCGAAGCCCGGGCCGGGGTGGAGGAATTTGCGACCGATGCGGCCATCCAGGCCGATGCCGCGCGCCACGTCATGCACGTCGGCCCCGGCGCGCTCGCAGATGTCGGCTATCTCGTTGATGAACGTCACCTTCATGGCGAGGAAGGAGTTGGCGGCGTATTTCACCAGCTCGGCGGTCTCCAGGCCGGTGAATAGGATCGGCGCCTCGATGAGATAGAGCGGGCGGTAGAGCTGGCGCAGCACCTCGCGCGCGCGGTCTGTCTCCACGCCGATCACCACGCGGTCCGGGCGCATGAAGTCGGGTATGGCGCTGCCTTCGCGCAGGAATTCCGGGTTGGAGGCCACGTCCACTTCAAGGTCCGGGCGCACGCTGGTGAGTATTTCGCGTATGCGGCGGCCGGTGCCCACCGGGACGGTCGATTTCGTGACGATGACGGTGTAGCCGGTCAGCACGCGCGCGACCTGCTCGACGGCGGCGAAGACGTAGGAGAGGTCCGCATGGCCGTCGCCGCGGCGGGTGGGCGTGCCCACGGCGATGAACACCGCGTCCACGCCGGCGACGGCGGCGGCGATATCGTCGCCGAAGGTGAGGCGGCCGGCTTTGGCATTGTCGGCCACCAACGGCTGGAGGCCGGGCTCGTAGATGGGGATGCCGCCTTCGCGCAGGCTGGCGAGTTTGGCGGGATCCACTTCGACCACGGCCACGTCGTTGCCCAGTTCGGCGAAACAGGCGCCGGAGACGAGGCCCACGTAGCCGCCGCCGATCATCGCAATGCGCAAAACCTAGCCTCCAGGAGCGTTATGGGGCGCTATACAGGGTTAGAACGGGGGGGAATAGCGGGCGGGCACGGATTCGTGAGCGGGTGTGTCTTGGAGGAAGGAAGGCCGCGCAGGTTCTGCCGACGCTGGGGCCTAAAGAACTTGCGCGAGCCGTGGTGCAGGCGGGGAAGCAAAAGTTTTT
>CAXTJZ010000194.1:0-7498 GCA_964244695.1 uncultured Acetobacteraceae bacterium
TTTCAAGAACGGCGTGCGTCGCTTTGTCGTCTGACACCGCCGTCTTGGTGCTCTTGGTGCCTTGGTGGTGAATATCGCTTTCTTCCTGGCTGTGACCGCGATCAGGCAAATGTCCGCATGCTAGCGAAGGGTGCGGACGAGCTGCTTGATTCGGCTGGGCGGCTGCGGGGGCCGTGGCGGCGGATGCTCGGGTCGCTGCTTGGGTTGGGGACGGCGGTGCTGAAGGAGCGGACCGCGGAGCTGCAGCGGGCCTGTGTGGAGGAGGGAGCGGCCGCACTGCTGGCGATGCCGAATGCGGGGACGTGGCGCTGCGATCCTATTCCGTTCCTGCTGACGGAGACGGAGTTCGCCGCGCTGGCAATGGGGCTGGCGCAGCGGGCGGCGTTGCTGGAAGACGTGCTGGCCGATGTTTACGGCGACAGGCGGCTGCTGGCAGAGGGGAAGCTGCCGCCGGCGGTGGTCTATCCTGCGGGTGCTTACGTGCGAGCCTGCCGCACGGTGGTGCCGGGGGCGCCGGCGCAGGGGCGGCATATGCACCTGTATGCGGCCGATCTGGTGCGTGGAGCCGATGGACAGTGGTGCGTGCTGGCGGACCGAACGGGGGAGCCGGCGGGACTGGCTTATGCGCTGGAGAACCGGCGTATCATGGCGCGCGTGCTGCCGGAGCTGTTCCGTCATGCCGAGGTGACCCAGCTTCGGCCGTTCTTCGACATCTGGCAGGACCGGCTGCAGCGTCTGGCGCCTTCCGGCGCGGGCAATCCCGGGCTGGCGCTGCTGACGCCCGGCCACTCCGACCCGCGCTGGTTCGAGCACGTGGTGCTGGCGCGCGCCTTGGGTTGCGCGCTGGTGGAGGATGGCGACCTGACGGTGCGCGAGGGCGCACTGTGGGTGAAGACGTTGCGCGGGCTGCAGCCGGTGCACGTGCTGATCAGGCGGCAGCGCGGCGGCGCGATCGACCAGTTGGAGGTTTCCGAGGACATGTCCTGTGGGACGCCGGGGCTGCTGAGCGCCTGGCGCGACGGGGCGGTGCAGCTGCTGAACGGGCCAGGTGCCGGGTGGGCGGAGGCGCCGGCGCTGGCCGCGTTCCTGCCTGCCGTGGCGCAGGCGCTGACCGGGCGGGATCTGGTTCTGCCCAGCCTGGAGACGCTGTGGCTGGGCGATGCGGCTTCCTGTGACACGGTGCTGGCGGATCTGGCGCGCTACCACATTCTGTCGGCGACGGAGCGTGGCGACGACGCGCTGTGCGCGGCCGGGCTGGACGCGGGGGGGCTGGCCGCCTTGCATGGCCGCATCGCGGCGCGGCCCTGGGCGTTCGCGGCGGTGGTGGCGCCCTCGCCCAGTTATGCGCCCTGCATAGGCACGGGCGAGACGCTGGATCCGAAACCCGTCTCCTTGCGGCTGTTCCTGGTTTGGGACGGCGCGGCGTGGCGCCCGCTTCCCGGCGGCGTGGCGCGTGTGATGGAGTCGGCCGAGGCGCTGTCCGGCCGGCTGCCGCACAGCGCCACCAGCAAGGACGTCTGGGTGTTGCGCGAGGAAGGGCTGGACATCTTCGGCCCGGCCAACCTGGCTGTGCCCGCCTTGCAGATACGCCGCACGCCAGGCGACCTGCCGAGCCGGGTGGCGGATAATTTCTATTGGCTCGGCCGTTACCTCGAGCGGTTGGAGAACGCGGCGCGGCTGATACGAATCGTGCTGGCGCGGCTTTCGCGCGACACGCTGCTGCCGCGCGACCTGCCCGATCTGGCCGTCCTGGTGGCCTGCCTGGTGCAGGCGGGCCTGGTGAGCGAGGAGCTGGCGGGCGGGGCGGGACCTGGGCAGCTGGCGGACCTGCTGTTGCGGGCGCTGGCGCGCGACACCGGGTCCGTGGCGCGGCTGACCGGGCGGGTACGCGACTTGGCCGACACGCTGCGCGACCGGTTAAGTGGTGAGATGCACGCGACCATCGCGCATGATCTGCGGCGGCTGAAGGGCAACCGGGTGCTGCTGCGGCCGGGCCAGCGTGCGGTGGGTATCGGATTGATGCACGAGTTTGCCGGCCAGGTGCTGCAGTTCTGCGCGACAGTGGCGGGATACGCGGCGGAGAACATGGTGCGCGGCGGCGGGCGCCTGTTCCTCGACCTGGGCCGGCGTACGGAGCGGGCGCAGACGGTAGCGGCACAGCTTGGCCACGCGCTGGACCAGCGGCCGGAGCGCATGGAGGGTGGGCTGGCGCTGTGCCTGGAGCTTTGCGACAGCGCGATCACCTACCGCTCGCGATACCTGACCGCGATACAGGCCGCACCGGTGATCGACCTTGTGGTGGCAGACGAGGGCAACCCGCGCGGCCTGGGTTTCCAGCTTGTGAGCGCACGCAGCACGCTGGCCATACTGGCGGGGCGCGACGACGCGCCTTTGGCCGCGGCGTTGGACGAGGCGATCGGCGAGACGCGCATGATGGTGGCGGAACTGGCCAACGCCGCGGACCAGGCGGAACGGGCGGCGGGGCTGGCGCCACGCCTGCGTGGCATCGGGGCACAGGTGGCCGCCGTGTCCGATCAGGTGATGCGGCAGTATTTCGCATTGTTGCCTGTCACGTTCACGGACGGGACGCAGTGATCTATCAGGTGTGCCACCGCACCGCCTACGCCTACGCCAATCCTGTCGATCTGGGCACGCACATGCTGCATCTGCAGCCGCGTGTGCTGCCCTGGCAGCGGGTGATTTGCAGCAGGCTTACGGCGGAGCCGGCGCCTGCCGGGCTGCGTGACGGCACGGATTGTTTTGGCAACCAGGTGGCTTGGATGTTCCTCGATGCGCCGCATCCGAGTCTGGCGGTGACGCTGGATGCACGGGTGGAGGTGACGCCGCCGCCGGTGCCGCTTGCCGCGCGGACGCCGGACTGGGCGGCGGTGTCGGCCGCGGCGTTTGCCGGCGGGCAAGGCGGCTACGAGGCGGCGGAGTTCCTGTTCGACAGCAAGCACGCGCCGGCCAGTGCAGAGGCGCGCGACTATGCCGAACCTTCGTTTCCGCCTGGGCGGCCGGTGCTGGAGGGGGTGATGGACCTGAATGCGCGCATTGGGCGGGATTTCGCCTTTCGGGGCGGGGTGACCAGCATCGACACGACGGTGGCCCAGGTTCTCAAGCAGCGTGCTGGCGTCTGCCAGGATTTCTCGCACCTGATGATCGCCGGGCTGCGCGCGCTCGGTTTGCCAGCGCGTTACGTGAGTGGTTACATCCGTACGAAGCCGCCGCCGGGCCAGGCGCGGCGTCGCGGGTGCGACCAGTCGCATGCTTGGGTAGGATGCTGGATGGGGCCGGAATATGGCTGGGTGGATGTCGACCCCACGAACTCCATCCTGATCAGGGATGAGCACGTGGTGCTTGGCTGGGGCAGGGATTTTTCCGACGTGAGCCCGCTTTATGGGATCATTCTGGGTGGTGGGCGGCATAAGTTGACGGTGAGCGTGGATTTGGAGGCGGTGGAAGGGTGAAGGAAGCAAGGCCTTCTTTTTTGAAAAAAAGAAGCAAAAAACTTTTACTACTCCGCTGCTTCGGCGGCTTCGATTTGTCCGGCGGCGCCCGGCTGCTGCAGATGCGACAGGAGCAAAAGTCTTTTGCTTCTTTTTTTCAAAAAAGAAGGCCTTCCTTGCGATGACTGGGCTGCTGGACGGTTACGACAAAGGCGCCTTCTTCTGCGAGCTGATGGATTGCACCTTGCACGATCCTGCGGTGCAGCTCATCGCGCGGCGCCTGGCGGCGATGGACCCGGCCGAGCTGGCCAGGCGCGCGCATATCGCCGAGATCGAGCTGTTCAACCAGGGGATCACGTTCACCGTATATTCGGACAAGGATGCGATCGACCGGATATTGCCGTTCGACCTGATACCGCGCGTGCTGACGGCACGGGAGTGGGACGTGATCGAGCGCGGGGTGAAGCAGCGCGTGGCGGCGTTGAACGCGTTCATCTGGGATGTGTATCACGAGCAGCGCATCCTTAAGGATGGCGTGGTGCCGGCGGCACTGGTGCTGGGGAACGCGAATTACCGGCAGGAGATGGTGGGGTTCGACGTGCCGTGCGGCACCTACGTGCATGTGTGCGGCGTCGATATCATACGCGACCAGCATGGCGCGTTCCTGGTGCTGGAGGACAACGCGCGCACGCCCAGCGGGGTGAGTTACGTGCTGGAGAACCGCACGATGATGCGGCGGATTTTCCCGGACCTGATGGACGGCATAGCGGTGCGGCCGGTGGGCAGTTACGGGATGATGCTGCAGGCCGCGCTGGCGGAGATAGCACCTACGGACAGTGCCGATCCGCAGGTAGTGCTGCTTTCGCCCGGCATCTATAACTCGGCGTATTTCGAGCACATCTTCCTGGCGCGAGAAATGGGCGTGCCCTTGGTGGAGGGCAGCGACCTGGTGGTGCAGGACGGCCGCGTGTGGATGCGCACGACGGCGGGGCTGGCGCCCGTGCATGCGATCTATCGGCGGTTGAACGACGATTTCCTCGACCCTGACGTGTTCCGGGCCGAGAGCACGTTGGGTGTGCGCGGGTTGATCGACGTCTGGCGCCGTGGGCGTGTGGCCATTGCCAACGCTGTGGGCACTGGGGTGGCCGACGACAAGGCGATCTACGCGTACATGCCACGTATCATCCGCTACTACCTGTCGGAGGACCCGGTGCTGGCGAACGTGGACACGCATATCTGCGGCGAGGCGGAGGGGTTGGCCTACACTTTGGCCAATCTGGAGAAGCTTGTGGTCAAGCCGGTGGGCGAGTCGGGTGGTTATGGGCTGATCATCGGGCCGCATGCGACGAAGCAGGAAATCGCGGATTTCCGGGTGCAGTTACGCGCCGACCCTGCCAATTACATCAGCCAGCCGATGATCAGCCTGTCCGTGTCGCCTACGCTTGCCGGCGACCGATTGCTGCCGCGGCATGTGGACTTGCGGCCGTTTGCCATCACGGGGCGCAAGACCTGGGTGCTGCCTGGAGGCTTGACGCGTGTGGCTTTGCGGGAGGGCTCGCTGGTGGTGAACTCGTCGCAGGGGGGCGGGTCGAAGGATACCTGGGTGCTGGAGTGAAACGAGCTATCGGATCTTTTTCAACAAGCCAAGAGTCTGGAGGACCGAAACCGCACCTCGGTGCAGGCGGGGGGACAAAGAGTTTTTGGTTCTTTTTTTCAAAAAAGAACTGCTTGCTTCCTTCCGGCGGCAAAAAATGAGCGAAGAGGAGCATCGCCGCTCGCCCATCCTGCTGTCCCGTTACGCCGAAGCCTTGTTCTGGCTGGGCCGCTACATGGAGCGCATCGAGAACCTGGCGCGCATACTGGACGTGACGGACACGTTCGTGCGGCACGGCGTGGACCAGTCCGGCTGGCGTTCGGTGGTGCAGATAAACGCCGACGAGGAGCGGTTCACCAAGCTGTATGGCACGGCGAACGCGGAGAGCGTGGCGCAATTCTACCTGGTGGACAGGGAGAACCCGACATCCGTGCTGTCCTCGCTGTTCGCGGCACGCGAGAACGCGCGCACGCTGCGGCCGCTTATACCCACCGAGATGTGGTCCCAGATCAACATCTTCTACAACCGGGTAAGGCAATTGACCGAGGCGGATGCGGCGCCGAGCCGGGTATCCGGCCTGTGCGCGTATTTCAAGGAGCAGTGCCAGGCCCATGCCGGCATCACCGACGGGACGTTCTATCGGGACCAGAGCTGGGCATTCTACTGCATCGGCAAGTATATCGAGCGTGGCGACCAGACGTCCCGGCTGGTCGACATCAAGTACCACACGCTGCTGCCGTCCGTGGACGACGTGGGCGGGGCGCTGGACGTCAGCCAGTGGCACGCGCTGCTGCGCGCGGCGTCCGCCTATCAGGCCTACAGGCGGGTCAATCCGAATTTCATGACGCCTGCCTCGGTTGCGGGCTTCCTGCTCACGGACCATGCTTTTCCGCGCAGCGTGACGGTGTGCGTGCGCCAGGTGGAGATCCACCTCGGCCAGCTCAGCTCCGGCTACGGGTTGCGCGGCGCTTACAGGGCGCAGGAACGGCTGGACGCGTTGCGTGCGGCGCTGACGGACCAGTCGATCAGCGACATACTCGCGCGCGGCTTGCATGAATTCCTCGACTGGGTGCAGCTGCAGCTTATCGGGTTGCAGGATGCCATGGCGGATGCTTTCTGGCGGAAATCTGACTCCGGGCAGAGTTCCACGCAGACATGACTACCCGGCGTTGTGTTGCTGGAAAAACTCTGCAATCACCGGGATGGTCGTTTACAATCCGCATCTACTTGCTGTGGACAAACGTAACGAACTCGTGCATTGCGATGCCCGGCAGGGCGCGGCTAGACGAAACCCAGGATGTTTTCTATTGCGCCAAGTCTGTCGCGTGAGCGCGACTTCCTTTCCGCCCGCTCGACTGGCGCCAAGCCGCCTGCCGATGCCGGGCAGGTGTTGCGGCGCATGAATGCGGCAAGGCTGCACTGGCTGATGCGTGCGCTTCCTGTCAGTACGCTGGAGGTGGAGATGGGTGGCGGACCCATGCTCATCCTGGCACCGCATCCGGATGACGAGACGTTGGGGTGTGGCGGTCTGATAGCCACGGCGCAGGCCGCCGGACGAGCGGTGTTCGTGCTGGTGTTGACGGATGGGACCGGTTCGCACCCGCGCTCCGCAGCTTATCCAGCCGCGCGGCTGCGCCGGCTACGCGAGGCGGAGAGCCGCCAGGCCGCACGCATGCTGGGACTGCCGGAAAGCCACGTCAGTTTCCTGGGGCTTACCGACACGCAGGCACCGCAGCGCGGCGAGGCGGCCGAGCAGGCGGCACGTGACATCGCTTCCCATGCGCAATCGGTCGGGGCCGGGGTGATCCTGACGACGTGGCGGCATGATCCGCATTGCGACCATCTTTCGGCCAGCCTGCTGGGCGGGCGTGCCGCTGCGCTGACGGGGGCTGCGCTGTTTGAGTATCCGGTGTGGGGGTGGACGCTGCCGCCGCGCCGGCTGTTGGAGGCACGTTCGCCGGTCGGGTTCCGGCTGGATGTGGGGCGGCATATTCCTGCGAAGCAGCGGGCGATCGCCTGCCATCGCTCCCAGTTGGGCGAGGTGGTCACGGACGATCCGGATGGGTTCACGCTGGAGAGCCAGTTCGTGGGGTTGTTCACCGAACGGTACGAGACGTTTCTGCGCGTGCAGGATTAGGCAGGACGCCTGCGCTATTTCGGCCGGGCAGGTTCGTGCTGCCGACACGGCGCGTCCGCACCGGCTCGGGAAGCACGGTTTTGCGGTAATCTTGCGGGAGAAGGCCTGCCAGCCTCCTTAACGCTCCGCAGCGAGAAGCCGGTTCACTAAGGCTGAGACGTCGGCCACCTTGAACGGCTTTTGCAGGAATGCGTCGTCGGCTATGCGTCTCAGGCCGTGCCTTCCGTTCATCGCGGTCAGCACGCGATGGTTGTCAGGAGTTAAGGGAAGCAAGGCCTTCTTTTCTGAAGAAAAGAAGCAAAAGACTTTTGACTCCGC
>CAXTJZ010000195.1:0-7498 GCA_964244695.1 uncultured Acetobacteraceae bacterium
GGCTCGGCCGGCCGCGCGGCGAGCGGCGTGCTGGTCGTGCTGTCCTGCGTGGGGCTGGCGGGGCCGGCCCGCCGGGTGGCCGAGCGGCTGGTCTATCCGGGCGGGGCGGTGTCGCCGGAGGACCTCACCGCGTGGCGGGAGGCGCTCGACGGCGCGGAGACGCCGGAGGGGTTGGCGCAGCAGGCGGGCGCGTTGCTGTCGGCCCGGCTGGGCGTGGCGGTTGGCGTGGTGGTGGGGGCCGGCACGCCGGACGCGCCCGGTCTCGCCTGCCGCAAGGGCGATCAGGGGTGGCGGGCTGCGCTGGTCGGCTGGGAGGCGGCGCCGCCTGGCCCGGTGCGGGTCGCCGCCCTGTTCGGCAGCGTGCTCGCCGAGGCGGCCGCCCGGCTGGAGCGCGCGGGCGCGCTCGCCCAGCGCGAGCGCGCGCGGCAGACCCAGGCGCGGCTGGCCGAGCTGGGGCAACTCGCGGCCGCGGTGGCGCATGACGTCCGCAACCCGCTCAACATCATCGGCATGGCGGCGGCCGCGGCCGAGCCGGAGATACGCCAGGAGATACGCGCCCAGGTGGACCGCATCGCCCATCTGTCGCGCGACCTGCTGGACTATGCCAAGCCCTGGCAGCTCGCCTGCGTCCCGCTCGACCTGGCCGAGCAGGCTCGCGCAGCAGCCCGGCACTTCCCGGCGACGGAGATAGGATGCGGGCTCGACCGGCCACTGACGGTCACGGCCGACCCGCGCCGGCTGGAACAGGTGCTCACCAACCTGCTGCAGAACGCGCATGCCGCCGGCGCCCGGGTGGCGCTCGAGGCAGACACCGGTCCCGACAGCATCTGGCTGCACGTTTGCGACGACGGCGCCGGCATCCCCGCCGATCTGCGCCAGCGGGTGTTCGAGCCGTTCGCCTCGCGCAGCCCCGGCGGCACCGGGCTGGGCCTGGCGATCGTGGCGCGCATCATGGCGGCTCATGGCGGCTCGGCCGCGGTGACCGAGCGCGCAGGGTGGTCCACCTGCCTGACGCTGCGCTTTCCCAGGAGCGCCGCATGAGCGCGCCGGGCCACGTGCTGCTGGTAGATGACGAGGCGGCGTTCCAGCGGCTGGGCAGCGCGTTCCTGCGCGCGGCCGGGCATCGCGTGACCACCGCCGGCGACGCCGCCTCGGCCTTGGCCGCGGCGGCGGCCGATCCGCCGGATCTCGTGCTGCTCGACCTGGCGATGCCGCCGCGCTTCGTGCCGGAGGACGGGCTGGAGCTGATCGGCCGCTTCGCCCCGGCCGAAGTGGTCGTGCTGACCGGCCACGCCGACCACGCGCTGGCGCTGCGCGCGGCGGAGCTCGGCGCGTGGGACTTCCTGGCCAAGCCGGCGGATCCGGACATGCTGGGCTTCGTCGTGGCCCGCGCGCTGCGCAAGGCGGCGCTCGAGGCCGAGCTGCGGGCGCTACGCCAGCAGGGGTGTAGCGACGATCTGGGCTTGGTCGGCCGCTCGCCGGCGATCGTCCGGCTGCGCGACATGGTGCGCCGCCTGGGGCCGGCCAGCATTCCGATCCTCGTGCTCGGCCCCACCGGCACCGGCAAGGAGCTGGTGGCGCGCGCCCTGCATGCGTGTAGCCCGCGCGCGGCCGGGCCGTTCGTGCCGGTGCATTGCGGCGCGCTGCCGGCAGAGCTGCTGGCGAGCGAGCTGTTTGGCCATTTGAAAGGCAGCTTCACCGGCGCGCACCGCGACCAGCCTGGCCTGGTGGAGACCGCGCATCGCGGCACGCTGTTCCTCGACGAGGTGGGCGAGATGCCGCCGGTCATGCAGGTCAAGCTGCTGCGCTTCCTGCAGGAGGGCACGTTCGTGCCCGTCGGCGGCCGCGTGCAGAAGCGCGCCGAGGTGCGCATCGTGGCGGCCACGCATCGCGACCTCGACGGCATGGTCGCCGACGGCAGCTTCCGGGAGGATTTCTACTATCGCCTGCGCGGCATGGTGCTGCGCACGCCGGCGCTGGCCGAGCGGCCGGACGACGTGACGCTGCTTGCCGCGCGCTTCCTGCGCCAGACGGCGCCGCGGGCGCGGCTGACCGGCGACGCGCTCGCCTATCTGGCCGCCTGTGCCTGGCCGGGCAATGTGCGCGAGCTGCGGCAACTGATCGAGACCGCCGGCGCGCTTTCCCCACCCGGCGCCACTACGGTGGATGCCGCCCTGCTGCGCTTTGCCGCCGGCGAAAGCGAGGTCACCGGCCCAACCGAGCCTGGCGCCGGGTCGGCCGGGCTGCTGGATGCGGCGGTGGCCGAGTTGGAGACACGCATGCTGCGCGAGACCATGACGGCTACCGGCGGCAACCAATCCGAGGCAGCGCGCCGGCTCGGGCTTTCGCGTATGGGGCTTATCAAGAAGCTGGCGCGGCTGGGGCTGCGCGAGAGCGCAAAGGGCGATCAGGAACTAGACCCACCTGCTTGAACCGAGCGCGGTTGCGATTGCGTTTACCCTCGGGAACCGGCGCCTTGATTGCTGCGACGGCTCCAAGGTTGAACACCACGACGGTATAGAAGATCGCCATGGCTGGACCTGGGCAGCACGAACTCTCGTCTTAGAGGTAGGCCGCGATAGGTAAGGCCCGCGACTGCGACAGCCGCCGATATTCTGATGCGGCACGTCGGGCTAGTTGGCGGCGGCCCTGCTGCCGAAGTGACTGAGCGCCGGCCACGGCTGTGCAGCTTCACGACACCCCTGAAAAATTACCACACGTCACTGGAAGTGGCGGCAGCGCGACGTCTGTCATGTCTCCAGCAAACACGGCCAGCATACCGGCAAGACCAGGATTTCACCGGCACGCCGGCGCAAGCCAACTCTCTGCAAGTGAGACTGGGATGCCTTAGCCATCACCGTTAGGAGCCAGATGTTTAAACAGCATCTTGCATGGTCGCTGATTCGTTGATGCAGGCTTCTGGCGCAGCGGCTGGCGTCAAAGCATTTTCTTTTTGAAAAGCTTAAAAAATATCTTTTCTCAGAATTCGGCAGCGCTCACCAGAGATGGATCAGTGCATGCGCACTGAATCGCGGGAGCGGAAAGTGGTAGAAAATCCGAATAGTAAAAACGAGGCCGAAGGTTCGAAGGGCTTTGATACGCGTGAGGGTTACGCAACCGCCATGTTCCGAGGGATTGAAGAAAAGCTCTTCTCCGAAGAGCCGAGGCTGGAGAAGCTTAACATCGGCTTCGGCATGACAACACAAGGCCGCGCCGGTCGAGCTTTGAGCGAACATTGGCAGGGCGAGGCTTCGGCTGACGGGTCTGTCGAGATCACAGTCAGGATCGACGTAGCCGATCCTTTGCAGCTGGCGACGGTGCTCGTTTATCAAAAAGTCTGCACTCTGGTCCCCGTCGATGCGCCCAACCGCAGATCGGTTATCAAGGATCTTGCGAGACGCCATGGCCTGAAGTTTGCGAAAACTCAGCCTGTGTTGGACGAGAGCGTCACTAAAGGCGTGTCGGACATAGTCGCCGGCCTCGGCCCCTTCCCCGGCGCACCCGTGAATGTCGCATACAGGCCGGCTGGATACGCCCCGAAACAGACAATGCGGATGCGCAAAGCGCAGTGTTCAGCATGCGAAATCCCGATAAGGATCAGCAACAAGGGCGTTAAGAACGGTCTTCCGTTCTGCTCCCTTCACTGGAGATTTTACGAGCTCGAGCAACATAATGCTGGAGCGCCGGGGCCGCAAACGCCGCCGCCGCTGCCGCCCGGCTTCGCGCTCAAAGGTTCATTAGCCGAACACCCGAGTTCCAACATCGAGGAAGCGGAAAAAGCGGTGGCCCCGGTCTTAGATCCTGAGGAAGATAAGGTTTCATCCGCGTCCGAAACTGACCGCATTGAGCCGGCGGAGCCCGTAGTGACGGAACCGCTGCCGCCAGACACCAACGATCTGGTCACGACGGAACATGAGAGCTGCGGAGATCAGCCTCACGAGCTACTCGCGTTCGAGGACGAAGAAGCCGAGGGCATCTTTGAAACTGATGATCACCGGTTCTGGAAGGCGCGATTCGCGGACAAACATGGCCCATCGGAGCATCTTAGGACGTTGCTGAAGGCTAACGGCGGCAAATACGACAGCAAAATGAAAGCTTATGTCGGAGAATACGCGAACTTGGACCATGCAACGGTGCGAGATGCCGTCACGATTGCTGGAGGGGAGTTCTCCTTCGTCTCGGAACGAGCACCCTCCCGGCCGCCGCGGCCGGAACTGCGCGGAACATGAACACCGTCTCCTGCCTGACGAAGACGGCGGCGGACTGAGCGCGCATCGGCGACGGCTTCGCCCAATTGGCCAAAATTGACTTGGCATTAAACGAACAGGCCGGGGAACTCGGCTGCAAGGCGCGGCGCGCATGCAGCTGCGTCAATCTGGGGGGCTCACTTCCGTTCTTCTGACGCCCTCGAAGCCGAGGATGAGGTCTGCGCCGAAAGCGGTGGATGGAGTCTGGTAGCCGGGTAACGCTTCGCCTTTCGCCGCCAATCGCGCGATCTCCACGGCACTCCTCGCGGTCAGCTCGTAGGGCTCAGGCGTCGTGAGCATGGATGTCGCGTGGCCGCCGGATCCGTCCCAGGCATCCGCGACGATGGCGCCGCCGCCATCGGCGCGGTCCTCGGCGGTTGGTCCCGGCGGCATGCGGGCGTCCACCTGGCGTTGCAGGGAGCGCAGTATCGGGCCCGGAATGATGAACCGGCGCGCGACGCCCAGCAGGCGCGCCATGAGCTCGATCTCTCGGGAGGCCTCGAAGAACACCTCGATGTCGGCGATGCCGGTGGACCGCGACGCGGTGGAGACGTCACCCCACGGCACGCCGACCGTGGCGCGCGAGCCGGCGCCGAAGTCGGCTGACGCGCGCGACCTTGGATTGCCGGCGATGATGCGGCCATCCCGCCGGACGCGGACGGCCGTGCCCAGGCCTTCGAGCATCGTCTTCACCGTGCCGCGGCTCGCCTTCGACAGGCATCCGATGGACAGGCGCAGCCGGTGGCGCCGGGCAGCCGCGCCGCGGCCTGGGCGGCCAGGCAGTCGCTGGGCTCCACGTCGAAGCTCGCGCCCGGCAGCAGCATGAGCCCAGCCGCCCGCGCCTCGGCATTCAGCCCCGCCAACGCCCCAAGGACGTCGATCTCTCCGTTGATGTCGCAGTAGTGGACGCCCGCCGCAAGGCAAGCCCTCGCCATCGGCGCGGCGGTCGTGGAAAACGGACCCGCCGCATGAAGCACCGCCCGTATGCCCTCTAACTGGGCGGTCTCTGACTCCAGCCCAAAGACCCTCTACTCGAGCCCGAGACTCTCCGGGAGCTGGCGCACCGTCTCCTGGTTGCGTCCTGCAAGCACGGGCCGCAGACTTCGCGCGACTGCGTGCTCAGCACAGAGGCGTCCCGTGTAGCAGTCGCGCCGTAGATTAGGAAGCGGATGGTCGTCCCTCCGAAATCAAGTCTTGTTCTCTAAATGTTCGCATGCTTGGTATGCGTCTAGGCAGGAGGCTAGGTGCGAATGACCGCTGACGACAAGCTGGGGCTGCGCTTGGCCAGCGCCCACGAGATCCAGGAGAGCCTCTCCTTCGCCTTGCGCTTCGCCGGACGCAAGCGCGTCCACCACGCCGACGACGCCATGGCCCGCATCACCGCCGAACGTTTGGTCGAGCACCTCGAGCGCTCCGGCTTCGTGCTGATGAAGAAGCCTGACCGGGCGGCTCCCAGCACCAGCGGGCACGGCCATCCGAACGCGGGCTAATGGCGGGCTACACCGAGCTGCAGGTCTGCTCGAACTACTCCTTCCTGCGCGGTGCCAGCCGCATCGAGGAGCTGATGCTGCAGGCCAAGGCGCTGGGCTACGACGCCCTTGCCATCACCGACTACAACACGCTGGCCGGTATAGCCCGAGCCCACGCCCGGGCCAGGGAGGTCGGCATCCGCTTGATGGTCGGCTGCAGGCTGGAACTGACCGACGGTTTGCCAGTGCTCGCCTACCCCATGGACCGCGCAGCCTACGCCCGCCTCTGCCGCCTGCTCACCCTGGCCAAGAGCCGCGGCGGCAAAGGCAGCTTCGAATTATCGTGGGCGGAGCTGGCGGCGGGAGGCGAAGGCCTGCTGCTCGTAATGCTGGCGGACATGCCGGACGGCGACCTGGGCGCCGAGCTGCGCCGCATGCGGGCCGCCTTCCCGGGACGCTGTCACCTCGCGCTGGGCCTGCGCAGGCGTCCCGGCGACACGCTGCGCCTGCGCGGGCTGTCCGACATGGCGCAGGCTGCCCGCGTTCCGGCCGTGGTCACCGGCGACGTGCTCTACCACGCCCCGCAGCGCCGCATCCTGCAGGACGTCGTCACCTGCATCCGCGAAGGCTGCACCATCGACGACGCAGGCTATCGCCGCGAGCGTTTCGCCGACCGGCACCTGAAGTCTCCGGAGGAGATGGACCGCCTCTTCGCCGCATATCCGGAGGCGGTCGCCTGCTCGTCGGAGATTGCCGTCCGCTGCACTTTCAGCCTGGCCGAGCTCAGCTATCAGTATCCGGACGAGCTGCAGCGCGACGACGAGACTCCGCAGCAGGGCCTGGAGCGGCTGGTGCAGGAGAGCCTTCCGCTGCGCTACGCCGACGGCGTTCCGCTACCGGTGCAGGCGCAGCTTGCGCACGAACTCCGGCTCATCGGCTCGCTGGGATACGCGCCCTACTTCCTTACGGTGAACAGCATCGTGCGCTACGCGCGCTCCAAGGGCATCCTGTGTCAGGGCCGCGGATCGGCCGCCAACTCCGCCGTCTGCTACGTGCTGGGCGTTACCGCTATCGACCCCGTGCGCAGCGGCCTTCTGTTCGAACGCTTCATCAGCCAGGAGCGCAAGGAACCGCCGGACATCGACGTCGACTTCGAGAGCGAGCGGCGCGAGGAGGTCATCCAGTGGGTGTTCGAGCGCTACGGCCGGGACCGCGCCGCGCTGTGCGCGACGGTCATGTGCTTCGGCCCGCGTGGCGCCATACGCGACGTGGGCAAGGTGCTCGGCCTGACCGAGGACGTCACCGGCGCGCTCGCCTCCCAGGTCTGGGGATGGTCGAAGGAGGGCGTGGAGGGCGAGCACGCCGAGGAGCTGAACCTCAACCTGGACGACCGCCGCCTGCGGCTGGCGATCGACCTGGCCCGCGAGCTGATCGGCTTCCCGCGGCAGCTCGGCACCCACCCCGGCGGCTTCGTGCTCACGCGTGACCGGCTGGACGAGCTCGTGCCGGTCGAGCCCGCGGCGATGGCCGGGCGGCAGGTCATCGAGTGGGACAAGGACGACATCGACGCGCTGAAGTTCATGAAGGTCGACGTGCTCGGCCTGGGGATGCTCGGCTGCATGCGCCGCTCGTTCGAGATGCTGGAGGAGCACCGCGGCGTCACAATGGACATCGCCGCCATCCCGCCCGAGGACCCGGCCACCTACGCGATGATCCGCAAGGCCGATACGCTGGGCACGTTCCAGATCGAGAGCCGGGCGCAGATGGCCATGCTGCCGCGGC
>CAXTJZ010000196.1:0-7497 GCA_964244695.1 uncultured Acetobacteraceae bacterium
TTTTTTTCAAAAAAGAAGGCCTTGCTTGCTCTCTTGTCAGGCAAACCGCCGGCGCAAGCCGCCCAGCTTCCCCAACGGCAAATGGCTCATCATCTCGGACAATGTTGCCGGCGCCACCACCCGCAAGCCGGCCACGTAGAACAGCGGGCCACAAACGCCGATCAGCACGATCTGCACGAGGCGGCTGGCCGGGAACGCTCCCAGCCAGGCTGCGGCGCCTATCGTGACCAGCCCCAACGCCAGCGGCAGGACATAGATCTGCAGGACATCGCGCACACGCATAGCGCGCCGGAACACCATCCAGGAGTTCAGCGGCTTGATCAGCGCGTAGTAAAGTGAAACGCCGATCGCCACGCCAATCGCGCCGCCGAGCCAGACGCCGAGCAGGACGCAGACAAAGAAGGGTGGCGTGAACAGGGCGACCAGCCGCAGATCCCGCTTGAACTCACCGCGCGCGATCAGCAGCGCGCCGGCCACCCAGGCCAGCGCGTCGCCTGGCAGGCCCAGGCTGAGTATCTGCACGAGCGGGACGGCGCCGTCCCAGCGGGTGCCGAACATCAGATGCAGCAGCGGCCGCGCCTCCGCCGCCTGCAAGAAGCACACAGGCGTTATGGCATAGGCGAGGATGCGGGAGGCGCGCAGGGCCGCCTCCATCTGCCGTCCAGGCTCGTGGCCGAGCTGCGTAAACGCGGGGAACAACACGTTTCCAAAACTGCCCGCCAGCATCTGCAGCGGCTGGGCAGCCAGACGGAAGGCGAAGAAATACACGCCCACCACACTCTGCGTGGCAAGCAGGCCCAGCACGATGTAGTCCCCCTGGTTGACCAGCGTGATCATCAGCCGCGTGCTCAGCACCACCAGCCCGCTACCGATCAGGTGACGGTATTGCAGCAGGCGGTGCCCCGGCCGGATGGCCATCGGCGCCTTGCGCCAGAAGATCACCGCCTTGATGCCGGCCGCCAAGGGCAGCGGCACCACGAAACTATAGGCGCCCAGCCCCGCCGCGGCGCACGCGATGGTGCCGAGCTGTATGCCCAGCGTCTCCAGGCTGGCGTAGGTGCTCAGGTATCGGAAGGAGAGGCCGGCCCGCAGCCTGGTGACCGGCACCGTGGAAGCAGCGCCAAGCGGCAAATTGATTGCCATGACGGCGATCAGTCCCACCAGCCCTGGCGCGTGATAGAGCCGCGCCGCGATCGGGCTTATCGCCAGCATCAGGACCATGCCGGCCAGGGCGAGAGCGAGGCTGCTCCAGAAAGCCGGCGCCACCCACAGGCGTATGTGACGCGACCGGGTGAGGAGCACGTCGTCGATGCCGAAACTGACAATGGCGGTGACCACGGCTGTCACCGTGTAGGCCAGGCCGATCTGGCCGAAAGCCTCAGGCAGAAGCAGCTTTGCGAGTACCAGCTGGCTGAAGAAGCTCGCCACCCGGCCGGACAGCCCCTGGAACAGCAACCAGAGAAATCCGGTGGCGGTGGTCCGTTGAAGGGTAGGCTGCATGACGCGGTTCGATATCCAGAGGATTACAGCCTAGCGATCTCAGGTGGACAGGGTTTCGGCCGAAAAGCAGCACCCGCGATGCCATGCGTCAGGAAACGGAACCGGTATCACGGCTAGTCGCGTTACTGATGCCCGGAAGAAGGGGAACCGCGGCCACGCGGACACGATAGATTTAGTCGGTACAGTCTTGCAGGAAGTTGCGCTCTCGATGGTAAGCAATCGGACGGCTTTTACTTCCACGTCCGAGCTGAGCACCTCTCTGCCACACTTACCTGCAACCAAGGGATGGTTTTGAGCAGTATGCAACGTCCCAATCTGGTCATCGTCCGGGCCGGCAATTCCTCGCTTCACCCCACCTGGCTGCTCGGTCCCGAGGAACGCAACTGGGACCTGGTGGTGAACTATTTCGGAAAAGATCCGGACATCTACCGCCATGACGACGTGGTGCGTATAGACAGTGTCGGCCCGAAATGGCCGCCGCTGCATCAGTTGCTGCTGGACCATCCGGAATACCTGGAACGTTACGCCTACATCTGGCTGCCTGACGACGACCTGGCGATGACGAAGCACGACATGAACCGCTTCTTCGATCTGTGCACAGATCACAATTTGGAACTGGCGCAGCCGTCTCTCACGGCCGACAGCCCGATGACTCATCCCCTGCTGATCAACAACACCGCCACCCTCATACGTTTCACGAATTTCGTCGAGGCGATGGCGCCGTGCTTCAGCACGCCATGCCTGCGGCGCGCCATGGACACCTTCTCCGAATCACAGAGCGGGTGGGGCATCGATTGGCTGTGGCCGGATTTCGTCAACGATCGTGAGAACGGCATCGCCGTCATCGACGAGGTGATCATCCGCCACACCCGTCCGCTGGGCGGCCCGAACTACGACGCAATGCGTGCGGCCGGCAAATCACCCAGGGACGAACTCATCAGGCTGCAGGAGCGCAAGGGCGTCACGGACGTCAGAATAAAGGTTCACAAGGTTGTCTGGCGGTCCAGCGGATCGAAAGGGACAGAATCGCCGTCCCGCGTCTTGGCATTGCGGCTGTTCCTGGGATCTTCGAAAGCGCTGCTGAAATCGCAAGCACGCTGGACGCTGTTCAAACAACTCGTGAGACGCTCTATTTCCGTCTGAATGGCGTCAAGGCAAGCAAGGCCTTCTTTTTTGCAAAAAAGAAGCAAAAAACTTTTGCTTCCCACGCTTTTTCAGCATGCGTATTTTTCTAAGAACACCCGCGCGCCGCAAATGCGGGGGAACAAAAGTTTTTTGGTCCTTTTTTCAAAAAAGGACTGCTTGCCTTCCTTCACCCAGCCGGTCTCCGTCCTCCCGATCGCTGGAAATCGGCACCGTGCGCACCAAAGGCGGCGACAACACCCGCGCCTCCAGCCGCCTTGCTGAACCCACCAACCCGTGCAGACCCCCAATCACCCGGGAAGCATGCCCCCCGGGCAGCAGCGCCGCGCACTCGGCCGGCGAGAGCGCGTAGGCCATCAGCCGCCAGTCCACGTCCTCGGCAAAGCCATCCTCCGCCAGCCAGCCGAGCAGCTTGCGGGCGCCGGCCGCACTGATCAGGTAGCCGTCCGCACCGGCTGCGTTGCGCTCCGGCGGAAACTGGTGCAGCGCCTCGGCAACCGTAAGCACCTGGAAGGCAGGCTCGGCCGCACGCGGCGCCATGCGGTCGTTGACGAAGCAGATGTCCAGCCCCTCCGGCAGCCCGAACACGCCCCAGCGTTCCGGCAGGTCGAGCAGCGGCATGGTGTCGTCCTCGACTACCAGGCAATGCGCCAGGCCGCGTGCCAGCATCGCTTCCCAGGCGGCGGCGTGGGCCAGGAAACATCCCAGCGTGCCACGGCGTGCCGGGTCGCCGCCCAGGCGCCGCACTGCGGGCAACGGCAGCCGCGCGCCCTCGACCGCCGGCACGCGGAAACGCGGCATGCGGCAACCGGCGAAGTGGGCTTGCGTCTCCGCCAGCCGGCCGGGATTGCGGTCCAGGTTTACGATGGCGAGCGCCGGCGCGGCGCCGGATGCGGGGGCGCCGGCAAGTGTTCCGGCCAGCGCGGCGTAACCGAGCGCGGACAGCCGGCGCAAGGCCGAATCGGTGTCCGGCGCTTGCAGGAGGGCGGCGGCCGCTCCCAGGTAATCGCGGGCCTGCAGAAGCAGGTTGCCCAGCAATCTTGCCCGCGAGCCGTCCTCCGGCGCCGCGGTTGACAACGCGGCGGCGCGGCGTGTCAGCGCCGCCAGCTCAGCCTGAGGATAGGCGTGCAACGTGGCCATATGCGCCAGCCAGACGTCATCGGGAAAGACGGCGCGGGCCAGGCGGAAGACGGGATCGGACTCGGCGTAACGGTTCAGCGCCGCCAGGCTCGCCTTCAGCCGCAGCGCCGCCTGCCAGTCCCGGGCATTTGTGGTCAAACGGGCGCGGCAAGTCAGCAGGTCCGCCTCAGCATCGTGCGCGTCGTTTGATTGCATGCCGCCTCCTCCACGCGGATAGTAGCCGCGCCTGCTTTGCAGCGCCTTCGCCACCCCCATTTCCTGTGTCGGCGCAGCCCGCGTCCGCAACGAGGTAGGCCAACCACATGTCAGGACCCACCGCAAACCGACACCCGGCATGACCTCCGGCCTGCAACACGTCGCCGACGCCTTCCGCGCCAGCCTGCCGGACGGCGGCAAGCTGGCGCTTTCCCGCATCGACGGGCTGGACAGGCTGGGCATCCCCGTCGTGCAGGCGGCCTGGCTGGCGCCGGATGGCGCGGCCATCACCGGCTACGGCTACGGCCTGACGGAGCTCGAGGCGAGCGTCGGTGCGCTGGGGGAGCTGTGCGAGGAGGTGCATGTGGGTGCCTGGCTCGCCACCGCCCCGCGAATCCAGGCCAGCTATGCGTCCCTTGAAGCAGGCGAGGCGATCGACCCGCTAACCCTTTGCCTGCCCGCCGGCTCGGACTACACGCCGGATGTCAGCCTGTCCTGGGTCGCAGGATGCCGCTGGCCGGGCGGCGCGCGCGTGCTGGTGCCGGCCGAGTGGGTCGCCGCGCATGCCTACCAGATGGCGGAACCCGCGCGGCTGATCACGCCGATCACAAACGGCCTGGGCGCAGGCGTGGACCTGGCGCACGCGGTGGCGCATGGCGTGATGGAGCTGCTGCAGCGCGACGGCAACGTTACCTCCTACCGCGCCCTGGACGAGGGCGTGGTGATCGACCTGCCGTGCGGCGCGCTGCCCGAAGTGGAGGCGCTGCTGGCCAGGCTGCGCGCGTCCGGGCTGCGGCCGCTGGTCAAGCTTGCGGGCACGGAACTCGGCCTGGCCAACATCTACGTGGTTGGCGACGACACGCAGGTGGCCGATTTCTCCCTGCAGGTCAGTGCCTGCGGCGAAGCCTCGCATCCTGATGCGGCACGCGCCATACGCAAGGCGCTTCTCGAATTCGTGGGCTCGCGTGCCCGCAAGGCAGCCACCCACGGACCTGTCGCACGCGCGCGCACGGTGCTGCCCGCCGGCTACCTGGCGCGCCGCGTGGCCAGCGACCTGGCCGGCGAGGAGCCGCGCGCACTGGCAGCGATGGCGGGCTGGCTGGCGATGCCGCAAGCCGCGCTGAGCGCATTGCTGGCGCCCACGGCATTCCGCCAGGCGCGGCACGTGGCTTTGACGGACCTGCCCAGCGTGCCGCCCGATACCGTGGCCGGCTCGCAGGCAAGGCTGGATTTCCTCTCCGCGCGGCTGGCCGGGGCGGGCCTGGAGATCGTGGTTGTCGATTGCTCGCCGGCGGACAGTCCGGTGCGTGCAGTGCGCGCCATCGTGCCGGGGCTGGAGAGCGAGACGATGAGCTACCACCGCATAGGCTGGCGCGGCGTGGCGCGGCTGCGGGCGCGCGGCGACGGGATGGTGCTTGACACCCCGCGCGCGGGCGCGCTGCGGGTCCGGCTGCGGCCGGGGGACGAGGCGCGCTGCGGCGGCCCCGCATGGCTGGACACGGATCGCGTGGCTGGCCTGACTGCGCAACTCTATCCGCTATACCGGGAGTGCGGCCCCTTCGCGGCGCAGCGCCGGCTGCAGACCCTGCCCGAACTGAACGACGCGGTAAGCGCAGATCAACCCCAGTGCAGCGCCTAGAAAATGGTTCTAAGGACTTGTCCTTAGCGGGGTCCAGGGGCAGAGCCCCTGGCCTTCCTTCACCCCACCCAGAGCCCGCGCGCGCGAGACGCGCAATCCTCCTGACGCTGATTGTATCCATCACAGCCGGCCTAATCTGGCTAGGCACGGTGGCAATCGCTCCCGATGGCTGGTCGCTGCTGCGCATGGCGATCTTCGCCTGCCTGGCGATAAACGCGCCCTGGCTGGCCCTGTCGGCGGCGACTGGATTGATCGGCTTCGCCATACGCCTTTGCGCGCCAGACCCCGTGCAGGCCGTGCTGCCCCAGCTCGCCCTGCCGCAAGCCAGCCTGCCCGCCACGCTGCGCACCGCCGTCGCCGTGTGCGTGCGCGACGAGGACGTAGGCGCGGTGTTCGGCCGCCTGGCCCGTATCTCGGCCGAGATCGGGCAGGCGGGCCGGGCGGCGTGTTACGTGCTGTGCGTCCTGTCCGACACGGCGTCCGAAACAGTGGCGGCCGAGGAAGCTGCCGCGGCGGAGCGGCTGCGCGCCGGCGGCGGCCCGGACGTGCTGTATCGCAGGCGCACGGCGAACACCGGCTTCAAGGCTGGCAACGTGATGTCGTTCCTTGACGCGCACGAGGGCGCGTTCGCGCTGATGCTGTGCCTGGACGCTGACAGCGAGATGACGCTGCCAACAATCGAGCGCATGGCGTCCGTCATGCAGGCGGACCCGCGTTTGGCCATCCTGCAGGCCACCTTCCACGGCCACGGCGCGCACGCGCCGTTCTCGCGCCTGTTCGGTTTCGGCCACCGGCACGGCCTGCGCGTATGGGCGACGGGACAGGCCTGGTGGCAGGCCGACCAGGGCCCTTACTGGGGCCATAACGCGATGGTGCGCGTGGCGCCGTTCCGTGCCCATTGCCGGCTGGATCCGTTGCCGGACGGCAGCCTGATCCTGAGCCACGACCACGTCGAGGCCGCCCGCCTGCAGGCCGCCGGCTGGAAGCTGCGCGTCCTGGCCAGCGACGAGGGCTCCAGCGAAAGCCATCCACCCACCCTGCCCGACTACCTGGTGCGCGACGTGCGATGGGCCGCCGGCAACATGCAATACCGCCACCTGCTGCGCCGCCCCGACTTGGGACCATTAGGCAGGCTGCAGATGCTACAGGCGATCCTGCACTACGTTCTGACACCGTTCTGGTTTGCCATGCTGCCGCTGGCCGCCCTGAACGCCGCGCTGGGCGGTGCCGACGTGCCGCGCGCGCCGGTGCTGTGGCTGCTTGCGGCTGGCTGGCTGACTCTGCACGCCCCGAAACTGCTCGGCTATGCGGAAGTTTTCCTGCGCCGACCGCTGCTACGGCAACACGGCGGTGCTGCCGTCTTTGCCGGAAGCTGCCTGAAGGAGATCGGGGCGACCCTGCTGCTGGACCCGGTCATCGCAGCGCATAAGAGCTGGGCCGTGCTTGGCCTGGCGTTCGGCCGCCGTGTCGGCTGGAGCGGCCAGGTACGCGACGGCCACGCCATCACCTGGTCCGCCGCCGCGCGGATGTTCTGGCCGCACACCGTGGCCGGGGTTCTTCTGTTCGGACTCTTCATGTCGGCGTCCGGGTTTGCCGGTATCGCTTGTCTGCCGTTTGTGGCTGGATTGTTGCTGTCGGCGCCTTTTACGGTTTTGACTTCCGCGCCGAATGAGCGCTAAAAAGAAAAGTTTTCGTTACATACTCGATTTTTCAAACACGGCTTGCGAGCTGTCCATCGAAGGAAGCAAGGAAGGCCTTCTTTTTCGAGAAAAAGAAGGCCTTCCTTCCTTCGCCCAGACCTTCCGGTGTCGAAACAAACGCCCGATATTTGACGTCATTCACGAACAGCTGGATGATTAACGTGCCCAGGCCGGTGGTCA
>CAXTJZ010000197.1:0-7494 GCA_964244695.1 uncultured Acetobacteraceae bacterium
CCTTCATCATGAAGAACGCCTCCAAGGTGATCATCGTGCCGGGCTACGGCATGGCCGTGGCGCAGGCGCAGCACGCCACGCGCGAGATGGCCGACAAGCTGAAATCCGAAGGCGTGGACGTGCGCTACGCCATCCATCCCGTAGCCGGCCGCATGCCGGGCCACATGAACGTTCTGCTGGCCGAAGCCAATGTTCCTTACGACGACGTATTTGAGCTGGAGCAGATCAACAACGAGTTCAGCACCGCGGACGTGGCCTACGTGATCGGCGCCAACGACGTTACGAACCCAGCGGCCAAGACGGACACCACGTCAGCCATCTACGGCATGCCCATCCTGGACGTGGAAAAGGCGCGCACGGTGCTGTTCATCAAGCGTTCGATGGCGTCGGGGTATGCGGGTGTGGATAACGAGCTGTTCTTCCGGCCGAACACGATGATGCTGTTTGGGGATGCGAAGAAGATGACCGAGGAAGTCGTGGCGGCTTTGGATAGTTAGGCAAGGCTTTCTTTTTGGAGAAAAAGAAGCAAAACACTTTTGTCTCCGCGCCTGCACAATGGCCCGTTTCAATTCGGCCAGAATGCGTGTTTGCAGCAGCAGGATACGCCTTAGTGCAGGCGTGGAAGCAAAAGTTCTTTGCTTCTTTTTTTCAAAAAAGAAGGCCTTTCTTTCTTCCTGTCAGGTCGCCAAGAACCGCGATCGGAAACCAGGCAACATCTTGCACATACCGGCCCAACAACCGCCGCGGCTCCTGCCTCAGCCGCCACAACCACTCCAACCCGATGCGCTGCCAGAACGCCGGCGCACGCTGTGTCAGCCCCAGATGCACACGCACCGCCTGGCCGACACATAACGCCCAGCACGGCGGCAACGTCTCCCTGTGCATGTGGACGAACACCTCGCTGACAGGGGCACCAAGGGTCATCACGAGGATGTCCGGCCGATGGGCCGCGATCGTCTGGGCCAAACCAGCCTGCGCTGCGTGGTCACTCGTCAGCCCTTGTTGCGCTGTAACTACATGAAGATGGTGCAAGCCGTGCGCCTGGCCCCAGCGCCGCACGGCTGCTTCGCTTGCGGCGCCTTCCGTAACGATTACGAGCCGCTTTGCCGGCAGGCCTGCGTGTTCCGCAAGGCGGGCGAACAGATCGCACCCGGTGACCCGCCTCGACAGCGCCAAGCCGCGCAACCGGGCGTAGAGCAGCACCGGAAAGCCGTCCGGGCAGACGAGCTCGGCGCCGGCATAGGCCTCGGCGAAGGCACGCTGACGCAACAGACGCAAGTGGTCGATGTTCGGCGTGACGATCGTGCTTACCCCCGCCGCATCCTCGCCCATGACACGGTCGATAACCTGGGAGGCAGTAAGCGGCGACATTGCTAGGCCGAACGCGCGCGGCGATCGGGGCGCCGTGAGCCGTTGGAACAGCGCCTGGTGTGCATCTGCACAGGCGGAGGCCGTGAACGCCGCCGCCCTGGCCCTGAGCGCTCCCCGATCCGGCTCGACGGCGAGCACGCCGCCGATCGCGGCCGCAAGACTGGCCGCATCGCCGGCGGGCACGAGCGGGCCGAACCGGCCAGCTTGCAGGATTTCCGACGGACCGTGCGGGCAGTCGGTGGCGACTACCGGCGTGCCGCAGGCCAACGCCTCGATCAGCACGTTTCCCAACCCCTCGTAGCGGGATGGCAGCACCAGACAGGCGGCATGCGCGATCCACGGCAACGGGTTGGCCGCGAAGCCGGCCAACACCACGCGGTCCGCTATACCCAGCCGGCTTGCCTGCTGTTCCAGCGCCGCGCGCAGCGGCCCCTCGCCGAGCATGATCAGCCGGGCGTCCGGCAGCAGCGCCAAGGCGTCCAGCAGCAACGCCGGATCCTTTTGCGCCGTCAGCCGTCCGGCGAAGACCAGCACGGGCGCATCCTCATCCGCCAGCCAGGCGTGGGGCGGAGCACCTGCGGCGCGCGTGGCGAAATCGTCGGCGATCACCGGGTTGTAGATGGGTGTGACGCGGTCCCGGCCGATGCCGGCGACAGCGGCCAGGTCGTCCGCCACACCCCGGCTGACCGCGACGATGCCGTGCGCCCGCTTCTGCAGAAGCCAGTAGAGCCAGGGCACGCAACGGTATTTCCAGCCCATCGCCAGCTCGGCTGACAGCGCGTTATGCTGGCAGATCACGACGCGGGTGCGGGTGCAAGACAGCCAGCCGGCCAGCATGGCCGTGATGTTGTTGTGGTCCAGGCTGGCGACCAGCACGTCTGGCCGCACGCTGCGCAGCAGGCGCGCCAGCGGCAGGACAGCGCCCAGCATGCCTTTCCGGTCTAGCGCGATCACGGGCAGGTCTGCCGGCACTAAGCCATTCAGCGCGCCCTCCCGCCGGGCTAGGATGAGCGTGACTGCCACGCCCCGTGCGCGCAACTCGGCGATCAGCGTCAGCCGCATGCGTTCTACGCCGCCGCCTGACAGGTCGTGCATGTAGAAGGCGATGGCGGTCATTGGACGCCGGGCAAGGAAGGAAAGCCTTCTTTTTTGAAAAAGAAGCAAAAAACTTTTGCGCCTGCACCAAGGCACGGCCCGGTTCTGCGAAAAGACGCGTTGGCAGAAACAGACAGCACCTTGATGCAGGCGAGGTAGCAAAGTTTTTTGGTTCTTTTTTTCAAAAAAGAACTGCTTGCTTCCTTGCCTGTCATGCCACAGACAAAACGCTACGGCGGAGCAAAGGCGCCCGGCTCTCCGCACTGCGGGCCGGAATACAGGCCGTGGTCGCCACCAGGCAGACCAGAATGGTGGATTTGCGACCCAGCGAATTGCTCGACGAAGCGACGATCAGCGCGCCCACGAGTAGCGCCCGCCCCGGCCGCACCGTCCGTTGCCAGCACCACGCCAGCAGCGCGCCCAGCCCCGCCAGGAACAGCGGAAACCCCAGCGCGCCTAGGCTGACGAACATCAGCAGCCAGAAATTCTCGATCACCTCGACACCTGTCCCGAGACGCAGTCGGTTCAGCATGTGCAGCAGGTCCTCGCGCGGCACGCCGAACAGCACCTGCCAGATGTCGAACTGGCCGAGTATCTGCCATTGCGCCAGACGGACCTGGGCGCTCTGGTCCCAATACATGTGGGCAATCAGACGGTCCCCCAGGCCGGCCGCCAGTGCCGCCGCGAGCAGCGCCGCGCAGCCTCCCGCCCCCAGGCCGGCCGCCAGCAGCGTCCAGATCGCGCGCCGGTCACGCGCCAGCAGAAGGCGCCAGCCGCGCCAAGCCACACCGGCGGCAACCGTCAGAAGCGTGACGCCGAGCGCCATGCGGCCGCCAAACGCCACCAGCGCGGCCCAAATCAGCGCTTGGTAGGCCAGGCGCCAACCTCTGGCAGCGGGGGCGAGCGTCAGCGCCATCATCATCATCAGCGCGCCGGTCAGCGGGTGGTCGAACAGGGCGGTTGGCCGGAAATCCTCCGTCACCGGGTTATACGCGTTGTCGTTCAGATAGAGCGGCACCAATGTCGCCTGCATCGCGCGTTCGGCCAGGGCAAGTGCGGCGTTGGCAGCCAGCAGAAGCTGCATTGCCAGACGCAAGCGCGCCAGGGTGCGCCCGCTTGCACGGCTCAGCACAGCGGCCAGCAGGCCGGCTGGCAGAAAAGTGTCCAACAGCACGATCAGGTTGCTGGGTCCGGTCAGCAGGCCAATGGACAGAATGCATCCGCCGATCGCGGCGAAGAACACCAGCAGCTGGGGACCCAGCGCCCGCACCCAACTGGCAGGCCCGGCAGCCAGCCCCGCAAGGGTGGCGGCCGTCAGCAGGTCGGTGCCCGGGTGGAATTTCAGCGGCAGTGCACCGCCATCGGTGACGTAGGGTATGCCAACCCAGGTGAGCAGGTTGGCGCTGATGCAAAGCTCGGCGCAGACCGCAGCCATTGCGCACGCGGCCACCAGGCGGTTTGGCCGCCACATCTGCATCAGCCAGCCAGGTTTCGGGGCGTTCGGCCTATCCTGGGTGCATCGTGCAGGACGGTTCCAAGCAGCGGCACACCGGCACTGGCCAGCTGACGGGCGGCAGCGCGAAGCTCAGGTAGCGTGGTCAGGCCTGCGCCCACGGCCAGCACGCTGCCGTGGCACAGGGCCGAGACGGCGAGCGTGCGCGGATCGGCGGCGATCGCGGGGCACTCGATGACGATCATACGGAACGCCTGCGGCCCGGCCAGCCAGGATTGCAGCGGCACTTCCAGCGGCCCGGATTGATGCAACGCCAGGCTGGTGTAGTACAGGCCCGGCACGGATGTGTCCGGCGTGATGCCGTCGGGCTCGCCGCCGAGCGTACCCGTCATCAGCCAGGACAGCCCGCGAAGGCTGGCGTCCTCGCGGTCACCCGGGGCGGAGGAGACCAGCAAGGTTCGCCCGAAACGGGTCGCTGCAGCGGCCGCGAAATCACGCGCGACCGGCCCCGCGTTCCCACCGGCGGACGACGCGACGATCTGCACCACAGGGCGCTCCATCCCGGCCAGCCGGGCCAGTACTTCGCCGAGCAGCCGCAGGGCAGCAGGCGAAGCCGGTTGCAGCATTCCGGCCCGGCTGACCGAGGCTGCACCTTGCGCTGGCCTCGCGGCCTGAAGCCGCGCGAGCACGCTCAAAACGCATTCTCCCCGCTCATGCAAAGCGGCGTCTTCAGCAAGATCTCCAGGTCGAGCAGAAGCGACCAGTTCTCGATATAGTGCAGATCCAGATCGACCCGTCGGCGGAGCTGCGCTGCGGTTGTTGTGGCGCCGCGCGCACCGTTGATCTGCGCCCATCCTGTCAGGCCGGGCTTGACGCGATGGCGCTGCGCGTATTCTGCAACGATTTCGCGTCCTGCCCTGTCGATGTCGTGCAGCGCTTCGGCGTGCGGACGGGGCCCGACCAGCGACATGTCTCCGCGCAGAACGTTCCACAATTGCGGCAACTCATCGAGGCTATACTTGCGCAGCGTGCGTCCGACGCGAGTACAGCGCGGATCCCTGCGCACCGTCTGGCCGGACGGCGCGCCATGGTCGGCCCGCATGGTGCGGAACTTCCAGATCACGAAATCCCGGCCGCACCAGCCGCGACGCGTCTGCCGGAAGATGATCGGTCCAGGGCTGCTCGCGACTACGGCCAGGGCGACGCCGAGCAACAAGGGGGCGAGCATGATGAGCAGCAGAAGCGCGCCAGCCTTGTCGATGAGCGTCTTGGCCAGCAGGTCCCAGTGCTTGATCGGCCGGTCTGCAACCACCGTCATTGGCATGCCGCCCAAAATGCGCATGCGCGGTGCGATAGCGCTATTCCAGCCGTCCTCCGGGCAGACCGCGACTTGGAAAGGCAGCGCCTTCAGGCGCTCGATGATGCGCGCCGCTTCCCCATGCCGGTCGCGTTCAAGCGCCAGGATGACGGAATGCACGCCGCCGTCCCTACCCATGTCCAGGAGTCTGTCCACTTCGTCCGCACAGTCCAGGCCTGCCCCGTCCGGCTCGTCTGCGCCGAACAGCCCTACGACGTCGACCTCTCCTGAGATGCGCGCCGCCATGCGCGTGCGCGCAACGGCGGTTCCGATCACTGCGACCGCCTCGCGCAAGGAGCCTTGTTTTTGGAGATGACGCAGGTAGAAACCAGCAGTCAGCCGGGTCGCGGCCACTACCAAGGCGAACCCGCCCAGCCACAACACCAGCCAAAGCCGCGCAAGGTCGTTCGTGGCGCGTGTGGCGAGGCCCACGACGATCAACACGGCAAATGCCGCAAAGCATTTCTGTTCCGCTACAATAATGAGCCGCGCGGTGGTCACGAAACGCGGGTTCAGGCTCTCAGCCGACGCGCGGAGCATGAGAGCGGCGATCATGCTGCCGAACAGGATGTCTCGCCAGAATGGACCGGCGGCGGAAAAGTCGAGCGGTACTGCGATAACGAAATGAGCATACAGGGCCAGTGCGGCTTCACCAGCAGCGGCGCAGGTAACGAAGTCCCAGCAGGTAAGCATGTCCGCCAGGATCGGCAGGAAATCCTGCGCCTTACGAGGTCTGTAGGGGGCAGCGGCAAACTCGACCTCTGACCAGTCGCTCACGATGGTCTACCTTTGTCCATGCGGCTTTCATTGCACATGGCATACTATTGCGCACACCAAATGCAACTGCAAGCTTTGTTAACGCTCCGTTCAATGTCGATGACGGGTAGTCGTCAACAACGCCACACCGTCAGCCTCGCGGCGAATGGCCTACCGGTTGCAGGGACGGACGAGTTGCAGCTTGTTAAATTGGAAAGCGGCGACCGTCCGGCGCAGCAACCGAACGGACGTTGGAGATCAGCTTGCCTGTGCCGAGGCTTCGCTTCGCGTGGCGCCAACGCGCGCGGCCAGGGCTGCGGCCATGAAATCGTCCAGATCCCCGTCCAGCACGGCGCCAGGATTGCCCTTTTCCACCCCGGTGCGCAGGTCCTTGACTAATTGATATGGAGCCAGAACGTAATTGCGTATCTGGTGACCCCAGCTGTTCTCCGTCTTGCCGGCTTCGGTCAGCGCGGAAGCGGCCTCGCGCTTCTGCAACTCGGCCTCGTAAAGCCGGGCTTTCAGCATCCCCATCGCGGTCGCCCGGTTACGGTGCTGGCTGCGGTCCGTCTGGCACGCGACGATGATGCCGGTCGGCATGTGGGTGATGCGTATGGCGCTCTCCGTCTTGTTGACGTGCTGCCCGCCGGCGCCTGACGCGCGGAACGTGTCCACCTTCAGGTCCGCGTCGCGTATCTCAATCTCGATGCTGTCATCGACCAGCGGATACACCCACACGCTGGCGAAGCTGGTCTGCCGGCGGGCGGCCGCATCGAACGGGCTGATGCGGACCAGGCGGTGCACGCCGGCCTCGGTCTTCAGCCAGCCATAGGCGTTCGGCCCGGTCACCTGCAGCGTCACCGATTTCAGGCCGGCGCCCTCGCCCTCGCTGGCCTCCAGCATCTCCACCTTGAAGCCGTGCTGCTCGGACCAGCGCGAATACATGCGCATCAGCATCTCGGTCCAGTCCTGCGCCTCCGTGCCGCCCTGGCCGGCATTCAGTTCGACGAAGCAATCGTTGCCGTCCGCCTCGCCAGACAGCAGGCCGAGTATCTCCTGGCGCTTGGCCTCTTCGGCGATCGTGCGCAGCGCATCGATGCCCTCGGCCACCATGGCGGGCTCGCCTTCAGCCTCGGCCATCTCAATCAGGCCGACCGCGTCCGCCACGCCGGCTTCAAGGCGGCGGAGGCCTTCGATGCCGCTGGCCAGCCGGTTGCGTTCGCGCATGATCTTCTGCGCGCCTTCGGCGTCGTTCCAGAGGGATGGGTCTTCGACCTGGTGGTTCAGCTCCTCCAGGCGGGCGGTTGCAACATCCCAGTCAAAGATGCCTCCGGAGCAGGGCTACGGACTGGGTGATCTGTTCGTGTAGCGCGTCTGCTTCGGCTGCCATGTGTCGGGACCTAAAGGAAGGAAGGAAGGCCTTCTTTTTTGAAAAAAAGAAGCAAAAAACTTTTACTCCTGA
>CAXTJZ010000198.1:0-7406 GCA_964244695.1 uncultured Acetobacteraceae bacterium
CAGTTCGGTGGTGAAGACGCTCGACACCGCGAAGCTGCCGCTGCCGCCGCCCGACCGCGAGGCGATTGCGCTGAAGCCGCCGCCGCCGATGAAGCTGGCGGCCCCGCCGCCGATCCAGCCGATGAAGGCGGAAGAACAGCCGAAGAAGCCGGTGAAGGAGGCAGTGGAGAAGGCCAAGCCGCTGGACACCGTGCGCCACCAGCAAAACCTAACGAAGAATCCGGTGCCCGACACCAGCAGCCTGATGAACACGCTGGAAGCATTCTCCGCGGACCAGAAACAGACGAAGGCACCGACGCACACCTACAATCCGTCGCGCGGCGGGGCGCATAACGCGGGCGGGCAATTGCACGGCAACCTCACCGGCGCGCTCAGCGAGGGCCAGCGCAAGACGATCGGCGACTCCGTACGGCGTTGTTATTCGGAGGACACCGCGGCGAAAGATTACGCCAGCTACTACGCGGACATGGTGGTGACCGTGGATGCCGAAGGCGTTGTGCGCGATGTGAAGCTCGACCCGGCGTTCCAGGCCAAAGCCAATGCCGACCCGGCCTACCGTGCCTTTGCGGAGCGCGCGGAACATGCCGTCCAGCTTTCGGAATGCGCCAAGCTGCCGATCCCGCCAAACCTGCTGGGCCAGCCGTCCAGCACATTCAAATTCCGCTTCAGACCTTGATGGAGACCGTCGCCATGGTGCGAGACCGCATTTCGGGAAACCTGCTTCCCGCCGATTTCATGCCGCGCCGCGGCTTCCTCGCCGGCGCCGGCCTGCTCGCGGCATCTCCTGCCTTTGCCCAGTCGGCGCTCGCCCCCGCCGCACCGCCCCCGCCTGGCGGCGGCCAGCCGATCATCGACGTCTCCGGCGCCCAGCGTAATCCCATCCCCATCGCCATCACCGGCCTGACAGGCGGCCCGGGCGGGGTGGACATAGGCGGCGTCATCAACGCAGACCTCGGCCGCTGCGGCCTGTTCCGCCCGCTCGACCAGACCTTCGCACCGCCCACAGGCACGCCGGATTTCGGCACCTGGAAGGCGAGTGGCGCGCATGCTTTGGTCACAGGCCAGGTAACCGGCACGGACCCGCTGCGGGTGGAGTTCCGCCTGTGGGACGTGCTGCAGGGTACCCAGATCCAGGGTACCGCCTACACCACGCAGGCTGCCAACTGGCGCCGCATCGCCCACATCATCGCCGACGTCATCTACGAGCGGCTGGTGGGCGAGAAGGGCTATTTCGACACGCGCATCGTCTATGTGGCCAGCACCGGCCGGCGCGGCGCGCTGACCAAGCGGCTGGCCATCATGGACCAGGACAGCGCCAACAACCGCATCCTGACCGACGGCTCCTGGCTGGTGCTGACGCCGCGCTTCAACCCGGTGCGCGACCAGATCGCGTTCATGAGCTACGCCAACAACCGCCCGCGCGTGTACCTGTTTGACCTCAGCTCCGGCCGGCAGAGCACGTTCGGCGAGTTCGAGGGGATGAGTTTCGCGCCACGCTTCTCGCCCGACGGCGCGTCCTGCATCCTCTCGGTCACCCGCGGCGGCGGCTCTGACATCTTTGTAGTCGACACCGCCAGCCACGCCGCACGCCGGCTGACCAGCTCCGGCAGTATCGACACCAGCCCTTGCTACTCGCCTGACGCCAGCCAGATCGTGTTCAACTCGGACCGCGGCGGCGACCAGCAGCTCTACGTCATGGGGGCCGGCGGCGGCGGCGCGCGGCGTATCAGCTACGGCAAGGGGCGTTACGGCACGCCGGTGTGGTCGCCGCGCGGCGACCTCATCGCCTTTACCCGCCTGAATGGCGGCACGTTCGCCATCGGCGTGATGGATCCTGACGGCAGGGGAGAGCGCATCCTCTCCGAGAGCTTTGCCGTGGAGGGCCCCACCTTCGCGCCGAACGGCCGCGTGCTGATGTTCTGGCGCGAGACTCAGGCACGCGGCAGCTCAGGTGAGGGGTTCTCCTCGCGGCTGGTATCTATAGACATCACCGGCTTTAACGAGCGGCAAGTGCCTACGCCTACGGACGCGTCCGATCCCGCATGGTCGCCGCTCAACGCATAAGACAAGGCCTTCTTTTTAAAGAGGAGCACCCTTCGATGCTCCGTCTCCGCGGAGGCTCGCCCCGGTTCTGCCGACGCGTGTAGGTGCAGGACAAACCCATGCGTCGGTGCAAGCGGAGGAAGTAAAAGTTTTTTGGTCCTTTTTTTCAAAAAAGGACTGCTTGCTTTCTTGCCACCCCTCAGCGCCCACAAAGCATCAGCTGCCGGTACTTCATCAAATCGCGCTTTCTGCTGCCCGCGGCGCTTGACCGTCACGGAAGCGTAAGCGTATTTCCGCCGCACCGCGGCAACGATCCGTCCAGTCTGTCGTTACTCGCGTGGTCAGCTACAACGCACCGACAAACAGGAACAACCCCCAATGAAAATCAAGTATCTGGGCGCGATCGCCGCCATCACCCTCCTTGCCGCTTGCTCCAAGACGCCGCCCGCCACCACCAGCAACCAGCAGGGTTTTACCGGCAACACGCAGACTGCCGGTGGCGGCCCGATCGGCGGCAGTCAGGAAGACCTCGTCGCCAACGTGGGCGACCGCGTGTTCTACGAGCTGAACTCCTCCACCCTTACCGACGCCGGCCAGGCCACCCTCTCCAAGCAGGCTGACTGGCTTGCCAAGTATCCGAACGTGAGCGTTCAGGTGGCCGGAAATTGCGACGACCGCGGAACGGAAGAGTTCAACATCGCCCTCGGCCAGCGCCGTGCGAACGCCGCCAAGGACTTCCTGACCGCCAAGGGCGTGTCGTCCGGCCGTGTCACCACGATCAGCTACGGCAAGGATCGTCCGACCGCTTTGGGGGACGACGAGCAGTCCTGGGCGCAGAACCGCAACGCTATCACGTCAGTGGCGTCCGGCCCCACGTCCTAAACGCCGGGATTGCGTTCCTACCCTGCGGTGTAGTTCGACAGCGTGAAGTCCGGGGGTTAGCCTCCGGACTTTTCGTATGGCGGCGCCACCCTCGGGAAAGATGACGATGCAAACACTATTCGGCCTGCTGCTTACCACGAGCTTTCTGGGCGTCTTTGTCTGTATGGCCCCAGCAGGCGCGCAAGTAGAGACGCGCGAGGGCATCGCGTTGCAGAATCAGATTGCCGAGTTGCGCCAGGAGCTGCAGACCGTGCAGCAAAACCAGCAGAGTGGCGGCCTGGCGCCGTCGAACCTGGGGCCGCCGCCTGGCGAATCCGCGCCGCAGTACCAGCCCTCTGGCCCAGGTGGCGGCGGGGACACCGCGGCACAGCTTGTGGTCCGCGTCAGCGCGCTGGAGGAGCAGAACCGCACTTTGCAGGGCAGGGTGGACGACCTGACAAACCAGGTGCAGCACGATCACGACGATCTTGCCAAGCAGATAGGCGACTTGGCGTTCAAACTCGGCCAGGCACCCGCAGGCGGCAGCGCACCAGCCGCCGAATCGTTTGCGGAGCCCACGACGCAAGCCGCACCGGTGGCAGTTCCGAAGCCGGTGCACCGCACGCCGGAACTGGCGCTGCGTGAGGGCAACGCGGCGCTTGCACGGCGGGATTACCCCGCAGCCGAGGCGGCCGCACGAGAAGCTCTCGCCGGCCACAGTCCGCGCACGACGGATGCGCAGTTCCTGCTCGCCCGCGCGGAAGCCGGGCAGCATGACTACAAGCAGGCGGCGGCGGATTTCTACCAGGCTTACAACCATGCACCGCGCTCACCTACGGCGCCGATCGCCCTCCTGGGCGTGGCCAACACGCTGATTGCCTTGAATGATGATCGTGACGCCTGCCAGGCTTTGGCGAAGTTGAGCGTGGAGTTTCCGGGAGCGCAGAAGGCGGGCGTGGCGAGTTCGCGTAAGCGGGCTTCCTGCGGACGTTGAGCAAGGAAGCAAGGCCTTCTTCTTTGAAAAGAAGAAGCAAAAAACTTTTGCTCCCTGTCGGCGGCTTAGCCAGCTAGCACCCGACAGGGAGCAAAAGTTTTTTGGTCCTTTTTTTCAAAAAAGGACTGCTTGCTCTCCTTGCCTTTAACCTCGGCAGACTTCGCGGCCTTGATGGCCCCGCTCGGTCCTTGGGGCTCGCGCCAGGCTGTGGCCGTAAGCGGCGGTGCGGACAGCCTCTGTCTCGCCTGGCTCGCAAAACGCTGGGGCGATCCGTTCGCACTGATCGTGGACCACGGCCTCCGCCGGGAATCAGCTGCGGAAGCGGCTATAACGTCGGAGCGTTTGGCCGGCTTCGGGGTGCCGTCGCGCACGCTGAAGCTGACTGGGCTGTTGCCCGGGCCGGGGCTTGCCGCGCGGGCACGCGAGGCGCGTTACGCCGCCTTGATCTCGGCCTGTGGCGAGTTGGGTCTAAGCGATCTGCTTGTCGGCCACCATGCGGGCGACCAGGCGGAGACGGTGCTCATGCGGCAGGAGGCGGCAAGCGGCGCCTGGGGACAGGCGGGCATGTCTCCCGTTGCCCACCGACGCATGATCCGGCTTGTCCGGCCGCTACTGGCCGTAGCACCCGGGCGGCTGCGCGCCACTCTGCTTGCGGCTGGGCTAGACTGGGTGGAGGACCCGTCCAACCGCAGTCCGGCGGCATTGCGCACCAGGCTGCGCGCCCGGCTGGAAGCTGACGAGAGCGGCCTGGATGCCCGGTTGGCGCGTTCAGCATCCGAGGCGGCCGATGCTCGTTTGCAGGCTGCAGCCGCTATGGCGTCAGTGCTCGCTTTGCGCGCGCAGATACGTCCGGGAGGCTACGCCATACTTTCGCCCGGCCCGATCGGGCCGGATTGCCTGGGCGCGCTCATACGCATGCTCGGCGGCGCCACCTACGCACCTGATACCGCCGTGCTCGCGCGGCTGGCGGCAGCACCCGGTCCGGCCACGCTTGGCGGCGTCCGGCTCATGGCAGCGGGCCGGCTGGGGGCAGGCCTTCTGCTCGTGCGCGAGGAATCCGCCATTGGTCCGGATGTCGCGGCAGCGAGCGGGGCGGTATGGGACTGCCGCTTCGTGATGTCCGCCGTCGAGACGCTGCCGCCAGGCCTGCGCGTATCCGCTGTAGGCGCGGCTTCGGCGTCTCTGCGCGGGTTGACGGACCTGCCTTCCGTTGTGTTGCGGACCCTTCCGGCGCTTTGGTACGGCGGCACGCTCATTGCCGTCCCGCATTTGGCCAGTCGGTTACCGGAAGGCGCATTTACGGGATGGACAAATCTTCGCGTCAAGCTAACGCTGTGCCCACCTCATCCTGCCGCAAGCGCAGGCTAGGTAATGGCGCGCAGGCTGGGGGATGCGCAAGCTTCGTGGACGCACCATGTCCCCGGTTAAGAATTGGCAGCAACCGGCGCACCGCCGACAGGGTGTCCTGGCCGCAGCCGAAGTTTTGTAGTGAACGCGAACCGGGAGGTTCGTCTGGGACTGGGACGCAATGAGCAATTTCGGCCGAAACCTGGCTTTATGGGTGATCATCGCGCTGCTTCTGGTGGTGCTGTTCAACCTGTTCCAACCTGGAACGGGACAACACGCGGCCAGCGCCATGGCCTATTCGGACTTCGTCAGCGAAGTGAACAGCGGCCACGTGCGAGACGTGGTGATCCAGGGCCACACGGTGACCGGATCGCTTAGCGACAATCACGCCTTCCAGACTTATGCGCCGGAAGACCCCAACCTGTTGCAGCGCCTGACCGACAAGGGCGTGCACGTGGTGGCCAAGGCCGATGATGACGGCATGAACCCGCTGCTGCGCACGCTCCTGAGCTGGTTCCCCATGCTGTTGCTGATCGGCGTGTGGGTGTTCTTCATGCGCCAGATGCAGTCCGGCGGTGGCCGGGCGATGGGCTTCGGCAAGAGCCGCGCCCGCATGCTAACCGAGAAGCAGGGCCGCATCACGTTCGAGGACGTGGCCGGCATCGACGAAGCGAAGTCCGAGCTGCAGGAGATTGTCGAGTTTCTTAAGGATCCGCAGAAATTTCAGCGTTTGGGTGGCAAGATCCCGAAGGGCGTGCTGCTGGTAGGGCCGCCTGGCACGGGCAAGACACTGCTGGCGCGCGCCATCGCCGGCGAGGCTAACGTGCCGTTTTTCACCATCTCCGGTTCTGATTTCGTGGAGATGTTCGTGGGCGTGGGCGCCAGCCGCGTGCGTGACATGTTCGAGCAGGGCAAGAAGAACGCACCCTGCATCATCTTTATCGACGAGATAGACGCCGTCGGCCGCCATCGTGGCGCGGGCCTGGGCGGCGGCAACGACGAGCGTGAGCAGACTTTGAACCAGATGCTTGTCGAGATGGACGGCTTCGAGAGCAATGAGGGCGTGATCCTAATTGCGGCCACCAACCGGCCGGACGTGCTGGATCCCGCGCTGCTGCGCCCTGGCCGGTTTGACCGCCAAGTGGTTGTGCCGAATCCTGATGTATTGGGCCGTGAGAAGATCCTGCGCGTGCACATGCGTAAGGTTCCGCTGGCGAGCGACGTGGATCCCAAGACGATCGCGCGCGGCACGCCCGGCTTTTCCGGCGCTGACTTGGCAAACCTGGTCAACGAGGCCGCGTTGCTGGCCGCTCGCCTATCCAAGCGCGTGGTGGCGATGGCCGAGTTCGAGCACGCCAAAGACAAGGTAATGATGGGCGCGGAGCGGCGCAGCCTGGTGATGAGTGAGGCGGAGAAGGAGATGACCGCCTTCCACGAAGCCGGCCACGCTATCTGCAGCATCTACGAGCCAGAGTGCGACCCGATCCATAAGGCGACGATCATCCCGCGCGGCCGTGCGCTGGGCATGGTGATGAGCCTGCCGGAAGGCGACCGCTACTCCACCAGCAAGGCAAAGATGGTGGCCCAGCTTGCCATGGCGATGGGCGGCCGCGTCGCCGAGGAGCTGACCTTCGGCGCCGACAAGGTGAGCAACGGCGCCAGCGGCGACATCAAGATGGCGACCGACATGGCCCGCCGGATGGTGACAGAGTGGGGCATGAGCGAGAACCTCGGCATGATCGCCTATGGCGACAACAGCCAGGAGCTGTTCCTCGGCCACTCTGTGCAGCAGAACAAGAGCGTGTCCGAGCACACGGCGCAGCGCATCGACATTGAGATCAAGTCGATCATCGATACGGCCTACTCGAAGAGCAAGCAGGTGCTGACCGAGCACCAGGACGAACTAAACCGCCTGGCGCGCGGGTTGCTGGAGTATGAGACGCTGTCTGGCGAGGAGATACGCACGGTTTTGCGCGGCGAGCCGGTGATTCGGCGTGTGGTCGATGAGCCGGCACCGGAACAGCGACGGGCGAGCGTGCCTACGACGAGTTCCAAGCCCTCTTCGTTGCCGCCTGGCATGGATCCGGCGCCTCAGCCTGGGTAAGTAAGCAAGGCCTTCTTTTTTGGAAAAAAGAAGCAAAAAACTTTTGCTCCCTGTCGG
>CAXTJZ010000199.1:0-7384 GCA_964244695.1 uncultured Acetobacteraceae bacterium
GCCGGGAGGTCTCGTGCCAGATTCCGTTGCCGTCTGCGGCGCGCGCAAAATCCCGCCACCATGCGGCGTGTTGCGGGGCGCGTGTGTAGCGCTCCAGGCTTTCGAAATCCCGCCAGTATTGCCGGAAGCCGGGATGCAGCAGGCCGAACCACATCGTCTCGTGCGACAGCAATCCTTCCGGCGGGTTCTTCTGCAGTTCGGCGAGGCCGCGTCCGATGCGCAACAGGCTGCCTATGCCGCGCCAGTTGTTCACGCGATAGCCGAGATAGATCACGACCAGGTCCGGCGTGGCGGACAGGTCTATGGATTTGCGATCGTAGCTCATGGCGTGGCCCCTGCTGGTATCATCACGGTTTCGGTGCTGAGCACGAACTCGCAGGCTTCCAGGTTGAGGAACGCCGCCTCGTCCGGCCGGATCGTCTGCATGTAGCTTTCGGAGGAGAACACCGCTTCTAGGCCGGCCAGGTCGTCGAACCATAGCTCCGTGATGCCGTCGAAGGTGACCGACGGCAGTCCTGGTATGCTGGCCGGCACGGTGTGGCATTGTATGTAGCGCCGCACGTGCCGCGTCACCTCCGGCAATGCGCAAAACAGGGGAGCGTGGCGGTCCCGGTGATACGTCACGAACGCTTCGTGGCTCAGGGACGGCTTGCGCCGCAGAAGGATCGTGAGTTTTACCATTTTGGCCCCCGAGAACGCGGCACTGATTTTAGTGCGGCTTCTGTTTACACTGCACACATAGGAGTTCTGTTTACGGTGTCAACATTTGCTGCGCGACCTTACCATCATGGTGACCTTCGGGCTGCCCTGGTCAGCAGCGCGCTCGAGCTGCTGACGGAAAGCGGGGCGGACGCGCTTTCCCTGCGCGCCGTGGCGCGGCGTGCGGGTGTCTCGCCTATGGCGCCCTACCGGCATTTCGCCGACAAGGAACACCTGCTTGCGGCGGTGGCGGCGCAGGGTTTCCTGGCGTTCGGTGCGGCTTTGCGACAAGCGGATGGGACTGTGCCGCCCGGTGACGCGCTGGTGGCGCAGGCGGTGGCCTATGTGCACTTCGCGCTGGATAACCCGGCGATGTTCCGGCTGATGTTCGGGCCGCCGCGCCTCGGCGCACACAAGGAGTTGTCGGAGGCGGGTGACTCCGCCTACGGCGTGTTGGCGGCCAGGGTTGCGGCCGGAACGCCGGATGGCGCGGATCGCGAGGCGAGCGTGCTGGGCTGCTGGTCCATGGTGCATGGCCTGGCGCTGCTGTTTCTTGATGGCGACCTTGCGGGCAAGGTTTCTGCTTCTCCGGACGAGGTTACGCGGCGGGTTGCTGCGGTGATGCTGAGATTGGATAAGTAAGGAAGGCCTTCTTTTTCGAGAAAAAGAAGCAAAAAGCTTTTGCTCCCTGTCGGCGGTTGGGGACAGGCGCGCGACAGCGGAGTAAAAGTTTTTTGGTCCTTTTTTTCAAAAAAGGACTGCTTGCTTTTCTAACTTTCTCAAACGCTCTCGCCAATACCCACGTACAAATTCTCCAACGCGTCAGCCGCGAGAACGCAGGTCAGCTCGGGTTCCAGCCTGAAGCAGCGCACCACCTGATTGACCTGGTCGCAGATGAACCGTGGCTGGAACGCCGCGAGCTGGTGCCGGCCGCCGCGCGTCAGTTGCTCCACCACGAAGTCGAACGCATCGTCACGCAGGAACAGGCCGGCCGCGGCGGCGGCGCGCTCGAATATCCGGCGGTATTCGAAAATGTCAGGGCCCACCATCTGGATCTTGTAAGGTATGCGGCGCAGGAAGGCAGGGTCCATAAGGTCGGAGGGTTCCATGTTGGTGGAGAAGATCACCAACTCGTCGAACGGCAGGCGGAAGGTGATGCCTGTGTTCAGCTTGAGGTAGTCCACGCGGTTTTCCAGCGGGACGATCCAGCGGTTCAGCAGGTCGACCGGGGCCACCTTCTGACGGCCGAAATCATCGATCAGGAACACGCCGTTCAGCGCTTTCATGTGCAGCGGCGCGTCGTAGGTTTTGGTCGCCGGATCCCAGCGCAGGTCCAGCATGTCCAGCGTCATCTCGCCGCCGGCCATGGCGACCGGACGGCGGCAGGCGGCCCAGCGGCCGTCGAACGCCTCGATCTGCACGCCGCCGTTTTGCGAGCCGCCATCCGATCCCTCCGTCATGAACGGCACGTGCAGGCTCGGGTCGTGCATGCGTATGATCTGTCCGCTCACCTCTATGGCGAACGGGATGAACACAGGGTCCGTGAATAATTGGGCGATGCGGGTGCCCAGGCTCGTCTTGCCGTTGCCAGGGGGGCCGTAGAGCAGCACCGTGCGCCCGGCGCTGACCGCCGGCACCAGGCGGTGGATGGTCTGGTCGGACAGGGTCAGGCCGCTGAACGCCTCCCGCAGGGCAGCCGCGTCCAGGATCTCGTTGGTGATCGGCTGCTTGCTGATCTGCGCCTGGAACGCGGCCAGGCTTACCGGCGCCGGGCCCATGTACTGGGTCTGCTCCATCGCCTCGCCGGCGGCGATGCGGCCGTTGTCGCTGAGCGCGTAACGGATGTAACGCACGATGCCGCTGTTGATGGAGCCCAGCACGTGGACCAGTTTCTGGGCGATCGCGTCGTCGACGATCTCCTGGACCACTGAGTGGGCGAGGTGGATGCGATGGGCGAGTTCGGGCACCGTCTCGCAGGAGGCCACGCGCATGAATTTCAGGATCATGCCGAGCAGGAGGCCGCGGCTGACGCCTGTCTCGGCCACGGTGCGCGGCATCACAGGCGTCTCGTCCATCACGGCGAACAGTTGCTCGGTGGTCATTAGGCCGAGCGCGATCAGGTTGTCGCCGAGACGGCCCCCCTGCATGCGCTGCCGCTCGATGGCGCTTTCGATGTCCGTGCTGCGGACGAGGCCCCGCATGAGAAGGATGTCGCCTAGCCGCATATCACTACCCTGGCTTGAAATCTGACCACGGGTTACACGCTAGAAGGTCTGAAGCTCACGGAGAAGTGAATACAGGACCAAGTGTGAAAAAAGCCTGGGGACCGGCCGTCTTGCGCCCGAAATGCCACAGGAAGAGCGCTCAGGTGGTGTGCCAGACCCTGTCCCGCAGGGTCGGGACGGGTCCGTCCCTGTCGTGATGCGACAGCCAGCGCTGCAATTGGGCGAGCACGGCGCCTGTCGCGGCCGGGATCTTTGCCGCGAGCGCGTCCTCCATTGTGTACCAGCGCGGCTCCTCCAGCTCCTGCGAGCCGGTTGGCGTGCCGCTGGTCAGGGCAGCGTCGACGATGAAAAAATGCGCGTCGAAGCGGATGCTGCGGTCGGGCGGGGTGATGGCGCGGCAGAGATACGCGAATCCGTCGAGCGCCGGCGGGACGCCGAGGCTGAGGCCAACCTCCTCGGTGAGCTCACGCGCGGCGGCGATGGCGAGGGCGTGGGCCAAGGCCGGGGTGGCGGCCTGTTCCAGGCGGGCGCGTGTGCGCGGGGAGAGCGGCTTGGCGGCGCGGGCGTGATGGTCGGCCTCGTCCACGGCGCCGCCCGGGAACACCAGCATGCCCGGCATGAAGCGGTGCTGCTCCGAGCGGCGGGCCATGAGTATCTCTCGGTTGTCGCGCAGCACGATCAGGCTGGCGGCGTGTCTGGGTTCTACGATCATCTGCCTTGGGGTGTTCTGCGGACGCGGAGAAAGCAAGCAGTCCTTTTTTGAAAAAAAGGACCAAAAAACTTTCGCTCCCCCGCTTGCATCTAGGCGAGGCTTAGCTTTGCAAACGCAGGCGCTTGCAGAAAGAGGGCGCGCCTCGGGGCAGGCGGGGGAGCAAAAGTTTTTTGCTTCTTTTTTTCAAAAAAGAAGGCCTTGCCTGCTTTTTCAATCGTCCATGCTCGGCCGCCCGGTCACGTGCCGCCACCAATGCCAGAGCAACCGTGCGGCCAGCGCCCTGTGCGGTTGCCAGGCGAGCGCAATCTTGCGCAGCGCCGCCGGGCTGGGCCGTGACTCCAGGCCGCGCAGGTGGGCGGCGGCGGCCTGCAGCGCGAGGTCGCCGGCGGGAAATACGTCGCCGCGTTGCAGCGCGAACAGGAGGTAGATCTCCGCCGACCAGACGCCCAGCCCGCGTACAGCCGACAGCGCCAGGATCGCCGCCTCGTCTTCCATCGCGGCCAGCCGCTCGGTGGCCAGGTGGCCGCTGGCGAATGCTTCGGCCACCGCCCTGGCGTGGGCGATTTTCGGGCGGGACAGGCCGGCGCCGCGCAGCGCTTCCTGGTCCAGCAGCAGGAAGGTTTCGGGCGACAGACTGCCGGGCAGGGCGCTGCAGCGTCGCCAGATGGCGGCGGCCGCCTGGTTGCTGATCTGCTGGCCGACGATGGCTGCGAGCAGGCCGGAGAAGCCGGGCGTGCGCACGCGCCAGGGCAGCGGGCCGGCTTCAGCCTCTATGCGCGCGAGGTGCGGGTCGGACGAGGCGAGCCAGTCCAGGCCGGTTCGGGCGTGGTCTGGGGGTAGCGGGATCTGGATGCGGGCGGACTCCTAAAGCAAGGAAGCAGTCCTTTTTTGGAAAAAAAGGACCAAAAAACTTTTGCTCCCTCGCCTGCATCGAGGCGAGGTCTGGCTGGGCCAGCATCTGTGCCTGCAGAACCAGGCCGCGCCCTCATGCAGGTGCCAGGAGCAAAAGTTTTTTGCTTCTTTTTTTCAAAAAAGAAGGCCTTCCTTCCCTACCTTGCGGACCCGTGCTTCCAGCCCTGCATACGATGCGAAGAAGCGTCCGCATCAGTGGCCGCAGGGGAAAACTGTTGCGCTCGTGCACTTAAAAGGCCAACAACGGAGGCGGACATTCCCAGCACCCCGGCAAGCAGAACAACACCCCACCGCATCCACATGCTCCTGACGCTGAAGGCCGACATCATACAGCGCCGTGTCCGGTCTGCGTCCGCCGGGAATGAAACGTAGTGAAACGCCGGGGTGGTTCGCGGGCGCGGATCACCTATTGATGGTACCGCATGCCGAGGACCTAACGATTGGAGACAATGCCGCACATCCTGATCGTCGATGACGACCGGGAGATACGCGAGCTTCTGGCGCGGTTTCTGGAGCGCAATCGCTTCCGCGTGACCGCGGTAAGGGACGGGCGTGAGGCAAGGCGGCACTGGCCGCTGGGCCACTACCAGCTCGTGGTGCTGGACCTGATGCTTCCTGGCGAGTCCGGGTTGGACATCGCGCGCTGGTTGCGCACGCAGTCGGACATCCCGATCGTCATGCTGACCGCCATGGGCGAGGAGACCGACCGCATCATCGGGCTGGAGCTTGGCGCGGACGACTACGTGCCGAAGCCATTCAACCCGCGCGAGCTGCTGGCGCGCATACGGGCCGTGCTGCGCCGGACAAGCGAGCGGGCGGAGAAGCTGGTGGAGCCCAGCGCGCGGGCCATACGTTTCAGCGGCTGGCTGCTGGAGCCGGCGCGGCGCCGGCTGCTGAACCCGGACGGTGTGGAGGTGGCGCTGACCGGCGGCGAGTACGACCTTCTGGTGGCGCTGGTGGAGCGGGCCAACCGGGTGCTGACGCGCGACATGCTGCTGGACCTGTTAAGAGGGCGCCAGGCCGGGCCGTTCGACCGCGCGATCGACGTGGCGATCAGCCGGTTGCGCCGCAAGCTGGAGGATGACGGGCGCCATGCTCAGCTTATCAAGACGGTCCGCGGCGGCGGCTACGTCCTGGCGGCGGATATTGAACGTAGCTGACACCCCCGCTTTACTGAAACGGACCGCGCTGGCGGCGAAAGGCGGCCGGCTGTTCTCCAGGATTCCGGTCTGGCCGAACAGCCTGGCCAAACGCACGCTGCTTACGCTGCTTGTGGGCCTCGTTGTGGTGCAGGGCGCAGGCCTGACCATACATGCGTTCGACAGAGTGAAGCTGCAGCAATTCGCGGAACTGCGCGACCTCGGAATGCGGTCCATGAGTATCTACCGCACCGTGGTCGGCACGGCCCCGGGCGAGCGCCAGGCGGCGCTGCGCGAGATGGAGCTGGGGCCCTACATGCACGCCTCGCTCGGGGGCGGCCCAGCCGTGACGCCGGAGGTGATGGACTCGCCTTACGTGGGTCAGATACGGGTAAACATGGGCTTGGTGCAGGTGCGCCAGGCGAACCGGCCGCGCGACGTGGTGATACGCGGCACGCCCTGGTCCGACCCGATCAACATCGGCTTGCAGATGCCGGACTGGGGCTGGCTGAACCTGAGCGCCAAGCTGCCGCCGCCCCGGCCGTGGCACTCACGCGAGTTCCTGTTGGCATTCGTGCTGATGACGGTTGCCGCCGCCCTGCTCAGCATCTGGGCGGTGCGCCGGCTGACCGGGCCGGTGGCGCTGCTGGCCGAAGCCGCCGAACGGCTGGGGCGGGACGTGAACGCGCCGCCGCTGCCCGAGCGCGGGCCTGACGAGGTTGTTCGCGCCGCGGTGGCGTTCAACACGATGGCCGCGCGCATCCGGCGCTTCGTGCAGGACCGCACGTTCCTGCTGACCGCGATCGGGCACGATCTGCGCACGCCGATCACCCGGCTGAAATTGCGCGCCGAGTTCATCGAGGATGACGAGCAGCGGCAGAAGTTCATGGCCGACCTTGATGAGCTGGACGCGATGGTTTCGGCGACTTTGGTGTTCGGACGTGATACGGCGGACACCGAGCCTGCTGTGCCGTTCGACCTGGTGGCGCTTCTTCGCACCGTGCTGGACGACGCGGCGGATGCGCGGCCGGATGCCGGCGACAGCCTCTCCTTCGCAGGACCTGCGCACCTCACGGTACACGGGCGTATCCTGGCTTTGAAGCGGGTGTTCGCGAACCTGGTGGGCAATGCGGTGAAGTATGGCGGCGCCGCGCGCGTGGTGCTGGATAATGGCGCCGGTCTGGCGACGGTGAGCATCGAGGATGACGGGCCGGGCCTGCCGCCGGATGAGCTGGAGCGCGTGTTCGAGCCGTTCTACCGGGTGGAGGACTCTCGCAACCGCGAAACGGGCGGGACGGGGTTGGGATTACCTATCGCGCGTAACATCCTGCGCGCACACGGGGGGGACGTGGTGCTGGGCAACCGGGCTGGCGGTGGGGCTCGGGCATTGGTTACGTTGCCGGCTTAGGTAAGGAAGCAAGCAGTTCTTTTTTGAAAAAAAGAACCAAAAAACTTTTGCTCCGCTGTCGCGTGGTTGGGGCGAGGCCGGGTTCACTCAGGGGGGGAGCTTGCGCGTTTTCAGCGATACATGCGGCTTCAAGCCGGGCGGTCAGGCGGGCATCGTCGATATTGTGCAGATGCACCAGCATGGCGGCGTGTCCGCTGTAGTGATCGGTCTCAAATAGAATTCCGGTTCCGTTTCCATCAGCATCGCCTTCTCCCAGAGCGGATAGCTTATGACCGGCGTGGTGGCATCC
>CAXTJZ010000200.1:0-7372 GCA_964244695.1 uncultured Acetobacteraceae bacterium
GCGCTCGGGGGCCGATGATCGCGGTGGCGTCCTGGCTTCCGGGTCCACGTGGCCTGCGGAGTGACCGATATGCGCAAGGGCATGACCGGTTTGGCAATGTTGGTGCAGCAAGGCCTGTCTGCCGACCCGTTTGACGGCACCGTGTTCGCCTTTCGAGGCCGTCGCGCCGGACCAATTAAGCTGATCTGGCACGACTGGATCGGTCTGTGCATGCTGACCAAGCGGCTGGGAGCAAGGCCAGTTCATCTGGCCGTCCGCCACTTCTGCCGGGCGGATCGCGCTGACGGCGCCCCAACTGGCCGCCCTGCTCGACGCTGCGATTGGCGCGCGCCCGCGCCGGTCCGCCGGCCTGAACTGGCGGGCTGAAAGCCGCCAATTTGCTTGAAAGCTGTGGCCCCGGCGCGGCGGACCCGTCCATCATTGCAGTGTGCAGATCGACCCTGATGCCCTGCCGGACGACACCGCCACCCTGCATCTGATGCTGCGGACGGTGCTGCTGCAGCAGGGCGCGTTGGCGGCTGAGAACGACAAGCTGCGGCTGCTGATCCAGCGCCTGACCCGTCATTGGTTCGGCCGCCGGTCCGAGCAGCTGACACCCGACGAGCTGCAGCTCGCGCTGGAGGAGTTGGAGCGACGGGTCGCCGCCAATCAGGCTGGCCAGGATAGTGTGGCCGCCGCTGCTGGCTTGCCGCGCCAGCCGCGCGCCGAGGCGCGAAGCCGCAACCACGGCGCACTGTCGGCGCACCTGCCTCGCTACGAGATGGTGGTAGACGTCGAGGACCGCGCCTGTTCGTGCTGCGGCCATGCTCTGCACGCCATCGGCGAGCTGCGGACTGAGCAGCTGGACATCGTGCCGTCTCAGCTGCGGGTGCGGGTGACCCGGCGGCCGCGCTACGCTTGTCACGGTTGCGAGGGCGCCGTGGTCGTCGCCCCCGCGCCCGAACGCCCGGTCGATGGCGGCCTGCCAAAAGTGGCGTTGGTCGCGCACGTGGTGGTCAGCAAGTTCGCCGATACCCTGCCGCTGTATCGCCAGGCGCAGATGCTGGAGCACCAGGGCATCACGCTGGACCGCTCGACGCTGGCGAACTGGGTCGGGCGGTCCTGCTGGTGGCTGACGCCGCTCCACGAGCTGATGCTCGGCAGGGTGCTAGGCTCGGCCAAGGTGTTCGCCGACGACACCACGCTGCCGGTGCTCGACCCGGGCCGGGGACGGACCAAGACCGGACGGCTGTGGTGCTACGCCGTGGACGACCATCCCTGGGGCGGCTCCGGCCACCCGACGGCGACCCACGTCCACTCGGACGACCGCAAGAATGAGCGCCCGGCCGGGCACCTGGACGGGTTCCGTCATATTGTGGGCTCGTCGCCTACCAGAAGGCGGCCAAGCAGGCGCCATAGTGGCGTGCGGGTCTATTGCCGGGGTAGGGATGAGGGGATTTTTTTGAGATCGGCACTACGCTTGAGGCGCAGACACGTCTCGACAGCCTTGCGTGACATTTGGATTTCGTTGGCGTGAACGTGCGCCAGCCAGTCGGATAGCTGCAGAAACAGGGCCGCGAGAGTTCGGGGACATTCGCCATTGCCGAACATCCTGTCAAATTCCATCAAGACCAGCCCGTTAGAGCTGGGCCGCCCTGACCGCCGCTGTTTAACAACTACAACGGGCTTGGACGAAGAAGGTGCGGCTTCCCGGCTGCTCTCACTCGCCCGCTCTGTCGCGGAGGCGGCCGCAGCCGCTACGTCATGGTCGCTAGCGTCGCCGTCGGAAATTCCCAGTGAGCATGGATCGGCAGTAGCAGAGCTCGAATCGGCTGCGGCTGCGTTCGATTTGACGACGGGACAATCCGCCACGGTGCTCTCGGGCTTCGGGGCAGAAGCGTCGTTGCCCTCGCAATCACGGCTGAGCCCATCCTTGACCCCACTCCTTTTGAAGCGGTCGCTGGCGCCGCGCCCTTCAACATCAAGGTCTTCACCGCGGTTGGTGAACGCGGGGTGCTCTTGAATAGCGTCTAAGATGGACTCCCGCGGTGGCGGTGGCGGGCAGATGGCACCAGCGACGACGGCCAAGTCGTGCTTGCTGATGAGAACGTTACATACAGTCAAAGCGGGAGCGGGCAAGCGCAGCAGCTTGCCCTTGCAGGACGCATAGGCGGGAGACCAGACGGCTTTCCCGAAGTTTAGACTCATTCGCCAAGTCTGCTCTGGAACCCACGTCAAGGTGCCGCTATCGGCATGCATGGCCACGAGGCGGATGGCGCCGCGCGCCGCGGCATCGCCGATCAGGTCGGACAGCTTCCGCAGCAGGTGCAGGTGCGTCCATCCCAGTGGGACGCCCCAGTCTCCAGCGCACGCTATTATCAGTTTTGTCGCCAGCGCGAGGGTGACGTATCCTTCAGGGACCGCAGGTGAGGGCTGAGACGAGATGCATTGCGCAAGGAACGCCATCCTGCGGAAGCCAGCGCGAGCTGCCTCAGGGTCGCGCGAGAACAACTGTCCCATCATGTTGTTACATCCTTCCGCGGCGACGAACCGATTCGTCGAGGGGGACTATACCCGAAAGTCGTTGCGCAGGTTCTGACCTAGACGCCGGCCACCATCCGATTCTCGCTTTTCCTAAGCAGCTTGCTGCAGCACTGCAACCACCCCCGGATGAGTTGCCTGAGCTTCGATTAAGAATGGGACCAAAAGTGGGACCAAACCAAGCTCGTATCTGAATATCGTAATGTAAACAGCAACTTAGAAAGCTCGGGTGGCGGAGAGGGTGGGATTCGAACCCACGGTACGCTCGCGCGCACAACGGTTTTCGAGACCGCCCCGATCGGCCACTCTGGCACCTCTCCAACGCGGCGCCTGTATAGAGCCACCCTCGTCCGGCGGGCAACCGCCCAAATCTTGCCAAACCTGGCTGCCAGGCCGAGTGCACTCGGCCGGCCGCTTAACGACTAATGCAAGTGTTCATTGACCGGGCATCACGCCAGGCCCAGTATATAGCTACACTAACCAAAGGGAGCATAACATGGCTTGGAAATCGCCGAAGGTTGTCGAAGTAGCGCTAGGTGCGGAAATCAACAGCTACGCCTGCGCCGACGCCAAGAAGTAACGCCGGCCGCCGCGCCCATCAGGGGCGCGGCCTATCTGGCCGGCACGCCGGACTGGAACCCAATTGCTGACAACCGCCTTGATGACGCCCGCCGGGCTGGCAGATTCCCTCCGCGAGATCGGCGCCGAGCGCTATCACATCCATCATCCGTTTCATCGTCTGTTGCACGGCGGCAAACTAAGCCGTGGCCAGGTGCAAGCCTGCGCACTGAATCGCTACTGCTACCAGAGCGCCATACCTGCCAAGGACGCCACCTTGCTGGCGCGCCTTCCCACCTCGGATCTCAGGCGAGAGTGGCGACGCCGCCTTGTCGATCACGACGGCGATCAGCCAGGCACAGGTGGCGTGGCGCGCTGGCTGAAGCTGGCCGAGGGTGTGGGACTGGACAGGGACTACGTGGAATCCGGCGTCGGACTTCTTCCGGCCACACGTTTCGCTGTGGAGGCCTACGTGGCGTTCGTGCGGGACCGCAGCGTGTTGGAAGCCGTCGCTTCCTCGCTGACCGAGATGTTCTCGCCCAAGATCATCGCCGAGCGAGTCTCCGGCATGCTGGCCCATTACGACTGGATCACGCCCGACACGCTGGCCTACTTCACCCCGCGCCTGACCCAGGCGCCGCAGGATTCAGACTTCGCGCTCGCCTACGTGCAGGAACATGCGCGCACGCCGGAGCAGCAGCAAGCGGTACTGGCCGCCCTGCGGTTCAAGTGTGACGTATTATGGGCGCAGCTGGACGCGCTGCACCATGCGTACGTATCACCGGGTCTGCCGCCCCCTGGCGCGTTCATCCCCGCCACCGCATGACGCAGGTTCCGCGCCTCAGCCCGGGCCACAAATTCCGCATGGACCAGGTGCGCGGCGCCTGGGTATTGCTGGGACCGGAACGCATGTTCGTGCCTGACGAGCACGCCACGGAGGTGCTCAAGCTTATAGACGGTCAGCGTGACGTGCCCGCCATAGTCGCGGCCCTGGCTGTCCGCTTCGACGCACCGGAAGAGACGATACGCACGGACGTGGACACCATGTTGGCGGACCTCAGCGCACGCGGGGCAATCCGGCTATGACGCCTCCCCCACCACTCGGCCTGATTGCCGAGCTAACCCACCGTTGCCCGCTGCAATGCCCATATTGCTCCAACCCGCTGGACCTGGAGCGTGCGGCCGCCGAACTGGATACGGCAACCTGGCTGCGCGTGCTGGACCAGGCGGCCGAAATCGGCGTCTTGCAGGTCCATTTCACCGGCGGCGAGCCTCTGGCCAGGCGTGATGCGGCCGAGCTCGTGGCGCACGCCGCGGGCAGGGGCCTCTATACGAACCTCATCACCTCCGGCGTCACCCTGGATGACCGGGCGATGGCCGCCCTGACGGCCGCCGGCATCGACCACATCCAGCTAAGCTTCCAGGACGTGGACCCTTCGGAGAACGACCGCTTCGGCGCCTCGCCCAACGCCTTCGCCAAGAAGCAGGCGGCCGCCGCGCGAATCCGCCAGGCGGGCCTGCCGCTCACGCTCAATTTCGTCATCCACCGCGCCAATGCCGGCCGCGTGCCGCAGATGATCGCCATGGCGGAAGCCCTGGGGGCAGACCGCACGGAGATCGCCCACGTGCAGTATTACGGCTGGGGCCTCGTCAACCGCGCCGCCCTGCTGCCGACGCTGGACCAGTTGCGTGCGGCAACCGAGGCCGTGGAGTCAGCCCGCGTGCGCCTGTCCGGCCGCATGGTGATCGATTACGTGGTGCCGGACTACCATGCCGCGCGCCCGAAAGCCTGCATGGGCGGCTGGGCGCAGCGCTTCATAAACATCTCCCCCGCCGGCCGCGCCATGCCATGTCACGCGGCCGAAACGCTGCCAGGCTTCACTTTCCCCTCGGTGCGTGATGTCTCACTCTACGACATCTGGCACAACTCGGAGGCGTTCCTGCGTTTCCGCGGCACCGCCTGGATGGCCGAGCCGTGCCGCAGTTGCGACCGCCGCGAAGTGGATTGGGGCGGCTGCCGGTGCCAGGCGTTCGCACTGCTTGGCGACATGCATGCCACGGATCCGGCGTGCGAGCTTTCGCCGGATCATGCGGTGATACAGGCGGCGGTGACGGAGAGTGAGCGAGAAACCGGAGCGTATGTTTTCAGGAAGCCAAGGAAGGAAGCAGTTCTTTTTTGAAAAAAAGAACCAAAAAACTTTTACTCCCTGTCGGCGAGTGATGGGATAGAACGCCGACAGGAAGTAAAAGTCTTTTGCTTCTTTTCTTCAGAAAAGAAAGCCTTTCTTACTTTTCCAAAAGCACGGCAATACCCTGCCCAACGCCGATACACATGGTAGCCACGGCCCGCTTCAAGCCAAGCGCCTCCATCGCACTCACCGCCGTCATCGCCAGCCTGGCACCTGACATCCCCAAAGGATGCCCCAGTGCGATGGCACCACCTTGCGGGTTCACATGTTGTGCGTCGTCGGGCAGGCCGAGCTGGCGCGTAACCGCCAGGGCCTGCGCCGCAAACGCCTCGTTCAGCTCGATCAAGTCGATGTCGGCGATGCGCAGCCCGGTCAGCGCCAGCAGCTTCTCGGTGGCAGGCGCCGGGCCCATGCCCATGATGCGCGGCGGCACCCCGGCGGTGGTCATGGCCACGATGCGCGCGCGCGGCGTCAGGCCGTTCTTGGCCGCCTGCGCCTCGGAGGCGATGATCAGGGCCGCCGCGCCGTCATTCACGCCGGACGCGTTGCCCGCCGTCACCGTGCCAGGCGTGCGGAACGCGGCGCGCAGTTTTGCCAGACCCTCGAGTGTGGTGTCGTGCCGCGGGTGCTCGTCTGTATCGACGACCGTATCGCCACGCTTGCCGGGGATGGTCACAGGCACGATCTCGCGCGCGAAAAACCCACTCTCCTGGGCCGCACGGGCGCGCATCTGGCTTCGATAGGCCAGCGCATCCTGGTCGGCGCGGGAGATGTTGTAGTCGGCCGCCACGTTCTCCGCCGTCTCCGGCATCGAATCGACGCCGTATTGCGCGCGCATAAGCGGGTTGATGAAGCGCCAGCCTATCGTGGTGTCCTCGATGGCGGCGTGGCGGGAGAACGCTTCGGTAGCTTTCGGCACCACGAACGGCGCACGGGTCATGCTCTCCACGCCGCCTGCAAGCACGAGCCCGGCATCGCCGGCGCGTATCATGCGGGCCGCGGTGCCTACCGCATCCAGCCCGGAACCGCATAGCCGGTTCAGCGTGGCGCCCGGCACGCTGGCCGGGAGGCCTGCCAGCAGAAGCGCCATACGGGCCACGTTGCGGTTGTCCTCGCCGGCCTGGTTGGCGCAGCCGAGATAGCAGTCGTCCACCGCGCCCCAATCCATCTGCGGATGGCGCGCGAGCAGCGCCTTCAGCGGGATAGCGGCCAGGTCGTCGGTGCGCACATCGCGCAGCACGCCGCCGAAACGGCCAATGGGCGTGCGGGCGTAGTCGCAGATGAACGCGTCGGCCATGACAGTGCCCTCAGCGCGGCATCGAGCGGGCGAGCTGCTTGGAGAACGGCTTGCGGCCGCGCTTCTTCTGGCCAGGCAGTTCCACCACTGTCTCCGGCGCGTCTGCCTCCGCCTCGGCGGCCTTGCCGGTAAACTTGGCGAACACGGAAGCGGCCGTATGCTCCGTCCGCCGCCGTGGCTCGCGTGTCTCCTGCGCGGGTGCGGGCACGGGTGCAGCCACGGGCTCCGATGCCTCCTGAACCGCCTCTTCCTCGTCGGCGGCCTCCTGCTGCTTGCGGCCCAGCCCCAATTGCTTGGCCAGGCGGGAGCGATGCTGCGCGTAGTTGGGCGCCACCATGGGGTAATCCGGTGCCAGGCCCCATTTCTCCCTGTATTGCTCCGGCGAAAGGCCAAAGGTGGAGCGCAGGTGGCGCTTCAGCGTCTTCAGCTTGCGGCCATCCTCCAGGCAGATGATGTAGTCGGGAAAGATCGAGCGCTTGGCAGCAACGAATGGCTGCTGCTTCTCCGCGGCAACCGCCACCGGCTCCTGGCCGACGCTGCGCAACGCGGCATGAACCTGTTCGATCAAGGCGGGCAGTGAAGCGGGGGCGATCTGGTTGCGGCCGACATGGGCCGACACGATCTGCACGGTCAGTTCGAGAAGCGTCTTCTTCTGGTCTTCGGAGGGCATCTGTCTCTTCTCTAGTCTTACAAAACACTATAGAACCGATTCTCTTGCTGCGACAATGCCTTCAGGTCTCGCGCAATTAGAGAAGTCGGTAATAAACAGTCTGACCGTAACAAACTATAGGCTGTGACAGTTCAGGCG
>CAXTJZ010000201.1:0-7328 GCA_964244695.1 uncultured Acetobacteraceae bacterium
GGATCGCGCCACGCGCGATGCCGCCATTGGCATCGAACCTGAGGTGGAAGGAGGCATAGAAGCTGGGATAGGAGACGACGGTGGAAACCGAGCCGTTGGTGATGTCGGCATTCAGGCCGAACCCGTCACCCTCGTCTAGCACCGGCCCACTGGCGCCGCATTGCGTCGTGAGCGACACCGAGCCGCTGGTGACTGCGAGGCTGCCCGTATTGCTGTCGGTGGACACGGTAAAGGAGACCGCGTTTCCGTTCGCTAAAGTCCCCGAATAAACGCCGGCCACCTGCGCTGCAGCCGGCTTCGCCGCCAGAGTGGTCAGGGCGCCAGCCAAGCTCGCGGCGATCATCAAAGTGCGCATCAAACATCTACTCCTATGGTGGTGTGCCTTGCAGGCAGCCGCACAGTTCTGCCGCTAGCGATAGACAAGGTCCTGACGCGGTTCGGAAAAATTCGGAAAAACCCGGATTACCGTTTTAGCAGAACATCCAATGTGCGCGCGTGCGCGCAACATTGCCGCAAACAAAACGTGTAAAAGTCGCAGAAGGAATATTATGCCAATTCGAGCGGCGGTGAGATCGGTGCCCCGGTTCAAACCTCCAAAACCATGCCGTCATAACCAGGCTCCACTCCCTCCGGCAACGCATCGCGCAGCGCCGCCCAATCCATCGCATTGCCCATGTGGGTCAACACCGTTCGCCGCACGCCGAGCCTGGCCCGCCAGGCCAGCACCAGCGCCACGTCCGCATGCGTCAGATGCGGCTCCGGCTGAAAACAGCCGACTACCCAGGTATCCACGCCGGCCAACGCCGCAAACGCCGCCTCGTCCAGCCGCACCACGTCGGTGGAATATGCAAACCCGCCCACACGAAGCCCGAGCGTGCGCATCACGTGATGGTCCTGGTCGAACGTCCGCACCCGCAAGCCACACGCGCTGAACGTCTCGCCAGGCTCCAGCACGCAAACCTCCAGCACCGGCCGGTAGAAATACGGCGGCGTCCACGGCCGGAACGCGTAATCGAACCGCCGCGCCAGCTCGTCGCGCGTCACCTGGGTGGCGAAAGCCGGCAGCGGCACTCCGCTGATCCGGTTCAGCAGCCGCACGTCATCCAGCCCCGTCACGTGATCCGCATGCGCGTGCGTGAACACGATGGCGTCGACACGCGGCACCGCACAGGCCAGCAACTGCGCCCGCATGTCCGGCCCGGTATCCACCAGCAGCCGCCCCTTCGGGCCCTCGATGACGATGCTCGACCTGGTGCGCTGGTTCTTCGGCTCGCCGGGATCGCAGGTACCCCAGTCACCGCTTCCGTCCTTGCCGCCCAGGCTGGGGACGCCAGCCGAGCCGCCGCAGCCGAGGAGGGTCACGCGAAGCAAGGCAAGGCCTTCTTTTTTGAAAAAAAGAAGCAAAAAACTTTTGCTACTGACGCCTGCATCAACCAGCGTGGCCTTTCCGGAACAACACGGCTGCATCGGCAGCGGACGGAGACAAAATCTTTTTTGTCCTTTTTTCAAAAAAGGACTGTTTGCTTACTTCGCCTTGGTAAACAAACGCCGGAAGTTGCCAGTCGTAAGCTCTGCCACCGCCGCCTCGCTCACCCCGCGCACCTCCGCCAGCACCCGCGCCGTATGCGCCACGTAAGACGGCTCGTTGCGCTTGCCCCGGAACGGCACCGGCGCCAGGTACGGCGCGTCCGTCTCCACAAGCAACCGCTCCGCCGGCAGCCCGGCCGCCACCTCGCGCAACGCGTCGGATTTCGGAAACGTCAGGATGCCGGAGAAGCTGACATAGCCGCCGATCGCCACGGCACGCTCCGCCAGAGCCTGCCCGGAGCTGAAGCAGTGCAGCAGGAAAGCAAAGGCACCGCCCTGATCCTGCTCGTCTTTCAGGATCGCGAACGTGTCCTCGTCGGCGTCCCGTGTGTGTATGCAGATCGGCAAGCCGGCGCTACGTGCCGCACGTATCTGGATGCGGAACGCCGCCGCCTGCACGTCGCGCGGCGCCTTGTCATAGAAGTAGTCCAGCCCCGCCTCACCAATGCCGATCACTCGCGGATGCCGGGCCAGATCGAGCAGAATCTGCTCGTCCGGCAACCCGTCATCCGCCGCGTGATGCGGATGCGTGCCCACGGTGCACCAAAGCCCGGGCACCGCGTCGGTGAGCGCCAGCTGCTCGGCGGCCCGCGACAGCCTGGTGCCGATCGTCACCATCCCGCCCACGCCTGCGTCGCGCCCGCGTGCCAGTATGTCCGGGCGTTCCGCCTCGGTAAAGTAGTCGAGGTGGCAGTGCGAATCGATCAACATCAACGCGGTGCTCCTGCATCCTCAACCCAGCGCGGAAAGACCCCGTGCGGCGCGGGCAGCCTGGCCCCGTCCGGCAAAGGTGTCGCTAGCGCAGCCAGATCGCGTGCCTCCCCGGCCACGCCGAGCTGGTCCAGCAGCCGTGCCATGCTGGACGGCATGAAAGGCTGCAGCACGGTCGCCACCACCCGTATCACCTCGGCTAATACACGCAGCACATGGCCCATGCGCGCCAGATCCGTCTTGCGCAGAGACCAGGGCGCCATCTGGTCGATGTAGCCATCCGCCGCGCGTATCACCCGCCAGACCTCGTCCAGCGCCTCATGCAGCGCCTGCCGCCCGAAATGCCCGGCCAGGACATCTGGCAACGCATCGGCCAGATCGAGCAGCGCGGTATCCGCCGGGAGGCGCGGCCCGGCATCAGGCAACCGCCCGTCGCAGTTCTTCGCGATCAGCGACAGCGTGCGCTGCGCCAGATTGCCTATCCCGTTTGCCAGATCCGTGTTCAGCCGGCCCACCAGCGCGCGATGGCTGAAATCGCCGTCATTGCCGAACGGCACCTCGCGCAGCAGGAAGAACCGCGTCGCGTCCACCCCATACTTTTCCACAAGATCAATTGGATCGACGACGTTGCCCACCGATTTGCTCATCTTGGCGCCGTCCCGGGTCCACCAGCCATGGGCGAAGATACGCTGCGGCAGGGCAAGCCCGGCCGCCATCAGGAAGGCCGGCCAGTAGATAGCGTGGAAGCGCTGTATGTCCTTGCCCACCAGATGCAGGTCGGCCGGCCAGAACCGCCACAGCGCGTTCGTCTCGTCCGGGTAGCCGAGTGCGGTGATGTAGTTGGCCAGCGCGTCGAGCCACACATACATCACGTGGTCCGGGTCGCCGGGCACAGGAATCCCCCAGCGGAAGCTGCTGCGGCTGACCGAGAGGTCACGCAGCCCACCGCGTATGAAGCTCAGCATCTCGTTACGCTTACCTAAGGGCCCCACGAATTCCGGGTGGGACTCGTAATGCGCAAGCAGCCTTTCCTGATACGCGGAGAGCCGGAAGAGGTAGTTGGGCTCCCTCACCCACTCCACCGGTGCGCCCGTCGGCGCCAGCCGGGTCCCGTCCGCCAGTGTGGTCAGGTCGGCTTCGGCATAGAAATCCTCGTCGCGTACGGCGTACCAGCCCTCGTAATGCCCCAGATAGATGTCGCCACTCGCTGTCAGCTTCTCCCACAAGGCCGTGACGCCTGCCTTGTGACGCGGCTCGGTGGTGCGGATGAAATCATCGTTCGAAACATGAAGCATCGCCAGCATCGCGCGGAATTCGTTGGAAACCTTGTCTGTGAAAGCCTGTGGCGCCAGTTCGGCGCCGGCCGCGGCCTTCTCCACTTTCTGCCCGTGCTCGTCGGTGCCGGAGAGGAAGTAGGTGTCCGCCCCCTCGAGGCGCTTAAACCGGGCGATGACATCCGCCGCGATAGCCGTGTAGGCGTGGCCGAGATGCGGTGACCCGTTCACGTAAAAAATCGGAGTAGTGATGTAAAACGTTGACATTGCAGCTCTTATAGGGGCGAAGCCCAGGTGTCCAGGGCTGAATGCCCCAGCGTGGTCCAGGGGCGTCACACACACGCGTATCCCGCATGACGTCCCCGGCCTTCCTCACTGCCTTACCAGAGCCAACCCGGCGATCACAGCCTGCCGCCGATCCATATTGGCCCGCTCCGTCTCGCCCAGCAGCGCCTGCACCGCCGCCGAAGCCTCGGCAAACCCCAAAGCCGGCCCGCCTTGCGCCACCGCGCGTACCGCCAGGCCGGCAAGCCCGCGCGCCAGCAGGCCCATGAACGTCTCGAACGCTGCCTGGTCGCGCAGGGCGTCCGCCATCGCGTAGCCGCGCAGCAGGTCCATGCCGCGCCCCGCAGCCAGCACCTCCTCCACCATGCCCGCGATCTTCAGCCCGCCATCTTCCGCCAGCGCCAGCGCGCGACCCGGCGCACCGTCCGCCAGCGCTGCCAGTGCCGACCGGTCCGCCTTCGGCGTCGCCGGCAGGTAGAGGCCCAGCGTGCGCTCCATCTCCGCCTCGCTTAAAGGCGCCAGCGCCAGGTGCCGGCACCGGCTGCGTATGGTAGGCAGCAGCCGCCCCGGCGCGGAGCACACGAGCATCAGCACCGCCCGCGGCGGCGGCTCCTCCAGCACCTTCAGCAAAGCGTTGGCCGATTGCGGGTTCAGGTCCTCCGCGCCGTCCAGGACCACCACGCGCCAGCCGCCTTCTGCCGGCGTCAGATGCAGGAAAGGCGGGATCTGGCGCGCCGTCTCTGCGGCAATCTGCTTCTTCAGGCGCTTCTTCTTCTCGTCCCACTCGCGCTCGATCGTCAGCAGGTCCGCGTGCGTGCCGGCGGCCACGCGGCGGAACACCGGCTCTGCAGCATCCATTGCCAGCGCAGCGCCGCCGCCGGCCAGCAGCCGGCGCGCGAAGCGGTAGGCCAGCGTCGCCTTGCCCACGCCCTCGGGGCCGGTGATCAGCCACGCGTGGTGCAGCCGGCCGCCTTGCAGCGCCTCCAGGATCGCGGCTTCGGCTGCTTCGTGGCCGATCAGGTTCGGGTTTTCTCTGGGATCTGGGGGCAACGCTGGGCCTTGGGGAAAGCAAGGAAGGCCTTCTTTTCTGAAGAAAAGAAGCAAAAGACTTTTGCTGTTGAGCGAAGCTAGTGCTGGTCGTTTAAGCCGCTTGCTTCTCCGCTCGGCACCTCGTCGGGCGCACCGCCCTGGTACAGCCGCATCGCGGCGGCCACCAACGCCACGTGGGAAAACGCCTGCGGGAAATTGCCCACCAGCCGCGCCGCACCGGCGTCGTATTCCTCGCTCAGCAGCCCTACATCGTTGCACAGGCCGAGCAGCCGCTCGAACAGCGTGCGCGCCTCCGCCGTGCGTCCCTGCATCGCATAGGCATCCACCAGCCAGAACGTGCAGGCCAGGAACGCACCTTCGCCGGGCGGCAGCCCGTCCACGTTGCTCTGCGTGCGGTAGCGCATGACGAAGCCGTCCTGCAGCAGGTCGCGCTCGATGGCCGCCACCGTGCCCACCACGCGCGGATCGTCTGCCGGCAGGAACCCCACGGCCGGGATCAGCAGAAGCGTCGCATCGAGCTCATGCCCGCCGAACACCTGCACGAAGGTGTTGCGCACCGGGTCGTAGCCCTCGCTCAGCACGCGTGCCTCTATCGCGCTGCGCATCGCCCGCCACGCATCGATCGGCCCGTGCAAATGGTAGCGCACCGCGTCCTTGATCATGCGGTCCACCGCCACCCAGGCCATGATCTTGCTGAAGGTGAAGTGCTGTGCCCCGCCGCGTATCTCCCACATGCCCTCGTCCGGCTCCTGCCAGATCTCAGCAAGGTGGGCCACGATGTTACGCTGCAACGCCCACCCATGCGGCGCCGGCTTCAGCCCGCGACGCCTGGCCTGGTGCAGCGCCTCCAGCACCTCGCCGTACACGTCCAGCTGCACCTGCCCGCTGGCCGCATTGCCCACCCGCACCGGCGCGCTACCCTCGTGGCCGGACAGCCACGGCAGCTCGCGCTCGTCCAGCGATCGCTCGCCATGCAGGCCGTACATGATCTGTATCTGGCTGGCCGATCCCGCCACGCTGCGCTGCAGCCAGTCGCGCCAGGCTACCGCTTCCTCGGTGTAGCCGGCATCCATCAGCGCGTAGAGCGTTAGGCTGGCGTCACGCAGCCAGCAGTAGCGGTAATCCCAATTGCGCGGGCCGCCCAACTGTTCCGGCAAGGAGGTGGTCGGCGCCGCCACGATTCCGCCCGTCGGCGCATAGGTCAGCGCCTTAAGCGTCAAGAGGCTCCTGTGCACCGCCGCGCGGTACCGCCCGTGGTAACGGCACCTGCCGATGAACGCGTCCCAATGCTTTGCCGTTTCGGCCAGGGCGGCGGCGGGATCGATCGCCGCCGGCGGCTTCCTGTGCGATTTGCCGTAAGACAGCACGAACGACACCGTCTGCCCGGCCGAAACCGAAAACTCCCCCAGGCTGCGCATGTCGCGCCCATGCAGCTTCACGCTGGTGCGCAACACCACCATGTTGGGTCCTGCGATCGCGCACAGCCCCGGCTCGTCTTCCAGCTTGGTCACCCACGGCACGCTGATGCCGTAGTCAAAGCGCAACGCCAGGTCAGTCTGCATCGCCACCCGCCCGGCCCTGCCCTGCACCAGCCGCACCAATGTCGGCGTGGGCTGGCCCATCGCCATGAAATCCACCACCGCCACCGTGCCGCCCGCCGTCTCGAACACCGTCTCCAGGATCAGGCTGTCGCCCTGGTAGCTGCGTTTGGCCGCTTGCGCGCTGCCGTGCGGCGCTATGCTCCAGCTGCCGTTGTCACGGTCCCCCAGCAACGCGGCGAAGCAGGCCTGGCTGTCGAAATGCGGCAGGCACAGCCAGTCGATGGAACCATCACGGCCGACCAGCGCGGATGTCACCTGGTCGCCTATCATGGCGTAGTCTTCTATCCTCGACGGCATCCGTGGTCCTTATGCGAAGGCAGGAAAGCAAGCAGTCCTTTTTTGAAAAAAAGGACCAAAAAACTTCTGCTCCCTGTCGGCGGCTGTTTTTCAGCACTCGCCGACAAGGAGCAAAAGTTTTTTGCTTCTTTTTTTCAAAAAAGAAGTGCTGTCTTCCTTTCTGAACGCTGCCGCAAGCGCGAAAAGCTTGACTTTACTGCCGCAGTTTCAGATATCCCGCGAAGCGACGCGCACAGGTGCGGTTCGCCCGGGGCAACCTGCCCGTTACGGCCGCGTCATAGCTTAGCCGCACAATCTCCAAGAGACCGAGAAGATTTGTTGAACCAAAACACAGCCCACGAGGCGGACGAGCCCGTGCCCGAACTGCACAGCTCCTCCGACGTGCGCGACGCACAGGCGGAAGCGCCCAAGACGGCAGCCGAATCCGCAGCACCGTCGGCCCTGCAATTGGGCCAAGCGAAAGACAACCAGACCGATGACGACCTGCCGGAAGACATGCTCCCAGAGGCTATCGAGGGACCGG
>CAXTJZ010000202.1:0-7241 GCA_964244695.1 uncultured Acetobacteraceae bacterium
ACCTTCCGCCCATGCCCACCCCGCCCGACACCCTGCGCATCGCGCTCGCGCAGCGAAACCCCCACGAAGGCCAGATACACGCCAACCGGGCCCAACTCCGCGCCGCCCGAGCCCAAGCCGCAGCCCTCGGTGCGGACCTCGTCGTCACCCCCGAATTCTCCATCGCCGGCTACCCCCCCGAAGACCTCGTCCGCAAAGCCGCCTTCGTCACCGACTGCGAAGCCGCCCTAGCCGAACTGGCGAAAGACACCGCCGACGGCGGCCCAGGCCTGATCGTCGGCGGCCCCTGGCAAGACGGCCAAGCCACCTACAACGCCGGCTTCGTCTTAGACGGCGGCCAAATCACCGCCCGCCGCGCCAAACACGAGCTCCCCAACTACGGCGTCTTCGACGACAAACGCGTCTTCGACGCCGGCCCCGCCCCCGGCCCCGTGGTCTTCCGAGGCGTCCGCCTAGGCCTGATGATCTGCGAAGACTGGTGGTTCCCCACCGTCGCCGAAACCCTCGCCGAGACCGGCGCCGAACTCCTCCTCTCCATCAACGGCTCCCCCTACGAATCCGACAAAGCCGGCCGCCGCGTCCAACTGGCCGTAGCCCGCGTGGTCGAAACCGGTCTCGCCTTCATCTTCCTCAACCAGGTCTGCGGCCAGGACGAGCTGGTCTTCGACGGCGCCAGCTTCGTCCTCAACCCGGACCGAACCCTGGCCCACGTCATGCCGTCCTTCTGCCCCGCCCTGCACGTAACCGACTGGCATCGCAACGACGGCCGCTTCATCTGCACCCCCATCGCCCTGCCACCCGAACCCGCCCCCGAGGACCTCACCTACCGCGGCCTCTGCCTCGGCCTGGCCGACTACGTCCGCAAGAACCGCTTCCCCGGCATCCTCCTAGGCCTCTCCGGCGGCATAGACTCTGCCCTGTCCGCCGCAATCGCCGTAGACGCCCTAGGCCCGGACCGCGTGCGCGCCGTCATGCTCCCCAGCCCCTACACCAGCCAGCACAGCCTCGATGACGCCGCCGAATGTGCCCGCCTCCTAGGCATACGCATCGACACCGTTCCGATCACCCCCGCAATCCAGGCCGCGAACACCGCCCTAGCCCCTCTCTTCACCGGCCTCCCCGACGACATCACCGAGGAAAACATCCAGTCCCGCGCCCGCGGCCTTCTACTCATGGCAATGAGCAACAAATTCGGCCACATGCTGCTGACCACAGGCAACAAGAGCGAAATGTCCGTAGGCTACGCCACGCTCTACGGCGACATGTGCGGCGGCTACTCGGTCCTGAAAGACGTCTACAAGACCACCGTCTTCGCGCTCAGCACCTGGCGCAACGCGCATCGCCCCGAAGGCGCACTAGGCCCGTACGGCCCGGTGATGCCCGAGCGCGTGATCACCAAGCCGCCAAGCGCCGAGCTGAAGCACGACCAAACCGACCAGGACAGCCTCCCGCCCTACGAGGAGCTCGACGCGATCCTCGCCGGCCTGGTCGAGGGCGAGAAATCCGTAGGCGACCTGGTGCAGACCGGCTTCGACCGCGACACGGTGGTGCGCGTGTGGAAGATGCTGGACCGCGCGGAATACAAACGCCGGCAGGCGCCCCCTGGCGTGAAGATCACGTCGCGCGCGTTCGGCCGGGATCGCCGCTATCCCATTACGAACGGATATACGGGGCTGGTAGCGTGAGAAAGGAAGCAAGGCCTTCTTTTCTGAAGAAAAGAAGCAAAAGACTTTTGGTCCCTGTCGGGTGCAAGCCGGACAGATCGCCGACAGGGAGCAAAAGTTTTTTGCTTCTTTTTTTCAAAAAAGAAGGCCTTGCTTCCTATGTCTGACATTTTCGCCCCAGAAGGCGGCTGGCGCGTCCGCATACTAGACATGTCCGGCGGCGCCGAAGACAACATTGTAGAAGACGTCAAAGGCTTCCCCACTCTCATGCAGGCAAACGCCTTCGCCCGCGCCTACGTCCGCGACAGCATGGAGCTGTGCCGCGCGCCAGGCCTGGCGCCGCGTGACGTGCTCTCGGCCTGGTTCACCTATGGCGAGGACGCGCACGTGCTGGACGCGCCCGATGACGGCTGGCGCAGCGCCAACGAGCTCGGCGCGTTCTCCGAACAACCTGCCAAGCCAGAGGAACGCGACTGGCGAGCGCTCGATCCGCGCCGGGACGAGGAATAGATGCGCGTCAGGTTCGCACCAAGCCCGACTGGGTATCTGCATGTCGGCAACGCGCGCGTGGCACTGGCAAACGCGCTGTTCGCGCGCCGTCATGGCGCGAAGTTCCTGCTGCGCATCGACGATACGGATCTCGAGCGATCGCGGCCGGAGTTCGAGCAGGCCATCGCGCATGATCTGGCCTGGCTCGGCGTGCAATGGGACGAGACGTTCAAGCAGTCCGACCGTATCGCGCTGTATGATGCGTCGGCGGAGAAGCTGCGCGCCAGCGGGCGGTTGTATCCCTGCTTCGAAAGCGAGGAGGAACTGCGCTTCAAGCGCGACCAGCGGCTGAAGCGCGGCCTGGCGCCGGTGTATGACCGCGCGATGCTCAAGCTTACCCCCGAGCAGCGCGCGCAGGCCGAGGCGAACGGCAAGACCCCCTACTGGCGTTTCAAGCTTTCCGACACCGAAGTGGCGTGGAACGACCTGGTGCTGGGCCGCCGCGCCGTGAAGCTGACCGCGGTGTCCGACCCGGTGCTGATACGCGCGGACGGCACGTATCTCTACACCTTCACCAGCGTGGTCGACGACATCGAGAGTCAGGTCAGCCACGTCATACGCGGCGAGGACCACATAACCAACACCGGCGTGCAGCTCGATATCTTCTCGGCGCTCGGCGCCAACCCGTCGCGCCTCACCTTCGCGCATCTGCCGCTGCTCATCGACTCCGACTGCGGCAAGCTGTCCAAGCGGCTGGAGGGCCTCTCCCTCCGCGCGCTGCGGCAGGACGGCGTGGAGCCGGCCGCCATCGTGGCCTATTTGGCGCGGCTGGGCACTAGCGACTCACCGGAAGTGGCGCCGCTGCAGGACCTGGCGCGCGGCCACGACCTGTCGCGCGTGTCGCGCTCGCCGGCGCGCTTCGACGTGCGCCAGTTGTTGGCGCTGAACCGCCGCGTGCTGCACCAGGCCAGCTTCGACTCCGTGCACGAGCGCCTGCCGGGCGCCGCCACGCCTGTCTTCTGGGAAGCCGTGCGCGGCAACTTGGACATGCTCAGCGAGGCGCGCCATTGGTGGAATGTTGTGGCCGGGGACGTGGTGCCGCCGGTGCTGGATGGTCAGGCGGATTTCCTGCGCGACGCCTTGGTGCACCTGCCTGCCGAGCCCTGGGACGCCGCGACCTGGTCCAGCTGGACGGAGATGCTGCGCGCATCGAGCGGCCGGAAAGGCCGCGCCCTGTTCATGCCGTTGCGCCTGGCGCTAACCGGCGAGGAGCACGGGCCAGAGCTCGCTGCGCTGTTGCCCCTGATAGGACGCGAGCGGGTGGCCAGCCGCTTGCGGCTAAGCGTGGTCTAGGAAGAAAGCAGTTCTTCGTTTGAACAAAGCGACCCCGCGTATGCAGCCTGCATACTGAGGGAATTCGAAACGCGTCAGCTGCGGGGGAGAAAAGATTGCTGCTTCTTTTCAAAAAGAGGCCCTTCTGTGCTTGCCCAAGCCAGAACATGGCCAAACCCGCCACGCTCCGAAGCCGCCGCAGGAGGCTGACGGCGTGGCACAGCGGATGCTAACCATACCGGGCAGGCGCGCGGCATCGCGCACTTTCTAAGACGGGGCGTTCGCCATGGATTGGGACCTTGTTGTCATTTTCTCCTTCGTGATCGTCCTGACAGCGGTCAGGGCGCATTACCGAGGCCGCGGCGTGGCCGCCGTAGGCCTTGCCTCGAGCGACCAGGCGGCGCTCGACCACGCCATGGAGATGGCCCGCCGCCTGGAACAGCGGGTGGACATGCTGGAGCGCTTGCTGGACGAGGACGCGCCAGGCTGGCGCGCGAGGGCACGCGCATGAGCGGCCTCGCCCGCCGGACTGCCCCGGCCATACTGCTGCTCGCCGGCCTCCTCGCCGCGCCGCACGCGCACGCTGAAACACGTGTCATTCAAGGCGGGCAGCTCATGCTGAGCACCAGCTCCTCGCAGGACGTGGTGATCGACACCGATCCCTCGCTGCACGGCCAGATGCGGCTCAGCATGGATTCGAACCTTTCCTGCGTGTCCTCCCCAAATGACGCTTACGGGACGGTAAGCACCTCGCGCTGCAACGACGAGTCCGGCCGGCTGCGCATCGATGTCTCGCCTGACGCACCGGTGACGCTGTCCTCCTCCGGTGACGGGGACATCCGTGTGGCCGACCTGCGTGGCCCGCTCACCGCATCGCTCAGCGGCAGCGGTGACCTGGTTGCGGGCAACACCGGTCCGCTGATCCTGTCCGTACGCGCCAGCGGCGACGCGACGCTGGGCGACGTCAACGGGCCGGCGATCATCGACATCAACGGCAACGGCGACGTGCACATGAAGGCGGTGCACGGCCCGCTCACGGTCAAGCAGGTAGGCTCCGGCGACCTGATCGCCGGCGCCATCCAGGGCGGCGACGTGACGCTGGACGGCAACGGCTCCGGCGACATACTGCTCGGTGGCGGCTACATCGACAGCCTGCAGGCGCACATGAACGGCGCCGGGGATCTGTCTATCGCCGCTTCCATGCGCAACGCGACCGTCAACATGCGTGGCGGCGGCGACGCGAAGCTCGGCCCCGTGAGCGGCACGCTCAACCAGAACGCCTCGGACGACAGCTCCATCGTCGTGCTGGATGCCGAACACGCCAAAGCCATCGGCGACCAGGCCGACCGCAAGATCAGTTCGGGCGCAAAGGCCGGCAACATGCACCTCGGCGGCCACACGGCAACGGATCTGGAGAATTTCCTCACCTTCGCCTTCGTGGTCCTCGTGCTCTTCATTTGCTGGCGGATCGTGCGCCGTGCCGGCGGACTGTCGGGACTGCGGCGGCAATGGGGCGGCGGCGGGGTGGCTGCGCCGAGCAATCCCGGTGTGCTGGCGCTGGGCGAGACGATGATGCGGCTGGAGCAGCGGCTTGGACGGCTGGAGAGTTATGTGACGACGCGGGAGTTTGATCTGGCACGCAAGTTTCGGGAGCTGGGGCCGCAGTAGGCAAGAAAGGCCTTCTTCTTTGAAAGAAGAAGCAAAAAACTTTTGCTCCTCCGACTTTACGAGAGTGATGGCCTCCTGGCGTGCGCGGTTGGTGCAGATGCAGGTTTTTGCTTCTTTTATTAAAAGGGAGGCCTTTCTTGCCTTGACTTGACACACGGCCTCACGCGGCTCTAGAACGCCGCCCTTCGGGCGCGCAGACGCCCTAACCATAAGAATTGGGCGCAAATCAGCGTCCACACGGAGCTTGGATCATGTTTGCTGTCATCCGCACAGGCGGAAAGCAGTATCGCGTCACGCCGAACGCGCTGCTGAAGGTCGAGAAGCTGGAAGCCGAACCCGGCACCACCTTCACGTTCACCGACGTCCTGGCCATCGGGTCGGACGCTGGTGTGACTATCGGCACGCCGGTTGTGGCCGGTGCCACGGTGACGGCCACTGTTGTGGCGCAGGACCGGCTGGACAAGGTCATCATTTTCAAGAAGCGGCGTCGGCAGAACAGCCGTCGCAAGAACGGCCACCGCCAGCACGTGACCGTGCTGCGCGTCGCAGACATCGTCGCTGCCTGAGCGAGGAGAGAACAGATGGCACACAAGAAGGCAGGCGGATCGTCACGCAACGGCCGCGATACCGAAGGACGCCGGCTGGGCGTCAAGAAGTTTGGCGGCGAGGCAGTGGTCCCCGGCAACATCATTATTCGCCAGCGCGGCACGAAGTGGAAGCCCGGCACCAATGTCGGCCTGGGCAAGGATCACACGATCTTCGCCGTGGTTGAGGGTAAGGTGAAGTTCCAGACCCGCGCTGACGACCGTGTTTATGTATCCGTAGAAAAGCTGCCCGTAGCGGCAGAGTAACCGAAAGACGTTTGTGACCTGTCGCGTGCTGAATAACCAGCGCGCGACAGCGGAGTAAAAGTCTTTTGCTTCTTTTCTTCAGAAAAGAAGGCCTTTCTTTCTTCCATGAAATTCCTCGACCAAGCGAAAATCTACGTGCGCAGCGGAGACGGCGGAGACGGCGTCATCGCCTTTCGCCGTGAGCGCTTCATCGAATTCGGCGGCCCTGACGGCGGCACCGGCGGGCGCGGCGGAGACATCGTGTTTGAAGCGGTGCCCAACCTCAACACCTTAATAGACTTCCGCTACACGCAGCATTTCCGCGCCCGCAAGGGCGGCAACGGCGCGGGCTCGGATCGCACGGGCGCCGGCGCGGACAACGTGCACATACGCGTCCCCATCGGCACGCAGATATTGGCGGACGACCAGGAGACGCTGCTGGCGGACCTGGATACGCCGGGCAAGACGGTGATCCTGTGCCGCGGCGGCGATGGCGGCCACGGCAACACGCATTTCAAGTCCAGCACGAACCGCGCGCCGCGCCGGGCGGACAAGGGCTGGCCCGGCGAGGAGCGCTGGATCTGGCTGCGTCTGAAGCTGATTGCCGACGCCGGCCTGATCGGCCTGCCGAACGCCGGCAAGAGCACCTTCCTGGCCGCCTCCAGCGCCGCGCGGCCGAAGATCGCCGATTACCCGTTCACCACGCTGCACCCGCAACTGGGGGTGATCCGCCTGTCCAACACGGAAGAATTCGTGCTGGCGGACATCCCCGGCCTGATCGAGGGCGCCCACGAGGGCGCCGGGCTCGGCGACCGCTTCCTCGGCCACGTGGAGCGCTGCGCGGTGCTGCTGCACATGGTGGACGGCGCCGCCGGCAACGTGGTGGAGGCCTGGCGCACCGTGCGCGGCGAGCTCTCGGCATACGGCGCGGGTCTGGAAGACAAGCCGGAGCTGATCGTGCTGAACAAGATGGATGCGATGTCGGCGCGCGAGGTAAGCGCGCGGCGTAGTGCGCTGGCGCGGGCTTCTGGGCAGGTTGTGCATACGATGTCCGGCGTGTCGGGGCAGGGGGTGCCGGAGATGCTTCGGGCTTTGCAGGACGCGATTACGGCGGATCGAAGCAAGTAAGGAAGCCGTTCTTTTTTGAAAAAAAGAACCAAAAAACTTTTGCTCCCTGTCGGCGGCTGCTGAAAGGGTCGCCGGCAGGGAGCAAAAGTCTTTTGCTTCTTTTCTTCAGAAAAGAAGGCCTTTCTTTCTC
>CAXTJZ010000203.1:0-7229 GCA_964244695.1 uncultured Acetobacteraceae bacterium
AGTGTCGGGCCGTTACGGGGTATGGCGCTGGCAGGCGCCACCAGTCCTGTTTTTCTTTTTTTCAAAAACGAAGGCCCTGCTTGCCTGCCCTTTCCTGGCCCCCCTACCCTCCCAAGGCGCCCCCCACACCGGCGGCACCCTCCGCCTGACCGCGAGTGCGGCGGCCGGCACCATCGATCCGCAGATCAACTACGAGGAGAAGTTCAACCAGCTCTTCGCCTTCCTGCAGGACGGGCTGGTGACCTTTCGCAAGGCCGGCGGCGACGCAGGACGCGACGTGGTGCCTGACCTGGCCGAGGCGATGCCGGAAGTAAGCGATGGCGGCCGGCGCTACGTGTTCCGGCTGCGCCGAGGGGTCAGGTTCTCCACCGGGCGCGAAGTGGGGGTGGCCGACGTCGTCGCCTCGTTCAGCAGGATGTTCCGGGTGCGCGGGCCGAATGTGGGCACCTGGTACAGCGGGATAGTGGGTGCGGATGCGTGCCTGCGCGCCGCCGATACGTGCCGGCTCGCGGGTGTCACGGGTGATGCGGCCGCGCGGACGGTAACGATCCGGCTGGTGCGGCCGAACGGCGAGTTCCTGCAGCAACTGGCGATGAGCTTCGCCTGCATCCTGCCGGCCGAGACCCCCGCGCATGACCTGGGAACAACGCCTTCCGCCGCGACAGGGCCTTACGTGATCGCGAGCTACGACCCTACGCGCGAGATGCGCATCGTCCGCAACCCCTACTTTACCGAGTGGAGCCACGACGCGCAGCCCGCGGGACGGGTGGATGCGATGGTGTACCGCTTCGGGCTGCAGGACGAATCCGAGGTGAGCGCGGTGGAGAACGGCACCCAGGACTGGATGTTCGACGAGAAGCCGCTGGACCGGCTGCCGGAAATTGGCTCGATCCACGCCAATCTGGCCCACGTCTCACGCATAGCGGCGTATTATTATCTGGCGCTCAACACGCGCGAGGCGCCGTTCGACAAGGTGACGGCACGGCGCGCGGTGGCATTTGCGGTGAACCGGCGCGCGCTGGTCAACCTGTTCGGCGGCGCCGGCCTGGCAATACCGACATGTCAGTTGCTGCCTGACGGGATACCTGGCTTCGCCGCATATTGTCCTTACACGCGCAACCCCGGCGCGGTCTGGTCGGCGCCGGATCTGGCGCAGGCGCGCGCGCTGGTGCGGCAATCCGGCACGGCGGGCATGCGCGTTACGGTGATCACGTCAGACAAGGAAGTGGAGCGCACGATAGGCATCTACGTGCAAAGCGTGCTGGCCGACATCGGCTATGGTGCGCATGTGCGCGCGGTCTCCTCCAACATCGCGTTCGTATATTCGCAGAACAGCAGCAACCATGTGCAGATGAGCCTGGAGGATTTCTACCAGGATTACCCGGCGGCTTCGGATTTCCTGCAGGTGATGTATGGCTGCGCGTCGTTCCACCCGGGATCGGATTCGTCGATAAACATGGCGGGGTATTGCGACGCGCACGTGGACGCGGAGATGGACCGCGCGATGGCCCTGGAAGGCGTGGATGACGCGGCGGCGGCTGCTTCATGGGGCCGTGTGGACAGGGAGATCACCGATGCGGCGCCTGGTGTCGGGTTGTTCCAGGTAAACATGCTGGATCTGGTTTCGGCGCGGGTCGGCGGGTTTGCGTTCTCGCCGATCTATCACATGCTGTTTTCGCGGGCGTGGGTCCAGTAGACAGGGGAAACTCTGGTTATTTGGAAACCCGGAACATGCGACATCGGAGAAGGAAGCAAAACCTTCTTTTTCGAGAAAAAGAAGCAAAAAGCTCTTGTCCGCGCTGTCGCCGCTTGTTGAAGCGTACGCTTCCACAAAGCGCACCTGACAGAGACAAAAGTTTTTTGGTTCTTTTTTTCAAAAAAGAACCGCTTGCTTTCTTACCTCCGCCCCCCACCCGCAAAATGCGCAATCGCCACAGGCGGCGCCGCACGCTGCACCGGCGCCGCGCGGAACACCGGCCGCACGGGAGACGCGATACGAAACGCCGGACGGGACACCTGGCGCGCGCGATAGAGCTGGTTCGCAGCCGGTGCGTAATTGAACGCGTGGGCGTGCGAGGCGAACGCGCCGTGCCGCCAGACCGGCGCGCCATCCCGCGAGCGGTCATTGTAGCGTATGTTGTGCTGGCGCCAGTCCAGGCTGCCCCATTGCAGGTAGCCGTAGGGCAGCAGGTCGTCCGTCAGCCAGCCGACCTGGTCCTGGTCGGGCGCGCAGGCGGGATCTGGGCCATACACGCAGGCAGGGTTGTAGCTGGGCAGGTACACGTCCTGCGCGGATGGCGGCAGAATCTGGATGTCCCCGCCGGCATCCACCACGCTGTCATAGGGGCCGTTCGTCAATGCGCCGGCCTGCTGGGCGAGCTGGCGCAGCGACTGCACGGCGGCGAACACGTCCGCCTGCTGCGTGGTGAACACGCGGCCGAGATGCTCGGTCCATTCCAGGTTTGAATCCAGCATCTGCAGCACTTGCGGAAAGGCGAGCAGGGCGGTCACGCTCAGGTCCCAGTCATGCGCGGCGGCTGCGCCGGTGAGCTGGTCCACGGACTGGCCGGCCTGGGCGGGGTCGGCCAGGAAGCGCTGCGCCTCGACAATCTGTGCCGGGTAGGTGGACGCGGCCAGGATGTTGGCCAGCAGCGGGTCCGGATACAGCGCGATGGGCGCCAGAAGCTGGCGGAGCTGCGCCGCCGGCAGGGTGGGCTGGCCCGGCGTGGGCGTGTTGACCGTGGGCAGCGGCGCGGCAGGCTGTGCCTGTGCGGCGGTTGCCAGGAGGACGGCTAGGGCGGCGGCGCGGATCAGCACGGGGATGGGTCCTTTCTCTCCAACCAGATTGGACTGCTTGGCGGGCGGGGCAAGGAAGGAAGGCAAGCAGTCCTTTTTTGAAAAAAGGACCAGAAAACTTTTACTCCCCCGGTGGCATGGGGGTTTGCGCCCGTCTTGCGGCGTTTCTTGCTGGCGGAACTGCGGCGGGTGGGCGACACGGCTGGCCATGACCGGCATCCCGAAACTGCGGCGTTCATGATCGCGCCTATACTGGCAACACGGGCTGCGGCCGGGTTCTGGCTGGCCGTGCTGCTGACGGGCGCGGGCACGGGGCTCGCGGCCGCGGCGCTGACCGGATTGCTGTGGACGGTGCAGCACAGCGTGTGGCCAGGCCCGGGCGAGGATCTGCTGCAGGCGGCCTCCCACGCGCCGGCCTGGCTGCATCTGGCGGCGCTGCTGGGGGCCGGGCTGCTGACCGGCCTGGGGCAGTTCCTGCTCACCCAGCTCTCCAGTTCCAACAGCATCGACATCACGGCGGCACTCTGGTTCCACGCCGGCCGGCTGCCCGCCTTGCGCACGCTGGGAAGTGCGGTCCTCTCCATCCTGATCGTCGCCATGGGCGCGTCCCTGGGCCGCGAGGGCGCCCCGAAACAGGCAGGCGCGGTGCTCGGCAACTTCATGGCGGACCGGACCAGACTGCCGGACGAGCTGCGCCGGCTGCTGGTGGCGTGCGGCGCCGGCGCAGGCATGGCGGCGGTGTACGGCGTGCCGCTGGGTGGCGCGCTGTTCGCGCTGGAAGTACTGCGCGGCGAGCTGGCGCTGCGCTTCGTGGTGCCCGCGCTGGTGACTTGCCTCACTTCCGCCGGCGTCGCCTGGATGTTCCTGCCGGACGGGCCGATCTACGTGATCCCGGCCACCACCGCGCCAGGTGCGGCGGTGGCCTGGGCCCTGCTGGCCGGGCCGCTGGTCGGCCTGGTGTCCGTGGGCGTGGTCCGGGCGGTGGCCTGGGCGGACAAGCACAGGCCGAAAGGCCTGCGGCGGCTGGTGGTGCCCGTGCTGGCGCTGGGCGTGCTGGGTGCGGTCTCCATCGCCTATCCGCAGGTGCTGGGCAACGGGCGGGACCTGGCCCAGCTGCTGTTCACCGGGCGGGTGGCCGCACCGCTGCTGTTCGCACTGCTCGTGCTGAAACCGGCGGCCACGCTGCTGTGCCTGGGGGCTGGCGCACCCGGCGGGCTGTTCACGCCCAGCCTGACGTTTGGGGCGCTGCTAGGCGCGGCGCTGGGCTATGCGTGGTCGCTCGTCTGGCCGGGCACGCCGCCCGGCTTGTACGCGGTGCTCGGCGCGGCAGCGATGGTGGCGGCAACCACGCAGGGGCCCGTCTCGACAGTGGTGCTGATGATGGAGCTGACGGGACAGGCGCGTGCCGGGATCGTGCCCATGCTCCTGGTTGTGGCCGGAGCGACGCTCGTGGCGCGCACGGTCGAGCCGCGGTCGGTGTACGATGCGCGGTTGAGCAACGCGGAAGTGGCCGAGCGGCAGGCGCGGCGGGACAGGGAGTGAGGCGTTGTTTATTTGGCTTTTGTTGCGGCCGAGGAAGACAAGGCAAGCAGTTCTTTTTTGAAAAAAAGAACCAAAAAACTTTTGACTCCGCTGTCGCGCCGTTTTGGAACGAACCGCGACAGTCAACAAAGGCCTTTTGCTTCTGTTCTCGAAAATGAAGAGCTCATTGTCAGCCACCGACTATTCTGCAATCACGCGCGCTCGCACATATGCACGCACCATCGTGCAGGCGTCAGGAGCAAAAGTTTTTTGCTTCTTTTTTTCAAAAAAGAAGTGCTTGCTTTCCTGAATGACCGATTTCCTGCCAACCCTGCTCAACATGCGCCACGCGATCTTCTTCCCGCTCGGCCTTTTCCTGGCGATATGCGTGACGCTGCACGTGTTGTTGCGTAAGCGGGAGGTGGCGACCGCTGTCGGCTGGATAGGGCTCGCGTGGTTCGCGCCGTTTACCGGCGCCGCGGCTTACTACGTGCTCGGCGTCAACCGGGTGCAACGCCGGGCGCGGCGGTTGCGGCCTGGCGCCGGCGGCCCGTCCGCGCCGGCGAGCGCCACGACGGAGCCTGACGGGGACACGCATCTGGCGGCGCTGGGGGTGGGCAACGGCCGCGTCAGCGGGCGGCCGCTGCTGGCTGGCAACACGATCGCGGTGTTCCAGAACGGCGATGAGGGCTACCCGGCGATGCTGGCGGCGATTGCCGCGGCGGAACACAGCGTGGGCCTGTCCTCGTATCTGTTCCAGGATGATGCCTGGGGCGGCCGGTTCGTGGACGCGCTGGACGACGCGCGGGAGCGCGGCCTGGCCGTGCGTGTCCTGATCGACGGCATTGGCGGCGGCTGGCTGCGCTCGCCGGCCTATCACGCGCTGCGCCGGCGTGGCGTGAAGGCGGCGCGCTTCCTGCACTCGCCGCTGCCGTGGCGCATGCCGTTCCTGAACCTGCGCTCGCACAAGAAGATACTCGTCCTGGACGGCCGGGTCGGGTTTACCGGCGGGCTGAACATCGCCGATGACAACGTTCTCGCCTGCCACACGAAGCATCCCGTGCAGGACACGCATTTCCGCTTCGACGGCCCGGTTGTGGGCCAACTGGTGGAAGCGTTCGCGCAGGATTGGCTGTTCGCGGCGGGCGAGACCCTGGGCGGCGAGGCGTGGTTTCCGGTGCTGCGGGCGAACGAAGGGGCTGGCGTCGCCGCACGCGTGATCGGCTCAGGCCCGGACGAGGACGTGGAGAAGATAGAGTTCGCGGTGCTGCAGGCGGTGGCTTGCGCGCGCGAAAGCATCGTTGTCATGACGCCGTATTTCCTGCCCGACGAGCGGCTGGGCGCGGCGCTGTCCTTGGCGGCGATGCGCGGCGTCCGCGTGGACGTGGTGATGCCGCGCAAGAGCAACCAGACGCTGGTGAACTGGGCGGCGCGGGCGAATGTGGGGCCGATCCTGTCGGACGGCGTGCGCGTGTGGCTGTCACCGCCGCCGTTCCGTCACTCCAAGCTGATGATCGTGGATTCGGAGTGGCTCCTGATCGGGAGCTGTAACTGGGACATACGCTCGTTCCGGCTGAATTTCGAGCTGTGCGTGGAGAGTTACGCGGCGGAAGAGGCGGTGTTGCTGGCGGGCTTCGTTGCAAGATGCCGCGGGGAGTTGCTGACGGAGGCGGATCTGCGCGCTCGCAGCTTGGCCGTCCGGCTGCGCGACGCTTTGGCTCGGCTTTGCATGCCTTATCTTTGAGTTCGCCTGGTTGCTGCAGGGGAAAGGAAGTAAGACCTTCTTTTCTGAATAAAAGAAGCAAAAGACTTTTGACTCCGCTGTCGCGCCCAAGCTGGCTACAGATGGGCGTTGAACATCAGAGCGCGGCGGTGGCAGATGCGAACGGAAGTAAAATTTTCGCCGGCGCTGTCGCGGAACGTTCTTACGGCCTGCGTGTGTTTGGGCCGGAGCGCAGGCGTTCCACGGCGGCGCCCAGTGCCGCGCCTACCAGACAGACTTTCAGGCCCAAAGGTATCGTGGGCGATGCGGCTTGGCTGACGTCGGAGGCGGCGAGCGCCCCGGAGGCGGGGCCGCAAACCAGGAAGGCGAGGGCGAGAACACGAAGCAGGGTCATGGCACAGCCTCTTCAGACATCGCGATTGTAATCACAAAATCGTGAATACGGTGCTAATGCAAGGTGGGCAACGAAATACCGCCCGTCTCTGCAACGATGCGTCTCAGGACTTGCCGAACCGCCACAAATGCGGATGAGCGAGAGGTTTTTGGTCCTTTTTTTCAAAAAGGGACTGCTTGCTTCCCTAATCTCCGCGCAGCGCCAAAGCCCGCGCATACACCGCCCGCCGCGGCAGCCCGGTGGCTTCAGCCACCCCCGCCGCCGCCTCGCGCACGCTCTGTGTCTGCAGCGCCGCAGAGAGCAGCGCGTCCAGGTCGTCTTCGCCGGCCGCCTCCTCAGGTGCGGCGCCCACCACCACGGTGATCTCGCCGCGCGCCGCGTTCTGCGCGTAGTGCGCGGCCAGGTCGGCAAGGCTGGCGCGGCGTACCTCCTCGAAACGCTTCGTCAGTTCGCGCGCGACTGCGGCCGGCCGGTCGCCGAAGGCCGACTGCATGTCCGCCAGGGTCTCTGCCAGGCGGTGCGGTGCTTCGTACCAGATGAGCGTGGCCGACAGGCCGGCGCGTTCGGCCGCGCGCAGGCGGGCGAAGCCGGCGGCACGGGCCGCGTTGCGCGGTGGCGGGAAGCCAAGGAACAAATAGGGGTGCGGCGGCAGGCCGGACAGGATGAGCGCGGTGGTCGCGGCGTTCGCCCCCGGCACGGCTTCCACGTGTTGGCCGGCGGCGATGGCGGCCCGCACCAGGCGGAAGCCGGGGTCCGAGACCAGCGGCGTGCCGGCGTCCGAGACGAGCGCCACGA
>CAXTJZ010000204.1:0-7228 GCA_964244695.1 uncultured Acetobacteraceae bacterium
CTACAAGGCCGTCTCGCGTAAGCTGATGGGCTCGGGCGAGGTCCCCTCCGCCCACACACGCATCGACGGGCTGGGCGAGCTCGACAAGATCATCGACATCGACCAGTCGCCGATCGGCCGAACCCCGCGCAGCAACCCCGCCACCTACACCGACCTGTTCGCCCCGATACGCGACTGGTTCGCCGAACTCCCGGAGTCCCGGGTGCGCGGCTACAAATCCGGCCGCTTCAGCTTTAACGTCAAAGGCGGCCGCTGCGAGGCCTGCCAGGGCGACGGCGTGCTGAAGATCGAGATGCACTTCCTGCCGGACGTCTTCGTCACCTGCGACACCTGCAAGGGCGCCCGCTACAACCGCGAGACCCTGGAGATCAAGTTCAAGGGTCACTCGGTCGCCGACATCCTGTCGATGACGGTGGACGAGGCGCAGCCGCTGTTCTCCGCCGTCAACCGCATCAACGACCGCCTGAGCATCCTGCAGCGCGTGGGCCTCGGCTACATCAGCCTGGGCCAGCAATCCACCACGCTGTCGGGCGGCGAGGCGCAGCGCATCAAGCTCGCCAAGGAGCTGGCCCGCCGCGCGACCGGCCGCACGCTCTATATATTGGACGAGCCCACCACCGGCCTGCATTTCGAGGACACCCGCAAGCTGCTGGAGGTGCTGCAGGCGCTTGTCGACCAGGGCAACACCGTCATCGTCATCGAGCACAATCTGGAGGTCATCAAGACGGCCGACTGGGTGATCGACATGGGCCCCGAGGGCGGCGACGGCGGCGGCCGTATTGTAGCGGAGGGCACGCCGGAGACAATCGCCGGCATCGAGGAGAGCCACACCGGGCGCTTCCTGGCACCGCTGTTGCCGGAGCAGCCGCGCGCCAAGCAGCGTAAGCGGGCGTAAAGGCAAGGCCTTCTTTTTTCAAAAAAGAAGGCCTTTCTTACTCGTTTTCCTGCCGCGCTCAACAAAGGCTGGTATTTCGTTGTCGATTTGTTAGTGTATCGAACCTAGAACGGCAGGGCAGCGCGTGGGCGCTGCGGACGGAGCGAGGAACAGGCCACGCAACCAAGCACCATCCCTGCGGGCCTATCCGAGATAGAAAGGGAGCTGGCGCATCCGCGTCTCTCAGCGCGTTTCCACGACCCTGCGCTGGAGCACGGCTACCTGCACGAACAGCATTTGGGTGCCAGACTGCACAACCGCATCGTGGTCTGCATCGTAGCCGCGATTTTCGACATAATAATCATCTCCGAAATCCACGCGAGCCCGGAGGTGCTGGGCCTGTCGGCCCTGTTACGTTTCGCCGTCCTCACGCCGGCGGCGCTGGCCTATGTCGTGCTGGACTCGCGCGATCTGCTCACCAGGTGGGTCTCCCCCGCCGTCACCGCCCTGCTGATCGCGCCCACGATGATCTCCGCGCTGGAGACTGCCCGGACCACCAACCCGTCCGCCCTGGCCAACCTCACGAGTGTTCCTCTTCTGCTTCTGGCGGTCATCGCGTGCCGGCTCGGCATGCGCCAGGTTGTCACGATCAACGCCGTGTCCTGCCTGATTTACATCTGGGCGGTGCTGAACGCGCCTTTCGTGCCGTCTGACATGGAAACGTCCCTGATCCTGAAGGATCTGGCGATCTGCATAGGCACGCTCGTCTTCGCCTGGCGTATCGACCTGCGGGATCGCAAGGTCTTCCTGTTCACCCGCCAGGCAATCCTGGGACGGGAGATGCTGGCCGCACAGAACCGCACCCTCGCCCAGCTCAGCCAGGTGGACGCGCTCACTGGCCTGGGCAATCGCCGCTGTTTCGACGAGACGATGGCCACGCTCTGGGCCGCCGCCGCCGCCAAACCCGCGACCACCACGTTGATTCTTTTCGACATAGACTGCTTCAAGCAGTTCAACGATGCGCTGGGCCACCAGGCCGGGGACGAATGCCTGGGCGCGGTGGCGCGGACGGCCGCGCGCTGCCTGCGCGACGAGCGTGACATCCTCGCGCGCTATGGCGGCGAGGAGTTCGGCATCATCCTGCCCAACACATCGATCGAGGAAGGCTGCGCGGTAGCCGAGCGCGTGCGCCTCGCCATTCTTGACCGTGCCCTGCCCCACCCCGGCGGCGGCCCGCATCACCTCGTCACCATCAGTCTCGGCGTCGCCACCGTCCTGGCGCCAGGGCAGACTTCGTCATCACTGGTGGAAGCGGCGGACCAACAACTCTACACGGCAAAGCGGCATGGCCGGAATTGCGTGGAAGGCGCCCGGCAGCGCGTTCGGGCGGACGCGCTTAAGTAGGACGGCAAAGCAAGCACGGCTCTTTGTTCCGAACGCTGTTCCGCCGTCCAGATTTGCCTTAGCCCGCTTGTTGTTGTTGCAGGAGAGAGGGAGCAGACGTTGCTTGGCTCTCTATCTGCGAAAAAGGACCGCTGCCTCCATTGGTAATCTCCTCATCGCAACGGCCAGTGCAAACAAGATACACCTGCGTGCCGTCGCGCAACAGTAACACTTCCACCGTCGCGCGCGACGGCCCCAGGGCGTAAAACCGCACTGACATGAGCAGGTTGAATCCCACACTCCGAGGCGCGGTGCTCGTGCAGCCAACAACGGCTGCGCCTGCCTCTCGCAACAGCCACATCCTGCGCCAGCTGCGCGCCGTACGCCGGATCGCCAGCGTGTGCCTCCTGACGCCCCTCGCCTGCGTCCTGCAGGCCGTCTTCCTCGTCATGCGCGCGCCCGCCCGCGTCAGCTTTGCCGCCTTCTACTGGCACAGCGTCGCCCGCCTGATCGGCCTGCAGATCCGCGTAATCGGCGCCCCGGCCGCCCGGCGTGCCGAGCGCCCGAACCAGCGCGCGCTGATCTACGTCTGCAACCACGCAAGCTGGCTGGACATCCCGGCCCTGGGCGGCACCCTGCGCGCCTGCTTCGTCGCCAAGGACGATGTTGCCAGCTGGCCGATCGTCGGCACCATCGCCCGCCTCGGCCGCACTGTTTTCGTCAGCCGCTCCCGCCAGGGCATCGGCCGGGAACGCGACCAGATGCAGGAGAAGCTCGCCGGTGGCGACGACCTGATCCTGTTTCCCGAAGGCACCAGCTCGGACGGCTCGCGCGTCCTGCCGTTCCACTCCTCCTTCTTCGCCGCCGCCTACGGCGAGTCTAGCCCGCTGATCCAGCCAGTCTCCGTCGTCTATGATCGCCTGGCCGGCCTGCCGGTCAGCCGGAGCAGCCGCAGCGTGTTCGCCTGGTATGGTGACATGGAGCTGGCGCCGCATGTCTGGCGCGTCGCCCAATGGCGCGGCAAGCGCGTCACCCTGCTGTTCCACACGCCGCTCGATCCGGCGGACTTCCCCTCCCGCAAGGCGCTCAGCCAGGCGGCCTGGCAGGTGGTGGCCGACGGTGCGGCGGCGCTGCGGCAGAATCGTCCGGCGCGGCCGCTAGAGGGCGTGCTGCCGGCGCCCGCGGGTGCGGCGGCGTTTGCGTAAGCAGGCAAGAAAGCAGCTCTTTTTTGAAAAATAGAGCCAAAAAACTTCTGCTCCCTGTCGGCGGCTGCGGACAGGTCCTCGACGGCCTGGTGAAAGTTTTTTGTTTCTTTTTTCAAAAAAGCAGGCCTTGCTTTCTTCCCTTGACCAAGACTCGAAACAACATCCCCATTTCACTAGCATGATGGAGACACAGATGTTCAGCACGGGAAACAGTTGACGGCGCACCCGCGCCTCGCGATCTCTCCGCTCTTTCCCGCCCCAAGCGGGACAGAGCCGGAGCCCCGTCTGATGCCCATCCCTAAGCGCCTGCACGTGATTACCTGGGGCTGCCAGATGAACGTATACGACTCCGCCCGCATGGCGGACGTCCTGGCCCCGCTCGGCTACGCCCCGGCCGCCTCGCCCGAGGACGCCGACATGGTCATCCTGAACACCTGCCACATACGCGACCGTGCCACCGAAAAGGTGTTCTCCGAGCTTGGCCGCCTGCGCGTGGTCAAGGCCGCCCGCGCCGAGACCGGCCGCCGCACTATCCTGGCCGTTGCCGGCTGCGTGGCCCAGGCCGAAGGCGCCGAGATCCTGGCCCGCGCCCCTTACGTGGACATCGTGCTCGGCCCGCAGACCTACCACCGCCTGCCGGAAATGGTGGCCCAGGCCAGCCGCGCCGCCGGCGCCGTCATCGACACCGACTTCCCTGCCGAATCGAAGTTCGACCACCTTCCGGACGCAGCCGCCGCGCAGACGGCCGGCGGTCTCACCGCCTTCCTCACCATCCAGGAAGGCTGCGACAAGTTCTGCAGTTTCTGCGTCGTTCCCTACACGCGCGGCGCCGAGGCCAGCCGACCCGCCGCGAGCGTCCTTGCCGAAGCCCGCCGCATGGTGGCGGCCGGCGCGCGCGAGATCACCCTGCTCGGCCAGAACGTCAACGCCTGGCACGGTGACGGCGCCGGCGGCACCCTCGCCGGCCTGCTCACCGCGCTGGCCGAGATCCCCGGCCTCGCCCGCCTGCGCTACACCACCTCCCACCCGCGCGACATGGACGCGGCCCTGATCGCCGCCCACGCCAACCTGCCCCAGCTCATGCCCTTCCTGCATCTGCCCGTGCAGTCCGGCTCGGACCGCATGCTCGCCGCGATGAACCGCCGCCATACCGCGGCGGAGTACCTGGACATCGTCCGCCGCCTGCGCGCCGCCCGCCCGGACCTGGCGATGTCGTCGGACTTCATCGTCGGCCACCCCGGCGAGACCGAAGCCGATTTTGAAGCGACGCTGCAGCTCATACGCGACGTGCGCTTCGCCCAGGCCTACAGCTTCAAATACTCCCAGCGCCCCGGCACGCCGGCTGCCGGCGCGCCCTTCCAGGTGCCCGAAGCGGAAAAGGACCGTCGCCTCCACGTGCTGCAGGACCTGCTGCGCATCCAGCAGGCCGCGTTCAACGCAAGCTGCGTGGGCCTGACCGTCCCCGTGCTGGTCACCGGCCCCGGCCGACACCCCGGCCAGATCGCCGGCCGGGCGCCCTGGCTCCAACCCGTTCACCTGACCGCCCCAGCCTCGCTGATCGGTCAGGAGATCCCGGTGTGCATCGTCGCCGCGCACACCAATTCCCTGTCTGGAGAGTTCCTCAAGGAGAAGGCCTGCGCTTGACCCAAATCATCCCCGCCGTCCCTACCCCGGCGCCCGGCCGCGCCATCACGATCAACTTCAACGATAACGCCCTGCTGCCATTGCTGCTCGGCGATCACGATCGGCACCTGGTGCGGCTGGAACAAGGGTTTGGCGTGCGCCTCGCATGCCGCGGCAACAGGGTGAACATCAGCGGCGAGCCGGACCGCGTGCAGGCCGCCGAAGCCGCCCTGCAAGGCCTCTACCGCCGGCTGGAAAAAGGCCAGAGTGTCGCCGCCGGTGACGTGGACGCAGCCATACGCCTGATGAACCGCACCGACGAAGACCCCCGCCTGCCGCTCTCGGACCTGCCCGCCATACGCACCCGCCGCGGCGCCGTGGGCCCCCGTTCGCCAGGCCAGACCACCTATATCGAGACGCTCGCCAAGCACGAAATGGTCTTCGCCCTCGGCCCCGCCGGCACCGGCAAAACCTACCTGGCCGTGGCCCAGGCCGTCGCCATGCTGCTGGCCGGACGCGTGGAACGCATCGTCCTCTGCCGTCCCGCCGTGGAAGCCGGCGAACGCCTGGGCTTCCTTCCCGGCGACCTGAAGGAGAAGATCGACCCCTATCTCCGCCCGCTCTACGACGCCCTGCACGACATGATGCCAGGCGACCAGGTCATCCGCCGCATGGGCACGGGCGAGATCGAAGTGGCCCCGCTGGCCTTCATGCGCGGCCGCACCCTGGCCCATGCCTTCGTAATTCTCGACGAAGCGCAGAACACCACCGAGGCACAGATGAAGATGTTCCTCACCCGCATGGGCGAGGGCACACGTATGGTCGTCACCGGCGACCTCACCCAGATCGACCTTCCCCCCGGCACACGCAGCGGCCTGCGTGATGCCGTGGAAACCCTCGAGGGCGTCCAGGGCATCGGCTTCGCCCGCTTCGGCGTGCGTGATGTGGTTCGCCATCCCCTGGTCGGCCGCATCGTGGACGCCTATGATCAGCGTGCGGCCGCGGCCCGGGAGACCACCCGAGGCCGTACGCGCCGGGAGATCGATGGAACCGTCCAGTCCTAACCCCGCGCAAGCGGGGTTCCGACCTACCCAGCCAACCATCCTCGTAGAGGATGCTGGCTGGAACCGCCTGGTGCCGGGCGCCGCCCGCCTCGCAGCCCGCGCCGCCATGGCCGCCGGCGGCGCCGGCACGGTGGTGCTGAGCTCAGACCGCGCGGTGAAATCCCTCAACGCCCTGCACCGCCGCCGCAACAAGCCCACGAACGTGCTGACCTTCAACCTCGGCCCCAGCCCCGCGGGCGGTTTCCTCGGCGGGGACATTGTGCTCGCGTTAGGCACCGTGCGACGTGAGGCCGCCGCTGCAGGCCGCCTTCCCAGCGACCACCTGGCCCACCTTGTCGTCCATGGCGCGCTGCATCTGCGCGGGCATGACCACCACCACGTAGGCGACGCGCGGCGGATGGAGATGGAGGAGGCGCGTATCCTCAGCCGGATCGGCGTGCCTAATCCGTGGAAGCGAAGATGAAGGAAGGCAAGGCAAGCAGTTCTTTTTTGAAAAAAAGAACCAAAAAACGTTTGCTACCCCGCCTGCATCGGGACACGCCCTGGTTCTGCCAGAGCGCGTCTCTGCAAAACCGGCGCGCACCTACATGCCAGCGCAGTGACAAAAGTTTTTTGCTTCTTTTTTCCAAAAAAGAAGGCCTTTCTTCCTTCTCCAGTGCCGCTCGATGAGCGACTCCTCCGGCACCACTCTCCTCAACCGCATAGGCAGCCTCCTGGGCACCCGCGCCCGCCGCCACGAGCACGGCGTGCGCGAATCCATAGCCGAACTCGTCCAGGAAGCCGCCGACGCCGGCGACACTGACGGCGAGATCCCCGAACTCGACCGCCAGGAACGCGCGCTCATCGCCAACGTGCTCCGCCTGCGCGGCGCCACCGCAGACGACGTGATGATCCCGCGCGCCGACATCATCGCCATGCCCGTGGACCTGACGTGGGACCAGGCGGTCGAGCTGATACGCCGCGAGGGCCACAGCCGAATGCCGGTCTATCGCGAACAGCTCGATGACATCGTCGGCATGGTACATATGAAGGATGTCTTTGGCTGGGACGGCAAACCGGAAGCTTTGCGGATGGAGAGC
>CAXTJZ010000205.1:0-7184 GCA_964244695.1 uncultured Acetobacteraceae bacterium
ATCCGCCCGTTTAGTCACAACGATCCGCCCGTTTAGTCACAACGATCCGCCCGTTTAGTCACAACGATCCGCCCGTTTAGTCACAATTGACCCATTTTATACAAGCAAAATCAAATAGTTGCGACCCCCTGAATCTGAACTTAAGAAGAAATTGAACTTTCCGCTGTGGATAACTCGCGCTGCCTCTCGCAGTAGGGATGCCACGGTGCTCGCTGCGGGCAAGGGGTGGGTCCTCCCCGTGCTCGCCATGCTCGCCGCCAAGGAGCGGCTGCGCGTGGCTGCGCGCGGGTCCGGTCCCGGCGCCAAACGGCGCCGCCCTTGCCCTCCACTGCGCGCCGCAGCCGCCGGGGGGCGTCGGAACGAAGGGCGTCCCGATCCATCGACTCCCGGCCTCCGGCCAGGGCCGAACAAAGGGCTGGCAGGGAAGCGGGCTGAACGGGACCAGGCGGCTGCCCACGCCGCCTGATGGCAAGCTGGCGAGCATCCTGGCGCCGTGGAGGATTTCACGGTACGCCGTATCGTCCAGGCGCATGAGCAGGGATGGAGCGCGGGATGCGGCGGGCAAGGTGGGCTGCTGGAGGCATGATGGCAACGAGCCTGGCCGTGGGGGTGGCGATCGGCCTGGCTCACGTCAGCAAGCGTGCGGCAGAGCGGTCCGCCATGCGGTTCGCCGCGCGATGCGAGGCCGCCGGCTTTGCCCCACGCGAATGCGCCTTCCTGGCCGAGCTGGACCGTCGCACCAGCAGCGCAGCCGATGATGCGGCCATGGCGGGGGCGCAGGCGGCCAATGCCAGCATCCAGGCGCTGACGCGGCAGTAGCGGCTGACGCAGGGGAACCTGCTGACCTCTCCCCTTCTCGGCGGCACGTTCTGCACCGGGGAGCGCAGCGAGCGAAGGCGTGCAGACGCAATATGCATTAGGGCTAACGCCCAATGCAGCGAGCGGGAGCCGGCGTGGACGACGCGGACAAAAACGGGCAGGACCGGGGCGAGCGGGACGCGGGCAACCCGGCGGCAAGTGTCGGCGCGCAGCGGGTGCGGGACCACCGTGCCCGGCGCCGGGCGGCCGAGCTGGTCGAGGTGAAGGCGTGGGTGCGGGCGGCGGACGTGGGCCGCGCCCATGCCGCCCTGCGCCCGCTGACCGACGAGGCCGGCCGGGACCTGGCGCGGCACGCGCGGCAGGGCCGGACCAACCAGGTCGCCGTCACCGTGCGCTTCCCCCGAACGCCCCCGCACGTCTTCCGGGAAGGGGTGCTGCGGAGGACATGGGGGCTGGCCTGGGACGGGGCGCACGGGTGCTGGCACGGCGCGGCCGAGAGCGAGGCCGCGGCCGACGAACTGTGCCGGGTGGTGGCCCCGCATGGGGGTGTGGTCGAGGCGGGTTCCTAATGCCCAGTGCTCACCTTGCACACCGGGCGGCGCGCAGCGGCAACCTGCGCCAACCATCCCGTAAGGGATGACTTAGTCTGTGGGAGACCATTCCGTTTTCGCAAGCCGGACAGAAACCGGACAATCCCTGGACAAAAGCCGGACGGAACAACACGGTTCAGCTTGGCCTGCATCACTTGAGGTGTAAACTGTGACGCCAAGTGCCCATCGCTGGAGTAGCCTCAGCACGCAGCAGGTAGGCCGGTATGCTGAGTACTTTGTGAAGATGCAGCTCGTGCTGCATGGCTTCGAGGTCTATGCATCCGAGGTTGACGATCGCGGGATTGATTTTGTGCTGCGCCGTGAGCCTGGCTGCTATTGGGATGTTCAGGTGAAGTCGCTCCGTAACAAAAGATACGTGTTCGCCCAGAAGTCGAAGTTTCGCATTCGCCCTAATATGCTGATGGCCCTGGTCCTGTTCCGTGACGCGGAGCCTGACCTTTTCCTCATCCCTGCCGCGCGCTGGCTCAAGCCTGACAGCGTGTTTGTGGATAGGGACTACGAGGGCTTGAAAAGCGCACCGGAGTATGGGCTGAACCTGTCTGTCAAATCGCTCGATAAACTCGATCCGTTCAGGTTCAGCACGACTCTTGAAAGCATGACCAACGATGGCGGCGCGTGATGATGCACGCCCTGGCACGCAATCAGAGCGGTTCACCCACCGAACCGGAATTTCCTGCGGTCTTCTGCGGCCATCCTCTCCAGCGCCCGGTCGATCTTCGCCTGCGCCTCAGGACTGATCACGATGCCGTCGCTTGAGGGCAGAGGCGTTCCTGCATGGACAGGTGCAATGGCCGGCATGGGTGGCCGGGTGGGAGGGGGTGGCTGGACCGGCTGCGGTCGCCAGTCGGGCGAGATGTGCGAGGGGAACTTGGGCCGCTTCTTGGCTGCATCTGCCGCCAGACTGGCCGCGGCGTCTCGGCTCACGCGCTGCCACACCCGCAGCGCGGCGTTGGCCGTCAGAGGTGCCCCAGCCCGCCCAGTCACGCCGTCGAGCGCGATGTCGGCGATCAGCCGCGCCCAGGTCAGCTCCTCGCGCGCAAGGGCGGCTGCCACCTCCTTTTGGTAGGCGCGCAGCCACGAGTAAACCTCGCCGCGGCGCCGGTAGGACCGGACGGGCTTTTTGCGGAAGAGCCTGGCGGCTGTGCTGTCTGTCATGCGGCCAGGTTGCTGCCACCCGTTGCGAACGGACAGGTGCTTTTCGCCGCTGGCGCGACTGTTGGTTCCGTCCGGGTGCCATGCTGGTGCCGTCACGGTGCCATGTGGGTGCCGTGAAGGGTGTCCATATGGACCAATGCACCGTTGGTGCAGATAAAGGGTGTATACAATGCGTACCCCCTTCCTCATGCCCAATTCTCTCGGCCGGTGCTCGCCCGCAGCTTGTCCCAAGAAACAATAAAGCCCATCCTATTCTGTGTCGTAATCCCACGCCGGGGCACCAACAATCACTCAGCCGGGCGCCGCCAAGCTCGAACGATTCGCAACGTCCATGGCGTCCGCGCCTCGGCCAACGCAGCTTCCGCCGCGGTCAACTTGGCCTCCGCCACGTCCGCCCGCTTGGCCTCTGCCGCAGCTACAGCATCCGCCCGTACTGCCCGTCCGTGGTCGGCCAGGCGGTCGGCAGAGGCCATGTCCAGGGCTGTCCGGGTTCGTGCCAGGTCGGCCCGGAGATCGGCCACGGTAGCTACCAGAGCGTCCAGGGCTACGGCAGTAGTCACGTCGTCAGCCTGTCCATGGTCAGCCGTGGACTCGTCCGGAGGTGGTAAGTCGGCCAGGTCCCGGAGGTGAACCCGTACCACGCCGTCATTGCCCTTAGTTGCAGGCAGTGTTTCGCGCCGGACACGCTGGCGCAGCGCCTCCCGTGTATAGCCTGTCCGGGCTGCCGCCTCAGTAAGCGTCAGCCATTCGTCCGGGGGTTGTCCATGGTCGGCCATGGACACGAACGCTGCCTGCCCTGAACCAGCCTGGCAAGTCCGCCATAGATGGGGTCCAAGGAGCAAGCGAACGGGGAACCTATGTAAGGCCGTGTCGCGGAACTTGTCGCACCGCTTTGCCCTTCTGCGACATACATTTACAACAGGAAAACACCTGGCCGGCTTGGGGCGTGGTGGCGTTCGCGGAACTTAGGATATCTGCACATGCCTAACCTGAACAATGATTGCTTTCGGTCGCATTATGCAGTTATCTTACTTAGCTTTATTTGCCTGTTGGAGGCCGGTGGCGAGATAGCCAGCGCATATGACTTTAAATTTCTTTTCTTCATGCCCATGACGCTGATTTTCTTAGCAATGCTTATTTATACAGTGAGTGCTTTCTTATACAATTTAATCAATCTTAATTGGAAGCATTTGCTTTCTATACTGGCCGCCGTCCTCGCAGCATTCTCCTTGATCAGCTTGCAATACTACACCGGACTTAATCCGGACTACCTGCGCTTTGCACTCGTGCGCCCATACTATATCACTCAAATAAATGAAATGCTGTCTGCACCGATACGCTTCAAGGCTTGGTTCTGGGATGAGTCCGGCGGCGGTATTACAACTCGTGAACTCGACGTGCTCATCTACGACGAAACGGACCAATTGCTTTTGTCGCCCGAGCTTCGTACTGACGAGTGGATCAATGCGGTTGAGGCATGTTCAAACTATGATAAGCTGGATTTGTCAGCAATTGCCAGCTCAGGGCGCACACGTAATTTTACCCGCAACATAAAGGTTAAGGTTCTGGGTGGGCATTTCTTCCTGGTATCCCATTAACTCCCGTCTTGGAGTAGTGACCTCTTGCAGACAACCTTGAGTAGCAATCGACGCCTGACTTTCCATACGCAAGGCTGATAACGGACGTTATGGAAATTCGATGCCTACAAGCCGTTGAAGTCGACGAAGCCCTTTGTCCAGACGAGGGCGCCGGAGGCATCCAGCTTCCAGAATACGGTGACGAACATTGGGGGGTGGTAAATTGACCCACCGCGCTGCGTGAAGGACGTCACCTGAACGGTGGGGTCTTCCTTGCACGGAGCGAGTTTGTGAAAGCCTATCTTGGCCAATTCCGCGGCGAGCCGGCTTTCCGCAGAGCCGGGGGGGAATTCGTGCAGCAGGCGCAGGTTGAGCTGGGGCGACAGGGCAAGTTCTGTGTCCGGCTTCAGGGGCGGGCAGGCGCCCCACCAACCACCGCGCGTATCCACGCCGCGCAGCAAGCGCGGCAGCGGCTCCGGTTCGGCCGTGAGGCCAAGAACTGCCCAGCAGCCCAGGACCGCAAGGAACGCTACGAACAGGGCCGCCGAAAGCAACACCCAACCACGGCGGCGCAATCCCATCTCCCCCACCCCACCTTTTTCAGGCTAGCACACAGACCCTTGCCCACGAAACTGTCGGTGCCAAAAGCTGGTGTTATAGGAACTGGTCAGGGGAATGAAGGGACGCGCCATGCTGCACCGCAGCAACGCAGAATAACCATTATGGAAAGGACCGGGCAGTCGCGGCCAAGTCCTGCAACAGTCCCCAGGCCCGCCCGCCGCCCGGCGCCAGTCGAGGCCGCGCAAGGACTGCCCCAGGACGCCCCAGGGAGACCCCTGGGCGGGGTGCCGTTACTTGCCGGCCCTACCGCCGCCGCGCCTGCCGCGCCGCCTCCTGCACCCCCTGCGGCCCCGCCCTGGCGGCGATGTCCTCCGCCGTGTGGACCCGGCCGGACGGGATCTCGCCTGCCATGATCCTCACGGCCTCCTTCAGCGAGGCGATCAGCAGCTCCGTCACGTCCTCCCTGAGCAGCCGGGGCGGGCAGGCCCTCCGGCGGCGCAGCTCGGCCAACTCGGCGCGGGTGGCCTCGATGTCCTCGGCCGAGATGGGCGGGCGCGGCTCGGTGTCGGCCGGGTTGCGCCGGCCCATGCGGGCGCGGTCCACCCGGCCCCGGGTGGGGTCGGACTGGTCCGCGGTCACGGTGCGCCCGGCGGCCATGCCGATCCGTCCGGCGGCCCTCTAGGCGATCTTGCGGGCCATGCGGCGGCGCAGTTCGGCCAGCTCGGCGCGGGTGGCCTCCGCGACCTCGGGGCTGGTCGCCGGGTATGGCTCCGTGTCGGCCGGGTTCGGCTTGCCCACGCGGCTCGGGTCGAAGCGGCCCCGGTTGGGGTCGGACTGGTCGACGGTCACGGTGCGCTTATCGGTCATGCCACAGGTCCCTGTCCACGAGGTCGGCGACCCAGGCCGTGATGAGGCGGCAGGTTCGGCCCCTTGGGGTGTAGATGACCACGTACACCTCGCCCAGCAACTCCCCGATCACCTTGAAGCGCGGCTCGCCGTAGTCCTGGCGCGTGTCCCCGCGCTCCAGCACGTAGCCCGGGAAGATGCGGCTGATGAAGCCCAGGTCGAAGCCGCGCGCCTCGAACACCTCGTCGCTCTTGGCCGGGTCGAACTCCACCGCGTCGAAGGCGCGATACACCAGGCGGAACGGCGGCGGCGGGGTCACTTCGCTCCCTGTGACCCGCCGCTGGCCTTCTGCGCGGCCAGGGCGTCCACCAGGTCGAGCTGCCGGGCCGGCGGGGCGGGTGCCTTGGCTGGCCTGCCACGGCGCACCTTGCCGTCCGTGGGGGCGCTGGGCGGCGCTGCCTGGGTCATGCGCCGCAAGCGGGCGGTGCGGCCCTGCTTCGGCTGCTGCTGCTCGGCGTGGGTGGCCCGGAAGGCGTCGCCCTCCTTGCGCCACCAGGCCAGCGTCACGGCGGTGATCGGCGCGCGGGCGTGGGCGCGCACCAGCTTGGCCTGCACCCCCACGTCGGACAGGCCATTGACCTCCAACAGGGCAGGTTCAATCACCCTTCGCTCGAAGTCCGGCCCCCGAAGCAGCTTGCCAGGCGGCACGCCCAGCAGATCGCGGAACCGCGCGATGGGGAACGTCTCGACGCAGCGGTCCAAGCCGGCGCGAAGCTGGACTAATTCGTAGAGCGCGATGGCGTACTTGCTGGTCATGGCGCACACGATCTCGGCCTTAATGCGGCCCCAGCGTGACGAGCGGGCCAGCACCGGCTGCAGCTTCTTCGGCAGGCCGAAGCGCACTGTGCCGGAGGCGGCGCGGTCGTTGGCGGACACGTCGAAGAAGTCGAACAGGTGGGTGTTGAGGTGGCGCGGCTCGCCCCCCTCGGCCGACAGGAAGGGCACCGTGACCACCACGCGCATGAGGCGGATCAGGCTGGCGCGCAGGCGGTCGTTGCTCTCGTGCTGGGACGGGCGCAGGGCGGTCATGGGCATCTCCCACTCCGTCCCGTCCTGGACCAAGAGGCCGCTCTCGTGGGCGTGCTGGTAGAGCAGGTTCAGCACCGCCCGGTCGGACGCCTCCAGCTCGTGTGCGCCTGTGATCTCGATCAGCTCCCCAGCCTTCGGGAAGCCGACCGCATTGGTCTTCTGATCGAGCGTGCTGGACATTCCACAGCTTATGACGTGACCGATCATCATGTCACGTCACATCCGCCCGTTTAGTCACAACGATCCGCCCGTTTAGTCACAACGATCCGCCCGTTTAGTCACAACGATCCGCCCGTTTAGTCACAATTGACCCATTTTATACAAGCAAAATCAAATAGTTGCGACCCCCTGAATCTGAACTTAAGAAGAAATTGAACTTTCCGCTGTGGATAACTCGCGCTGCCTCTCGCAGTAGGGATGCCACGGTGCTCGCTGCGGGCAAGGGGTGGGTCCTCCCCGTGCTCGCCATGCTCGCCGCCAAGGAGCGGCTGCGCGTGGCTGCGCGCGGGTCCGGTCCCGGCGCCAA
>CAXTJZ010000206.1:0-6234 GCA_964244695.1 uncultured Acetobacteraceae bacterium
CGCGACAGCGGAGTAAAAGTTTTTTGGTCCTTTTTTTCAAAAAAGGACTGCTTGCCTTCCTTGTGGTAACGACCCCCATGCCCTCCCCCGTCTCCCGAAGCTTCATCTCCCAGCGGCTCCGCCTCCACTACGCAGACTGGGGCAACGAGACCGCTCCCCCGCTCGTGCTGGTGCATGGCGGCCGCGACCATTGCCGCAACTGGGACTGGGTCGCCGCGCGACTCGCCCCCGACTACCACGTGATCGCCCCTGACCTGCGCGGCCACGGCGACAGCGCCTGGGCCGATGCCGGCGGCTACGGCATGACCGGCTTCATCTACGACCTGGCTCAGCTCGTCCATCAACAGACCCAGGCGCCCATCACGCTGATCGGTCACTCGCTCGGCGGTAACATCGCCACGCGCTTCACCGGCCTATACCCGGAGCTGGTCGCCCGCCTGGTGTGCATAGAAGGCCTCGGCCCCTCGCCGCAGATGGAGGCCGAAATGGCCGCCAAGCCGATCGAGACGCGCCTGCGCGGCTGGGTGGACGAGCAGCGGCAACTCGCCGCCCGCCAGCCGCGCCGCTACCCCGCCTTCGCCGACGCGCTGGCCCGCATGCAGGCGGAGAACAAGCACCTGTCTGAAGCACAAGCCGAACACCTAACGCGCCACGGCGTGCGCCAGAACGAGGACGGCACGTATAGCTGGAAGTTCGACCCCTACGTGCGCTCCTGGCCACCGGTGGACAGCGCGCGTGACGACATACGCCGGCTGTGGGGACGTATCACCTGCCCCACGCTGCTGGTGTACGGCACGCAAAGCTGGGCGAGCAACCCCGCGCTGGACGGACGCGCCGCGTATTTCGGCAACGCTCAAGTTGCAATGATCGAGGGCGCGGGACACTGGGTGCAGCATGACCGTCTTGAGGAATTCATGCAGGTGACACTGGCATTTTTACGAGCTTAGCCAGGTAAGTAAGCAAGGCCTTCTTTTTCGAGAAAAAGAAGCAAACAGCTTTTGCTAGCTCTGGCGCGGAGCGCTGACACGCGCGCTTCAACGACGCTAACCGGCGAAGACGAATATGGCCCGATTCGTCTTCAAAAAGAACTGCTGTCGTGCTGTCTGCGATTTCGGGTTGCGATATTACCGCAAAGCGCCTGGACACCACGGACACCGGGTGATGCAAATGCGACAGGAGCAAAAGTTTTTTGCCTCTTTTTTCAAAAAGAAGGTCTTTCTCTCTTCCCCCTAGTCTAGAACCCCGCCCATGCTGAAGACGGCCGCACTCGCCTGCCTGCTGCCGGCTGCTGCCTGGGCCCAGGAAGCCGACCCGGCCGACTCGCCACCGCAACCATGGGCGATACACGCGCAATCCACGTTCGAAGACCAATACCACCCCGCCTTCACTTCACCGTTCCGCGGCCCGAACAGCCTCGATCCCGGCAGCCGAGGCGACGAGACGTTCGACCTCACCCTGTATGCCGGCGTACGCCCCTGGACCGGCGCCGAGTTGTGGGTGAACCCGGAAATCGACCAGGGCTTCGGGCTGAGCGACACGCTCGGTGTGGCCGCCTTCCCAAGTGCAGAGGCCTACAAGGTAGGCTCGGCCACGCCCTATGTGCGCGTGCCGCGCCTTTTCTTCCGCCAAACCGTCGATCTGGGCGGCGCCAGGCAGCCGGTCGCCCCGGACCTGAACGCGCTGGGCGGCGCGCAGACTTCCGACCGCCTGGTGTTCTGGATCGGCAAGTTCGGCGTGCCCGACGTATTCGACACCAATGCCTACGCCAACAACCCGCGCCAGGATTTCTCCGACTGGGCGCTGGTGAACGCGGGATCGTTCGACTACGCCGCCGATGCATGGGGCTTCACTTACGGCACTGCCGTGGAATGGTACCAGGACTGGTGGACGCTGCGCGCCGGGGGTTTCGCGTTGTCCCGCGTGCCGAACAGCACGCAGCTGGACACCAGCGGCAGCCAATTCCAGCTGGTAGCGGAAGCCGAAGAACGGCACACCATCCTGGGCCAGGACGGCAAGCTGAAGGTGACCGGCTTCCTCACCCGCGGCCGCATGGGCGATTACAACGACGCGATCGTGCTGACCGAGCAGACCGGCACCACGCCCAGCACGGCGGACGTGCGGCAATACCGCAGCCGCTCCGGCGTGAGCCTTAACCTGGAGCAGGCGATCACGAATGATTTCGGCTTGTTCGCGCGCACCGGCTTGGCAGAGGGCGGACGCGAATCCTACGAATTTACCGACATAGACAGGACGTTTTCAATCGGCCTGTCGTTGCAAGGCAAGCGCTGGGGTCTGCCCTACGACGTCTTTGGCTTGGCCACCGTGATCGACGGCATATCGCACCGGCGCAAGGACTACTTGGCGGCAGGAGGCTTGGGCATACTGGTGGGAGACGGTGCGCTGCCCTTGTCTGGGCCGGAGCAGGTTGTGGAAACGTATTACCGGCACGCTTTGGCAAGCTACGCGCAAGTCACGGCGGATTATGAGTTCGTGAATAATCCGGGCTATGACCGGGTACGTGGGCCGGTGTCCATCCTTGGCGTCCGCCTGCACCTGCAATACTGAGGCTGGTCTGTATAAGGAAGCAAGCAAGCCTTCTTTTTTGAAAAAAGACGCAAAAAACTTTTGCTTCTTTCGCTGTTCTGCCGTCTCGGTCTACCCTGCGGCACTCGAACCTTGGTTTTCAAAAAAGGATGGCTTGCCTTTCTTGGGGCAAATGCGTGCAAGCGGCCGTTCGGACAAATAGGGGACCAACCAGGCGTGATTGCAATTTCCCAACGAGGGCTGCTTGCCGCGAGCGCGCTCTGCGCCGGTGGCACGGCCGCGGCGCAAACCCCGGCGGCGCCGGCGTCGGTGAACTTGCCAAGCCCCGTCCTGGGAGGGCTGCTGACGTTAGACCACCCGCCACCCACCGTAGATACCGGCGCGTTCGGGAAGATCACCGTCGATGGCTTGCTGGCTGGCCTTGGACTGGTGCAGAGCAACCCCACGGAAGGCGACAGAACTGCGGCACTCGACGTGAGCAGCGCCCAGATCTTCGTCCAGAAAGCGGACGGGCTGGTGCAGTTCTACGTCCAGGTGGGGGCCTATGCCATTCCGGATCTGGGTACCGCGTACCGCCACCGGACAGATGCCGGAAGCACGTGGGGTGATGATTTCGACGCGCTGCCGGAAGCGTATCTGAAGCTCGCGCCTTCTGCCAATTTTTCGATAGTTGCAGGCAAGCTGCCGACGCTCATCGGGCCAGAAAATACGTTCTCGTTCGAGAATTACAACATCGAGCGCGGGCTTTTGTGGAACCAGACGCAATCGGTCAGCCGCGGCGTGCAAGCCAATTTCACGGCAGGGCCCGTGCTGATCAATCTCTCGTTGAATGACGGTTACTATTCGGACCGTTTCAACTGGATTTCCGGCGCGCTCACCTGGACAATTGATCCGGCCAGCACGCTGGAGATCGATGGCGCCGCCAATCTGGGTCACACGGCGGCAAACACGATCGCCACGCCGCTCGCCCAGAATAACAGTTCGATCTACGACCTGATCTACACCTACAAAATCGGCAAGCTGCTGCTGCAGCCTTATCTGCAATACAACCAGGTAGACAAGGATGCCGGGATCGGGATTCCGCAGGCGACCGCAAGCTATAGCGGCGCGGTGATTGCCGATTACGCTTTCACGCAGCGGTTCAGCATTGCCGCGCGTACGGAATACATCGCAACGACAGGCCATGCGTCCTCGCCGGCTGTGACGAACCTTCTGTTTGGGCTCGGCAGTGGCGCGTTCTCGTTCACGCTGACGCCGGCGTACATCTTCAGGCAGTACTTCATCCGTGCCGATGCCGCGGTTATTGAAATCACGCACCTCACCGCAGGCAGCGGTTTTGGGCAGGACGGCCGCAGCAGCAGCCAGGTGCGTGGGGTGCTGCAGGCGGGCATCGTCTTCTGACCGGCGCTCATGACGCAGGCCAGAGCGCTACGACGAAACCGCCGGCGGTGATGAGGGCGCCGCCGACCAGCACAGGCAGCGCAAGCGGGCGGTGGAAGGCCACAACGTTTATCACCTGGGCGGTGACGAAGAAGACTGCCACGTAGGCGCCGAGCAAACGCCCAAAATCCCAGCCAGGCTGGTTCACCAGCATGCCGTAGGTTGTCAGCGTGACAGCGCCCGCGCCTAACCAGGCGATCCTGGCGCCTGTGGCACTTTGGCCCAGGCCAGTCCGGATGACGGCATCGCCGCCTGCTTCCAGCAGCGCTGCGGCGACGAGAAAGACGGCTGCTTTTATGATTGGCAAGGCAAAGCCTTTTTTTAAAACGAAACACAACTTCTGCTTTTCCGCTTTATCAGCGGCTTCGATGTATCCGGAATACTCGCCTGACTCAGATGCGGGAAAGCAAATGTTTTTTGGTCCTTTTTTCAAAAGAGGGCTGCTTGCTTTCTTCTATCGAGCCTGCGGAATTTATACCGAATTTACGGCTCGGCGCTCAGATGACGATAGACCCTTTATGCTGCATGGCGATATTTCGGCCTAAGCATGAAAGGCCGCCCGGGGGCGGAAGGAGCCGATTTGACCAAATTACGCTACGTCGCCAGCGCGGTGATCGCATCCGTCCTGGCCTACACTACAGCTTGGGCTCAGACGCCCGCCACAACGACAGCCGCGCCCGTGCCGGAAGCAGCGCCGCCGCCCGTTGACTGCTCGAAGAATCCCGATCCTTACAAGAACTACTCTTGTCTGGACTCCTATCTGGGCACAGATGTCGGTGAGCGCCTGCTCAATTACTACAAGTTGGAATTGGGCCAGTCCTCCGCACCCTCGGACCCGAACGCGCCGCCAGGCCGCATCGCCGGTTGGCCCGCCACGCCGGAGACCACGCCGCCGGAACCGTTTACCGAATGGCCTTACGGCGGCACCACGTCCATCGGCGTCTCCCGCCCTGCTTCCGTCGATAGCCCGTTCATGGTGGCCATCGCCAACACGTCGGTCGGCCACTTTCTGGCGGATGCGCACATCCAGATCTACGGTTGGGTGGATCCCGGCTTCAACATCAGCACCAACACGCAGAAGCCGGCCGGAAACGCGCCGATCGCCTACGCCTACACGCCGAACACGGTCCAGCTCGATCAGGCCGTGGTATATATCGAGCGCGTGCCCGACACGGTGCAGACGGACCACATCGACTGGGGCTTCCGCCTGTCCGGCCTATACGGCGAGAACTATCGCTACACCACGGCCTACGGCGTCGCCAGCTACCAGCTTCTGAAGCACAACAACGAAAACGGCTACGACTTCCCGATGGTGTACGCCGAACTCTTCATCCCCGGGTTCTTTCACGGCGTGAACATACGCGTCGGCCGCTACATCTCGCTGCCGGACATCGAGGCGCAGCTTGCGCCCAACAACTACATGTACACGCATTCACTAACCTATGCGGTGGACAACTACACCAACACCGGCATCGTGGCGACAACGGCGATCACGCCGAACCTGTTCCTGCAAACCGGCGTGGAAGTGGGCACCGAGGCGGCGATCTGGCACGTCGGCAAGCAGGAGACCAACTTCGACCCGAGCGTGCTCTATCCGAGCAAGACGTTCCTGAAGGATCCAGGCGCGCAGTTTCCCACCTTCACCGTCTGCGTGCGCTACACGTGGAACAAGGGCAACGACAACATCCAGCCGTGCGCCAACGGAATCAACAGCGGCCGCTGGGGCTACAACAATCTTCAGTGGTATGGCGTCACCTACTACCACAAGTTCAACGACCACTGGCACCTGGACGCTGAGTTCTACGACGAGTTCCAGCGCGGCGTTCCCAACGCCAACAACCCGACTGTGCAGACGATTTACGCCAATGGCGGCACGCCGTTCTCACCGCAGTACACGCCGGTGAACGGTCCGAACCTGGCGCATTGCAACAGCGTGACCGTGCTACGCTGCACGGCGACCGGCATTGGCGTTACCGGTTATATAAATTACTCGCCCGACCCCCTGAACAACTTCTCGTTCCGGCCCGAATATTACGCCGACGAGCAGGGACAGCGTACCGGCACCAAGACGGACTATTACGAGTTCTCGCTCGGCTGGCAGCACTGGCTTTCCCCGCAAATCGAGTTACGGCCTGAGGTGGGCTACTACCGGTCCATCAACGCCTACGCGTTCAACGGCAACCCGACGCATGGGATTGCACCTGATAAGAACTATACCGTGTTCACCGGTGGCGACTTGATCATGCACTT
>CAXTJZ010000206.1:6244-7030 GCA_964244695.1 uncultured Acetobacteraceae bacterium
ATCATGTCCTTCTAGGTAGCAAGAAAGCAGTCCTTTTTTTGAAAGAAAGGACCAAAAAACTTTTGCTCCCTGTCGGCGGCTGTTTTCAGTACTCGCCGACAGGGACCAAAAGTTTTTTGCTTCTTTCTTCCCAAAAAAGCAGGCCTTGCTTCCCTTGCCTTTCCCCGTAAACCAAACGCATGAAACTCCTGGCCGCAGCACTCCTGCTAACCACCGCGGCCCAGGCTGCGCCCACACACGCCATCCTGCTACGCCCCGCCCAGGTCTGGACGGCCGGCGAGCCGCTCCACACCGGCTGGTCCGTGCTTGTCCAGGACGGCCGCATCGCCGCATGCGGTCCCGCCGCCGCCATCCAGCCGCCGGCAGGCGCCGAGGTGATCGACCTGCCCGGCCAGACGCTTGTGCCAGGCCTGATGGACATACACTCCCATTTGTTCCTGCACCCCTATAATGAGGCGTCGTGGGACGATCAGGTGCTTAAGGAGGCGACCGCCTACCGCACCCTGCGCGCCGGCCGCCAGGCCGAAGCCACGCTGCTGGCCGGCTTCACCACGTTGCGCGATCTGGGCACCGAAGGCGCAGGTGACGCTGACGTGTCGCTGAAGCAGGCGATCGACGACGGCCTGATCCCTGGCCCGCGCCTGTTCGTGGTGACGCGCGCGATCGTGGCGCTGGGCGCCTACGGCCCCGCCATACGCGACTACCGCCGAGACCTGACCCTGCCGCAGGGTGCCCAGGAAGCCAGCGGCGTGGACGGCATCGTGCGCGCCGTGCGCGAGCAGGTGG
>CAXTJZ010000207.1:0-6935 GCA_964244695.1 uncultured Acetobacteraceae bacterium
GTCACCAGGATGGACGCCAGGAACGCGAGCGCCACCAGGGTGGCCAACAGCGCGAGGGCGCGCGCCAGCCGGTCCATGCGGCGCCGGCGTCGCCCGCGCGTCAGCGCCACCTGCGCGTCCCGTGCGGGCATCTGCGCAATGGCGTGCATCAGACGCGCACCCGCTGCACCAGCAGCGCGCGCGAGATCGCCAGCACCACGAACGAGATGACAAACAGCATGAAGCCGAGCGCCAGCAGTGAGGAGAGCTGCAGGCTGCCGCTCTCGGCTTCCGGGAACTCGAGCGCCACCAGGGAGGCGATCGTATTGCCAGGCGCGAACACGCTGGCGCTGATGCGGTTCGTGTTGCCTATCACGAACGTCACCGCCATCGTCTCGCCCAGCGCGCGGCCCAGCCCGAGCATGATCCCGCCGACCACGCTGGCCCGCGTATAGGGCAGCACGATGCGGCGCATCACCTCCCACGGCGTGCAGCCAAGCCCATAGGCGGATTCCTTGAAGATCACCGGCACGGTCAGGAACACGTCACGCATGGTGGCCGCAATGAAAGGCGTGATCATGATCGCCAGTACCAACCCGGCAATAAAGATGCTGCTATCGCCAGGCGCCCCGCGGAACACGTAGTGGAGTCCCGGCACATGCCCGAGCGTGGCGGCCAGCCACGGTTTCACCGTGGCGCTGACGGCCGGTCCCAGCACGAAGAATCCCCACATGCCGTAGATTATGGAGGGCACCGCCGCCAGCAGCTCGATGGCCGTGCCGACAGGCCGCCGCAGCCAGGATGGCGCCAGCTCGGTCAGGAAGAACGCGACACCGAACGCCAGCGGCACCGCCATCAGCAGCGCAAGCACGGAGCTGACAACCGTGCCATAGACCGAGACCAGCGCGCCGTATTTCTCGGTGACGGGGTTCCACGAGGACGAGAACAGGAAGCCCGGCCCGAACGCACGGAACGCCGGCAGGCCGCCGAGGAACAGAAGCACGATGATGGCGCCGAGGAGTACGAGCACGAACAGACCGGCGGCGTGCACGGCGAGCGAGAACGCCTTGTCGCCCTTTTGGGTCACGCGTTGAACCAAAGTAAGAAAGCAGCTCTTGTTTGAAAAAAAGAACCAGAAAACTTTTGACTCCGCCGTCGCTCGCCAGCCGTTAAGCCGCCGACAGGGAGCAAAAGTTTTTTGCTTCTTTTTTTCAAAAAAGAAGGCCTTTCTTACTTCGCCAAAACCTTCCAAGCCGCGCGCACCTGCGCCTTCACGCCAGCTGGCAGAACCACATATTGCAGGCTTTTCGCCGCGGCGTCGCCATTGGTGAAACCCCAGTCGAAGAACTTGATCACCGCGGCGCCCTTTGCAGGGTCGGTCGGGTTGGTAGGCACCAGCACGAAGGTTGCCGACACGATCGGCCAGGCGTTCGCCCCGGGCTGGTCGTTCAGGTCCACCGCGAAATCCTTGGCACCCGCCCAGTCGGCATGCGTGGCGGCCGCGGCGAAGCTCGCCAGGCTTGGCCGGATGAAGGCGCCGTCATGGTCGCGCAGCTGCGTTGTCGCCAAGTGGCTTTCTGGGGTCGCGTAGGCGCTTTCCACGTAGCCGATGCCGCCTGGCGTGTTTTTCACCGCACCCGCCACGCCGGCGGTGCCCTTGGCGCCTGTGCCAGCCGGCCAGCTCACGGCCTTGTCCGCGCCCACCTTGCTCTTGAAATCGGGGCTGACCTTGGAGAGGTAACTGGTGAACACATATGTGGTGCCTGACCCGTCCGCCCGGTACACCGGCGCTATTGCCAGGCCGGGCAGGTTCACGCCAGGGTTCAGCTTGACGATCGCCGGGTCGTTCCAGGTAGTGACGGCGCCGAGGTAGATGTTCGCGATCGTGGGGCCGTCCAGCCGGAGGCGTCCGTCCGCCACGCCAGGTACGTTCACGGCAATTTCGACGGCGCCCATTACGGAGGGGAACTGCAGCAGCTTGGCCGAGGCCAGCTTGTCATGTGCCATCGGCGCGTCCGAGCCGCCGAAATCGACGGTGCGCTGGGTGACCAGCTTCTGCCCAGCACCTGAACCGTTGCCCTGGTAGTTCAGCGTGATGCCGGTCGCCGCCTTGGACGCATCCGCCCAGGCGCCGTAGATCGGCGCCGCGAACGTGGAACCCGCGCCGGTTATGGATTGCGCGTAGGCGGCTGGTGCCGCTGCCAGCAAGACGCAGACAGCGGCACCGCGCAGCAGGGTGACGGGCGGGAATGGGATGGTCGTCATGGCTGCTCCTGTCGGGCCGTACGCAAGCGGCATCTCCCGGTCTATCCCGGGGTCTTGACGGCCGGGACCCTAGTCGCGCGGCCAAGTCAGGAATATTGCACTTTTGTGAAGCTTATATGACGCTCGCCCGCGCGGGAACCGGACCACGCCCTTAGCGGCCTTCGGCATGGTGGCGTCGCCAAGGCTTGCCAGAGCGGATGCTTTTCCGTAGGAACCGGCACCGGCCCACGGGCGCGTAGCACAGCGGTAGTGCACTACCTTGACATGGTAGGGGTCACAGGTTCAATCCCTGTCGCGCCCACCACTTTATCCCGCGCGGCCTGGCAGCGGCCAGAAACTGGTTGATCTTGCGCAAGCGAGAAGTTCCGTTTGGCTGTGTTGGACGTAAGCCCTCCGGACGGCTCAAGGCTCTCGCGTGCCGCCGCAGGAAGCGGCTCGGCCCAAACAGGCAGATGTGTGATCGCTATTGCGTGTCGTAGGGCCGCCTCCTGGTCGGTCGCGGCGTTCGCTCCGGAATTCAAACCCACCGGCCAAAACTTTTGCTACCTTCGTTAATGCTACAGTGCCGCTTCGGCGCCCGGTGGCTAAGACTGTGGAGGGCTAGGGAAGCCGCCTTGACATGGTATATGTCACGGACCCGATCCCGCGGCATCGTGCGCGCGGGCCCGCTTGGTGAGGATACCGCCGATCGACATCCGCGCAGACCGGCTGGCAGACATCCCGGGCTGCTGCACCATAAGCCATCCTGCCGGCGCGATGGCGCCGCTGGTGTTCTCCTCCCCGCATTCCGGCCGCGACTACACGGCCGCGTTCCTCGCCGCGACACGGCTGGACTCGCTCGCCCTGCGCCGCAGCGAGGATTGCTACATGGAGGAGATCTTCGCCGCCGTGCCGGACCACGGCGGCACGTTGATCGCCGCCACGTTCCCGCGCGCCTGGTGCGATGCCAACCGTGAGGCCTGGGAACTCGATCCCGCCATGTTCGCCGACCCGCTTCCCCCCTGGGTGAACACCGCAAGCTCCAGGGTTTCTGCCGGGCTAGGCACGCTGGCGCGCATCGTCTCGAGCGGCGAGGCGATCTATCGCGGGTTGCTGCGGTTCGAGGACGCGCGACGCCGTGTGTCGGCGTGCTGGCAACCCTATCACGACGCGCTGGCCGGAGCAGTGGATGCTGCGCGCGACCGGTTTGGCGCCTGCCTGCTGGTGGATTGCCACTCCATGCCGGCGCATGCCTGCGCGGACCGCCGGCCTGTCCCAGACATCGTGCTGGGCGATTCGCACGGTGCGTCCTGCGCCCCCGCCATAGTGCGGGCGGTCGATGGCTTCCTGACCGGCCGTGGCTACGCCGTAAGACGCAACGACCCTTATGCCGGCGGATACATCACCCGCCATTACGGCAGGCCGGCCGCAAATACGCACGCCTTGCAGGTGGAGATCGCGCGCAGCCTTTACATGGACGAGGCCAACCTGGCGCGCCGGCCAGGATTTGCGAAAGTGCAGGCCGACATGTCGGCTCTCGCGGCATTTCTGTCCGGGCAGGCCGGCGCGCTGATGCTGGCTGGGTAGGTCTTGCCTCTGCCCGCGCTCTGGCTTGTCTCAGATGCCGTTGGTGGCGGTGGAGAACATCGAACTCAGCACGCTACCGAACCTCGAGAAGATGCCGAGGAGCGACAGGCAGAGAAAAGCGGCGACGATCCCGTACTCCACTGCGGTGACGCCACGCAGGTCGGCGCGCAGAAGGCTACACCGCATCACCATGGCCGTCCCGCTGGCATCCCTGTCCACTTCAAACCCGCTCCCCTCCGTTTGGATCGCCGCCCGCGACCGTAGCGTCTGCTCAATCGTCTCGATAGTAAAACATATATGCGGGTATTTAGCTACGGTTCTCTTAACGCAACAAGACTGGACATCGCGAAGCGACTGGGGGCATTTGGACAAAAAAAGAGGCGGTGCCTTGCGGCACCGCCAAGTTTAGGGAGGAAACGTCCAAGATGCGGTGCGGCCGAAGCGGCACCGCACAAACAAGGTATGCTCGTCAGACTTCGACTGCAAGAAGTTTTTTGCATTGCAGCATTTGCGTGCGCGCCAGGCTTGGCGACGTCCGGATGGCGTGCGCAGGTGTTGTTAACAGCTTTGCAACCAGGCTGGCGGCATGGTGGCCGTCATGCAGCGCCGCGTCCCTCTTGCGTTCCTGTCCTGCCTTGGCGCTCTGCTGGGCCTGGTGCCTGCACGCGGCGCGGAGATGACAGGGCTGGGCCAGGTTGGGCAGTCATCCCAGGGCAGACTTTGCCACGCGGCCGCTACTGCGGCGGAAGCGGCGCTGCGCGTGCCTGATGCGTTTCTCTCTGCCATAGCCAAGGTGGAGTCCGGCCGGCCGGATCCGGCAACGGGCATCCCGGCCCCGTGGCCGTGGACGGTAGACGCGGAAGGTCGCGGCAGTTTCTACGCGAGCAAGGCGGAAGCCGTCGCCGCCGTACAGGCCTTGCAGGCGCGCGGCGTACGCTCGATCGATGTCGGATGCCTGCAGGTGAACCTATTGCAGCACCCGGATGCGTTCGCCTCGCTGGACCTGGCGTTCGATCCCAGCACCAACGCCATGTATGCTGCCGGTTTTCTCGTGGCGCTGTTTCATCAGACAGGCAACTGGCCGCTTGCCGCGGCCGCCTATCACTCGCAAACGCCAACGCTCGGCGCCCCCTATGAGCGCCGGGTGCTCGCCGAATGGGCCACACCGGACGCGCTAGCTGATCCAACCCGGCCCAGGGCACATCCGGCAAGGCCGCCCGCCGCCCGCGTGGCTGCAGCAGATGCGGGGCAGGCGCCAGCCGCGTCAGTCCCGGCCGCCTCGCACGGCCCTACTCTCTGGGCACCCGTAGGCAGGGCGCCGGTCATGGGAGAGACTGCGTTTCCCGGCGCGCATGCCCCGGGCCAGACGGGCCGTTCGCTAGCCGCCTACCGCCTGCTCCCCACCCGCCTAGCCATGCGCGCCGGGCACGCCGCCTTCTAATCCATCGAGGCGCCGCGTAGCGGGCGCGCAGCCCAGCCCTGCCGCAGGAACCGGCCCGCACCTGCTTGACGGCCTGCCGTGGAACGCCTTTCTCTCGTAGTCCGAGGCGGCTGGTGATGGCCGCGCCGTAAAAACACGGCTCCCGCGTAGAGCCGGTGCTAGGTCAGGAGGCCTTTCGTGCGTCCTCAAATCAGCCGCCAAGCCCGGGCACGCGCCCGCCAGACCGGCGCGCGGTGGCGTCATGCCAGTGCCGGCCGGGCTGCCACGCTTGCCGCTCTGGGCGTCCTCCTCGCCGCACGCGCCTGGGCACAGCCGGGCGGCCAAGGCGATACGCCCGTCACCGTCACCCATGTCGTCAAGCAGGATTTGCCGGAATACACGCGCGGCATAGGCACCGTGCAGGCCTATCGCCAGGTGCTCGTGCGCGCCCGTGTGGACGGCAACCTGGACACTATCGCCTTCCGCGAGGGCCAGGAAGTCCATCCAGGCGACCTGCTGGCCCAGATCGACCCGCGCCCGTACGCTGCAGCCCTGGCCGAGGCTAAGGCCAAGCGCGCCAGCGACCAGGCGATGATCGACAACGCCCAGCGCGACCTCGTGCGCTACGCGAGCCTGGTACGCACGAATGTCGCCAGCCGCCAGCAGGTGGACACGCAGCAGGCTTTGGTCGCCCAGGATCAGGCCAATTTGCAGGGCGATGACGCCGCCATTGCCGCGGCCGCCCTCAACCTCAACTACTGCCGCATAACCGCGCCGATCGAGGGCGTCGTCGGCCTCCGGCTAATTGACATTGGCAACCTCATACACGCCACCGACGCAACCGGCATCGTCACCATAACCCAGGTCCACCCGATCAGCCTGGTGTTCACCCTGCCGGAAGACCAGTTGCCCGCCATACGCGCCACCATGGCTGCCACGGGCGGCACGCCGGCCGTGGCGGCCACTACGCAGGACGGGACCATTCTCTCCCAGGGTCACCTCGTCACGATAAACAACACCATAGACACCACGACCGGTACGATCGCGTTGAAAGCGGAGTTCGCCAACACGGACAACCGCCTCTGGCCCGGCCAGTTCGTCACCGGACGCCTTCAGCTCCGCATAGAGCACGGCGCGCTGACCTTGCCGCCGCAGGCCGTGCAGCACGGGCCGGACGGATTGTTCGTCTACACCGTCAAGCCGGACAGCACGATCGGGCGCTCGAACGTGAAAATCGGCTACCAGGATGACGGGGCTGCGGTAATCACCGAGGGGGTGTCGGCCGGCGAGGAGGTGGTGTTGTCCGGACAATTGCGCGTGCAGCCGGGGATGAAGGTGGATGCGCGGACAGCGAGTTAAGCAAGCCCTTCTTTTTTGAAAAAAAGAAACAAAAAACTTTTGCTCCGCTGTCGCGGACTCATCTGACGCAGCGTTAACTTCCACGATCGACGACAGCGGCGCAAAAGTTTTTCGGTTCTTCTTGTAAAGAGAACGGCTTCCTTTCTTCGGAACAGCACGGCCATGAGCATCTCGACCCCGTTCATCCAGCGCCCGATCGCCACTTCGCTGATCATGGCGGCCCTCTTCCTGGTAGGCATCGCCAGCTACCCGCTGCTGCCCGTGGCGCCGCTGCCCACCGTGGAATTCCCCACCCTCTCGGTGGCGACCAACTACCCGGGCGCCAGCCCCGACGTGATGGCAAGCT
>CAXTJZ010000208.1:0-6925 GCA_964244695.1 uncultured Acetobacteraceae bacterium
CGCCGACAGGGAGCAAAAGTTTTTTGGTCCTTTTTTCCAAAAAAGGACTGCTTGCCTTGCCTTCAGTTGAGCGCACGTCCCGAACCGCCTACGCTCTGCCGATGAACAGGCTCCGCACCGCACTTCTCCTGACCGTCGCTCTTTCTCCCGCCGCCCAGGCCGCGCGACCGGCGGATTTCCTGGTCTCCCAGTTCGCCTCGCATCAGGGCGACACGGCGCGCGCCGCGTCCAGCATGGCGGACGCGCTGGCCGGCGACCCTACCAACCCGGAACTGCGTGAGGACGCGTTCGTGCTGGCGCTGCTGGCAGGCGACACCCAGGCGGGGCAGCTTGCCAAGTCTCTGCCCACCAACCCGCTGGCGCAGCTTCTGCTGGCCACGCAGGCGGCGCATGACGGCAACTGGCAGCAGGCCGAACTCGGCTATGCGGAACTGCCGCACCAGGCGCTGGCCGATGCGATACGTCCGCTGCTGCTCGCCTGGGCGCAGCAGGCGCAGGGCGAGTCGGACCGCGCGATGGACACACTGCAGCCGGCCATCGCCGGCGGAAAGCTCGGCGCGATTGCGCCGCTGCACGCGGCGTTGCTGGCAGACGCCGCACACCGGGACGGCCTGGCGCAGCGGCTCTACACGGACCTGGCGCACGGCCAGACGCAACCCAGTCTGCAATTCGCGCAGATCTACGCAAGCTGGCAGGCGCGCAGCGGAGACAAGGCGGCGGCCCGCGGCACGATCGACAGCGCCATCGCCGCCTCGCCGGAACTAGGCATCGCCGAGCCGCGGCTGATCACGGCCCTCGACCATGCGCATGCACCGACGGCGCTGCATGGCCTGGGGATGGCGCTGGTGGAGGTGGCCGCGGCGGCGGATGGCCAGACCGGCCACGAGGTGAGCGAGCTTCTCGTGCAGGTGGCACTGACCGCGGAGCCCGGGATGACGGACGCGCACCTTCTCGCCTCCGAGATTGCCGCCAACCACAAGCAGTACAAGCTGGCGGCGACCGAGCTGGAGCGCGTGCCGCAGGACGATCCGCTGAAGCCGGTGGTCCAGCTTCGCCTGGCCAACCTGTATGCCCGGCAAGACCGGCTGGACGACGCCGTGAGCCTCCTGCGCGCTCTGGCGGCCGCCTACCCGAAGCGGCCGGAGCCGCTGGCGCAGCTCGGCGACACGCTGGCCGACCAGAAGAAATTCCCCGAGGCGATCGACGCGTACGACCGCTCGATCGCGCTGCTGCGTCATCCGCAGGCGGCCGACTGGGTGGTGTTCTACGCGCGCGGCACCGCGCTGGAGCGCGCGCATGAATGGCCGCGCGCGCAGGCGGACATGAACCGTGCGCTGGAGCTCTCGCCGGACCAGCCCTTTGTGCTGAACTTCCTCGGCTATGCGATGGCCGAGCGCGACGAGGATCTGCCGGCGGCGCGCGAGATGATCGAAAAGGCGCTGCACGCGCGGCCGAACGATGGCGCGATCGTGGACAGCCTGGGCTGGGTAGCGCTGCGGCAGGGCGACACGAAGGAGGCGCTGCGTCTGCTGGAGAAGGCGGCCGAACTGGAGCCGGAAGACCCCAGCATCACGGGGCATCTGGGCGACGCGTATTGGGACGCCGGGCGGCATCTGGAGGCAGAGGACCAGTGGCGGCGCGCTCTGGTGTTAAAGCCGGAAGCTGATGAGCAGGCGCGGATTGAGGCCCGGCTGAAGAGCGCTTCGAAGTGAGGCGGTTTTGTCCGGCAGGAAGAAAGCAAGGCCATCTTTTTTGAAAGAAAGAAGCAAAAAACTTTTCTCTCGTTGCTGTTTCGACAGCCCGGCGCCGATGGAATAAATCGCGGCGGCTGAAACAGCGTCAGGACAAAAGTTTTTTGCTTCTTTTTTTCAAAAAAGAAGGCCTTGCTTTCTTATCCTGCGGGCAAGCCGCTAGTAAGGCAGCCGCAGATACAACGACCCAAGTCCGGTTAGCTGACCCGGCGCAGACGCCAGCAAGCTGGAGAAATGCGGGTCCGGCGAGACTCGCCCCGTGAACCATGCGTAGCGGAAAACGTCCGACCGGCGTTCCAGCACTCTCACCATCGCGCGCATCTGCTGCTCCTGCGCCGCAAGAGTCAGGATCGCGGCAGAGTCGCCGCTATGCCAGTTCGCCAATTCCGTGACCCAGAGTGGCTTGTGGTATTTGTCTAGGCGGTTGAGCTGTGCGGCCAAGCCGTAATCATACCAGTGGAACCCCAGGTAATCGACTTGCGGCGCGTGGCCCTGCGCCTGTTGGTATGCCGCGAAGAACGCATCCAGCCAGGCGACCGGGTCCTGGTAGTTCGCCATGGTGCCCCAGGTGATCTGCGGCCCGACGATCTTTACGCCGGTGGCAAGCGCAACCGCCTCGTATTGCGGCCACGACGCCGCCGCCTGCTGCGGCGTGACCCAGGCCTGGCCGCCGACATTGGGTTCATTGAGCACGAGCAAATACTGGATTTGCGGGTTCGCCTTCAGGTAGGCGATGATCTGCGTAGAGTCGAAGCTGAAGTTCCAAAGCATCGGCAGGTAATCCACGCCATATGCCGTCTGCGCCGTGCCCGGCAGCGCGGCATTGGGCTGCGATCCCCAATTATACCACCAGCTTACGCCCGGCGAGAGGGCGGCCACATCTGCCGTTGAGGCGAGGTCGTAGGCGATGCCGCGCTTGGCGGATTTGGCGTGCGCCGGAAGGGTGAACAAAACGGCGGACGCCAGAAGCGCGATTACTCGCATCGGGGTTTCTCCTATTGCCGGGCAGGCTTCCACAGCTTTCCGAAGCGGCAAAGCGCAGAATTGTCCTGGTCCGAACAAACACTACCTGGACGGGTAGTAACTTTCAAATCTGAAATTCCAAGTTGTCCAGGTATTTGCCCTGACCCGCCGCTGGATCAGTGTAGGGGCAAACCTCTTTGCTTTTTGAAAGAAAGCCTTTTTCGCCCTTCGTTCAAAGCCACCCCTTCCGCCAGAACAGCGCAAGCGGCACCACCACGCTCAGCGCGATCAGGCCCAGTGCGTATGGGTAGCCATAACGCCAGCCCAGTTCGGGCATGTCGTGGAAGTTCATGCCGTAGAGGCTGGCTATGAAGGTGGGCGGGATGCCGACGATGCTGACCACGGTCAGTATCTTTATCGTGTCGTTCTGCTCGATGCTGATGAAGCCGAGTGTCGCGTCCAGCAGGAACTGCACGCGGTCGTTGAGCTGGACGTCGTAGTCGTTCAGCGAGGCGACGTCGTGGTCCAGCGTGGCGAGGCGGTGGGTGTCGGCTTCGGTGGGCCAGGTGACGGCTTGCGGCACGTAGCGGACGATGCGGCCGATGCCGAGCAGGCTGTCGCGCAGCTGGGAGATGCGGGCGCCGCGGTCGCCGATTTCGATCAGCGTTTCCTGCAGGAAGGAGGTGCGGCGACGGCCGGAGAGGCGGCCGGCCGGCCCGTTGCGGAACAGGGCGGCTGAGAGGGCGTCCATTTCGCCCGAAAGCTGTTCGAGCACGTCGGCGAGGCGGTCCACCATGGCTTCGAGCAGACCCAGGAAGGGCTGCATGCCGGAGGCTGGGCCGTCCGGGGCGCGCCAGGTGTGGGCGAAGTTGTCCACCAGGGCGGATTCGGCGAAGCGGACGGTCAGCAGGCGGTCGGGCGCCACCACGAAGCCGATGGGTGTCACCGCGCGAACGCCGGCGGCGCTGCGGCTGAGCATGGACATAGTGAGGGTGAGCGTGCCGGACTCGACGGCAAGGCGGCTGGACGACTCGATCTCGGCCGCTTCGGCCAGGCTGGGCACACGCAGGCCGGTCTGACGGGCGGCGTCGTCGATTTCGGCTTGGGTGGCGCGGTCGAGGTCCAGCCAGACAGGTGGCCCGCCCGCCCGGCCTGATATGGCGTGCAGCATGGAGGCGTTGTGTCGGCTGCACGCGCGCAAGGCAACAGCCGGGTGTCTGTTGTCCCAACGCCCCGTGTCATGCGGCGCAGGTAGCAAAAGTTTTTTGGTCCTTTTTTTCAAAAAAGGACTGCTTGCTTTCTTCCTTACAACCCAACTCAGTCCAGGCTATCACCGCCGCTTGCCCGCGCGCACGTTTGCGCCAAGGAGCCGTTTTTGAACCACGCACCCGCGCTGCCCAACACCTTGCGCTCCGGCCCGGACGGGCAGGGCCGCTTCGGCGCCTATGGCGGACGATTCGTCGCCGAGACGCTGATGCCGCTGGTGCTGGAGCTGGACGCCGCCTACGAGGCGACCAAGCAGGACCCGAGCTTCCAGAAGGAGCTGGACTATTATCTGAAGAATTACGTGGGCCGGCCGAGCCCGCTGTGGTTCGCCGAGCGGCTGACGAAGCTGCTGGGCGGGGCGAAGGTCTATTTCAAGCGCGAGGAGCTGAACCACACCGGCGCCCACAAGGTGAACTCCTGCATGGGGCAGATCCTGTTGGCGCGTCGCATGGGCAAGACGCGCATCATCGCCGAGACGGGAGCGGGGCAGCACGGCGTGGCCACGGCCACGGTGTGTGCGCTGATGGGCATGCCCTGCGTGATCTACATGGGCGCCGTGGACGTGGAGCGGCAGAAGCCCAACGTGTTCCGCATGAAGCTGCTGGGCGCCGAAGTGGTGCCGGTGACCACGGGCGCCGGCACGCTTAAGGACGCGATGAACGAGGCGATGCGCGACTGGGTGGCCAACGTGAGCGACACCTATTTCCTGCTTGGCACGGTGGCCGGACCGCACCCGTATCCGGCGATGGTGCGCGATTTCCAGAGCGTGATCGGCACCGAGGCGCGGGCGCAGATGATGGAAGCCGAGGGCCGGTTGCCGGACGTTGTGGTGGCGAGCGTGGGCGGCGGCAGCAATGCGATGGGCATCTTCCATCCGTTCCTGGACGAGCCTTCGGTGCGGCTGATCGGCGTGGAGGCGGCCGGCCGCGGCCTGGATAGCGGCGCGCAAGCGGCCAGCATCGAGCGCGGGCGGCCCGGCGTGTTGCACGGCAATCGCACGTACCTGCTACAGGACGATGACGGACAGATCACCGAGGCGCACAGCATCAGCGCCGGGCTGGATTATCCCGGTATCGGGCCGGAGCACGCGTGGCTGCACGACATCGGGCGTGCGGAGTATGTGGGCATCACGGATGACGAGGCGCTGGCAAGCTTCCAGCTTTGCAGCCGGACAGAGGGGATCATTCCGGCTTTGGAATGCGCGCACGCGCTGGCGCATATCGAGAAGATTGCGCCTGCGATGGATGCCGAACAGATCATCCTAATGAATCTGTCGGGGCGTGGAGACAAGGACATCTTCACCGTGGCCGAGCATCTGGGGGCCAGGCTTTGAGGCAAGCAAGCAAGGCCTTCTTTTTTGAAAAAAAGAAGCAAAAAACTTTTGCTCCTGACGCTGCCGGATGCAGCCGTAATATTCGGTTAACTTGCTCGGTTGGTTCTGCAGGCGTGAGAGCAAAAGTTTTTTGGTTCTTTTTTTCAAAAAAGAACTTCTTTCTTTCTTCCTACCGCCTGCCATGAGCCGCATCGAAGCCAAGTTCGCGGCCCTGAAGCGAGAAGGTCGCGGCGCGCTGATCCCGTTCCTGGAAGCCTACGATCCGGACCCGGCTACCAGCATGGCCATCCTGCAGGGCATGCCGGGCGCTGGCGCCGACCTCATCGAGATCGGCATGCCATTTACCGACCCGATGGCGGACGGCCCCACCATCCAGGCAGCCGGGCGCCGTGCCTTGCTTGCCGGCGGCTCCGTTTGCCACACGCTGGCTATGGTGCGGGAGTTCAGGGCGGAGGATGACGTCACGCCCGTGGTGCTCATGGGCTATCTCAACCCGATCCTGGCCTACGACCCGGCGCGGTTCTGCCTGGATGCCGCGGCCTCCGGCGTGGACGGACTGATCGTGGTCGACCTGCCGACAGAGGAGGCCGCGCTGCTGGCCGGCCATGCCGCCGAGCATGGGCTGGACATCATCCGGCTGGTGGCGCCTACCACGGATGACGCGCGGTTGCCGCAGGTGCTGCTGGGGTGCTCGGGGTTCGTGTACTACGTCAGCATCACCGGGGTGACCGGCACGCGTACGGCTTCCGCCGAGGAGCTTGGGACGGCCATCCCGCGCATACGCAAGGTGACCGACCTGCCGATCGCGGTGGGTTTCGGGATCCGCTCGCCGGCGCAGGCGGCGGCTGCGGTGCAGGTGGCCGATGCCGCGGTGGTCGCGTCCGCCCTGATCGACACGCTGGCTGCCTCGCTGGACGGCCAGGGGCGCGCCGGGCGAGATACGGTGCGCCGGGTGTTGGACCAGGTGCGTGACCTGGCCGAGGCGGTACGCAACAGAGCAGCCGCTGACGGCATTACGGCTGCGGCCTAGGCCCGATCCTGAGGGTAGAGAGATGAGCTGGCTCACCGAATACGTTCGCCCCCGCATACGCACGCTGCTTGGACAGCGGCCGGACGTGCCGGACAATTTGTGGTCGCAGTGTCCCACCTGCGAGCAGATGATCTTCACCAAGGAGCTGGAGAAGAACCTGCGCGTGTGCCCGCATTGCGGACACCACATGCGTGGCACCGCGCTGGAGCGGCTGGACTGGACGTTGGATGAAGGTAGCTTCACGCGCATCGAACTGCCGAAAGCGCCAGCGGACCCGCTGACCTTCCGCGACCAGAAGCGCTACGCCGAACGCCTGCGCGAGGCGCGCACCAAGACAGGGCTGGAAGACGCCCTCGTGGTAGCGCACGGCACCATCGAGGGTGCGCGCGCCGTCGTCGCTGTTATGGAGTTCAATTTCATGGGCGGCAGCATGGGCGCGGCTGTCGGCGAGGGGATCGTGGCGGCCGCCCGGCTGGCCGTTCTGCAGCAGGCGCCGCTGGTGGTGTTCACCGCGTCTGGCGGCGCGCGCATGCAGGAGGGTGCGGTCAGCCTGATGCAGATGCCGCGCACCACGATCGCGGC
>CAXTJZ010000209.1:0-6912 GCA_964244695.1 uncultured Acetobacteraceae bacterium
GTTCCTGGCCGGCCGGCCGGACGCCGCTCTGCACGACGGCAGGCTGGCTGATCTGGCGCCTACTCTACTTGCGCTTATGGGGCTGGAAGTGCCGAGCGAAATGACCGGCAGGCCGTTGACGGGTGCGTGACGGTGAGCAGTAGCAGGGGCTTTGGCCTCTGGTGCCCGAGATCTTCTAGCTTCTCGTCAAACACAGAAATGATCTGGAGCACGAAGAGGCAAACGCGCTTCTGTCACCCTCGCACTCTCTGTTGGTGACAGGAGTACTGGTGATACTCAAGTCGGTTCTCAAGCACGCTTCAACAGAGTAACAACAATCGCTTGCAGTATCTGCGGATTTGAAAATACTAGCGTCCGGCTCTCTCGGAATCTCGCGTCAACTTTGACGGCCTGGTTTCTGTTGCTCACGAGACAACCGAGATTGGCATCAGACCGGCAGGTCAGCCGGACCCATGGACTTGATCAGGTCGAACACGCGCTTGCGCACGGACGGGTCGGTGATCCGGTAATAGGCGCGTACCAGTTCGAGCGTCTCCCGCTTGGCGAGCGGGTCGTCCGCTGGGCCGCCAAACTCGCTGCGCTCGGAAAATCCCGCCACATTGGTTGAACCATGGCCGTTGCCTGAATTGTCAGGCATGTCGTCGAAGAAAAAGCTTATCGGCACGTCCAGAACGCGCGACAAGTCGTAGAGCCGCGAAGCGCCGACGCGGTTCACGCCACGCTCGTATTTCTGGACCTGCTGGAAGGTCAGCCCAAGCGCCTCGCCAAGCCGTTCCTGCGACATGCCCATCAGGGTCCGTCGAAGCCGGATGCGCGAGCCTACATGCACGTCAATCGGGCTAGGCCGGCTTTCACCAGACTCGCTTGCGGAACCTTCGAACGTAGCGGTGTTACGGGACATCCAAACAGCTCTCTCACTACCTTGACCAGATTGCCTGGCGTACATGAAATCTACCGTTACAACCCCAAATAGTCAACAAAGTTTTCGCTTTTCAGACGTATAATATCTTTTTTTATACGTTTTGACGTTCACAAGTTTGGCAAGTAGGCCTGCCAGAGCTACTAATCCGGCCAGAATACCGGGCGACCACAGCCCAAGCCGGGAAAAAAGCGTGGGCGCCAGCGGTCCGGGCACAGGCAGAACCAGCACGCCCTGCGTGTTCAACCCGAGATTGCCCACCATACGCCCGTGCGCATCCATGACCGTCGAAATGCCGGTGTTGGCAGCCCTCACCATCGGCAAGCCTTCCTCCACGGTCCGCATACGTGCGGCCGCAAGGTGCTGCCGCGGACCAGCTGAGTCGCCAAACCAGGCGTCGTTGGTGATGTTCACCAGCATGCCGGGCCGGTCACCCTTCTCCACCACCTGGGCGGGAAAAATCGCCTCGTAACAGATCAACGGCCCCACGGCGCCCAAGCCGGCCAGGTGCATCGTCCGCAGGCCTGGCCCGGCGACAAACCCTTGCTCACCCAAAATGAAGTTCGCATAAACTGGAAAATACTCGCCGAACGGCACAAGGTGCGCTTTGTCATACACGCCCGCCACGCTGCCGTCCGGCGCCACGGCCACCAGGCTGTTATGGGCTACCGTGGGCGACTCGAACCGCTCCGTGCCCGCCAGCGTCATCAGCGCCGGCCCGGCAGCGTCGGCGATCGCCTGCCGGGCTGGCTGATCCTGTGCCAACGCAAACGGGCTCGCCGTCTCCGGCCACACTACCACGATGCGCCCGCCTCCCGCCCGCCGCACACCCTGACGGGTCAGCGCCAGATAGCGATCGAACACGCGCTCGGCCCAGGCCCGCTCGCCCCCGTGGTCGCGGTGGTCCTGCTCGGAGACGTTGCCCTGCACGATCACTGCGGTGATCCCTGACCCGGCCACCTGCTCCTGCAGGTGCCACGCGCCGGCGCCCAGCCATACCAGCAGCAAAGCCACGCCCGCGAGCAGGCCGCGGCGGCCAAGCGTCACACAACCGGCCACCAGAACCGTGGCGAGCGTCAGGCCGCCTATGCCGACCCAGGCCGCCGGCTGGATCATCGCCAGGCCCAGCCAGCCCGGCATCTCCCACACGCTGCCGAGCTGGTTCCAGGGAAACCCGCTCATCACGAACTCCCGCGCGATGTCGCCCAGCACCCACAACCCGGCCAGCACGCCGAGGCGCCGCCAGCCGGCCGGCACCAACCGCGCGACCAGGCAGGGCACGGCCACGAACAGGCCGAGCACAAAGGACAGCAGCGGCACCACGATCGGCACGGCCCACCAGAACTCGCGCGCCATCACCATCACCGCGAAGGTGACCCAGTATAGCCCGGCGATGCTCAGCGCGAAGCCGAACATCAGCCCGCGCAGCCCGGCCGCGCGGGCGTTGGGCGCGCCGCCTATCAGGGCCAGCAAGCCGGGAATGGCGATGAGCAGCAACGGCGGCAGCGTGAAAGGCGGCAGGGCGCCTGCTGCGATCACGCCGAGGAGGGCGGCGGCCAGGTAGGCCCGCTTGCCTTGAAGGCGTATCAGGAAGGACAAGCGAAGAACTCTTTGACGAAGGTTGGAAAGCAGGCAGTCCTTGCTTGCTTATTCCAAAGCATCCCGCAACTGCCGCTCGTAATGCCGGTAATATTTGTCGGTCACCAGGTCCGTCTTAACCACGATGGCCACGTCGGTCGTATTGAACTGGTTGTCGATCACCGCGCCGTCGCCGATGAAACAGCCTAGCCGCAGATACCCCTTGATCAGCGGTGGCAATCCGTTCATCGCACGGCGATTGTCCAGCTCGTCCGGATCCATGCGCCGCATCTCCACATAGCGGTCGGCCAGCGCACGCGGACGCAGCGCCGGTGGCGCCAGGTGGTTGTAGTACAGGTAGGTGAGCTCGGCCGCCCATTGGTCCGGATCCGTGCTTGGCAGGCTGGCGCAGCCGAACATCAAATCTATCTGGTGGCGGAACACGTAAGCCGCGATCCCGCGCCACAGAAGCTGCATCACCGCGCGCGAACGGTAGCCCACATCCACGCAGGACCGGCCGAGTTCCAGCAATTTGCCCTGGAAGCCGCTGAGCGGCGAAAGGTCGTACTCGTCGTCCGAATAGAACCGGCCGATCTGCTCGGCGGCGTCCTGAGTCATCAACCGGTAGGTGCCCACCACGCCTTCTGGCCCCGGCCCTATCGCATGATCGATCACCAGCATGTGGTCGGCCACGGCGTCGAACGCGTCCACGTCACGCCGGGACATGCGCGCCGCCTCTGACGGCTCGGCGCGCATCTCCTCGTAGAACACGCGCCAGCGCAGCGATTGCGCGGCGTCGATCTCGGCTTCAGTGGCGGCGATGCGTACGCCCAGATGGCCGGCGCGGAGCTCGCCGAAACCGCGGTCGTCGTCAGGCCCGAGCGGCGGGCCCTGCCGCTTCAATCCGCCCATCGGGCCCGGCGCAATGTTCGTCTCAGCCGTCATGCTGCTGCTCCGTTCGGCCGCATGGCGGCCTGCACACCCCCTGCATCGCCGGCCGGCGCGGCTTCGGATGCAATGGTCTGGGTGCCGCCCGCACTCTCGGCCACGTGCGCCACGCCCGCCTCGCCTCCGGCAACCGCGGCATGCGCGCCCCCGGCGCCTAGAGCATGCGCGCCTCCGGCGCCTAGAGCATGCGCGCCGCCGGCGCGCCGCCCGTAAATCTCCAGCCGGGTGGACACAAGCTCGAAACCCAGCCGGGCGGCGATCTGCTCCATCAGCCGCTCGTGCTCGCCGCCTTCAAACTCGATCACCCGGCCGGTGTCGATGTCGATCAGGTGGTAGTGCCGTCCGTGCTCGGTAGGCTCGTAGCGCGCCCGGCCGCCGCCGAAATCGCGCCGCTCCAATATGCCGCGCTCCTCGAGCAGGCGAACGGTGCGGTACACGGTGGCAATCGAGATGCGGCTGTCCAGTGCGGAGGCGCGGCGGTAGAGCTCTTCCACGTCGGGGTGATCCTCCGCGTCCGACAGCACGCGCGCGATCACCCGGCGCTGCCCGGTCATCTTCAAGCCGTGCTCCACACAGATGCGCTCGATGCGCGACGTCATCCTGCCTCCCGTCGTGGGATGGGCGTAGCCGATCGGGGGGGCGGTTGTCGATGTGGTGCGGGAAATGGGGTTTGGCAAAAGGCTAAGGGGAAAAGGCCTTCTATTTTAAACCGAAAAGCAAAGAAGCTTTGCTCCCTCCCGTGCATCAGGCCGCGGTCCGGCCTTGCGCGTCCGACACGGGCTCATGTCACCCGGCCGCCGGCCGTACTCCCGCCAGTTCCAGATGCATCTGGTAGGTCATCAGGCCCGGCAGAGCCACCAACCCCAGATACAGCACGGCGTGTTGGAACATCGTCTCCTGACTTACCGCGTAGTATTCGGGCGGCCACGCCTGCCGCCCAGCCGCCAGGCACGCAGCGCGTGCGGCACCGCCAGAATGGCGACGATGAATAGCATCGGGCTAGGCTGGTGGAGCATCAGCCCGGCCAGGATCGGCAAGCCGGCCAGCCAGATGCGCGGGCTGAGCACCGCGGTGATGCGCCCGCCATTCAGCGGGGAGACCGGCAGCAGGTTGAACAGGTTCAGCACGAACCCCGAAATACGCCAGCGCCAGGTACAGCGTGCGTCTCCACCGAGTGCGGCTTGAAATGCGCGGAAGTAAAAGTTTTTTGCTTCTTTTCAAAAAAGAAGGCCTTTCTTGCCTTTGTTATCCCAGCAGGACGCCCGCTCGATGCAGTGCAAGCTACCCCTCGCCCTGGCCGCCCTGGCCGCCGCCTCCCAAGCGCAAGCCGAAAGCTGCTTCCAGACCCTGGCGGCGACAAGGAACTTCACCCTGGGGCAGCCGGTCCATGCCATGCCGTCGCCGGACGGCAGGCGGGTGCTGTTCCTGCGCAGCGGCCCGCGGGACACCAAACTGGGCCTGTATTCGATGGACCTGACCACGCATGCGGTGACCGCGCTGGCCCAGCCGGCCGCCACCGAACATCTGAGCGTGGAGGAGCGCGCGAGGCGCGAGCGGATGCGCATGACGCTGACGGGGATCACCGATTTCGCGATCAGCGAGGACGGCACGCGCGTGCTGGTCTCCCAGGGCGACCACCTCTCCGTGGTGGCGCTGCCTGGCGGAACGGTCTCGCCTGTGCCGGGCGCGGGCTGGATTGCGCCGCATCTCTCGCCGGACGGGCGCTTCGTGGAAGGCGTGCGCGACAACGACGTGCACGTGGTGGACCTGGCGACAGGGCAGGACAAGCCGGTGACCACGGGCGGCACGGACGTGGTGACGCATGGGCTGGCGGAGTTCGCGGCCTCTGAGGAACTGGACCGGTCGGACGGCACCTGGTGGTTTCCGGACAGCACCAAGCTGGTCTATGAGGAGGCCGACAGCACCGGCGTGGAGCGCCATTTCATCGCCGATCCTGAGCACCCTTCGGTGCAGCCGACGGAGTTCCGCTACCCGCGCGCCGGGACGGCGAACGCGAAAGTGCGGCTTGGGCTGCTACCGCGCGAGGGCGGGCCTACCACCTGGATCGATTGGGACCACGCCGCTTATCCCTACCTGGCCCGTGTGGTCTGGCAGAAGCAGGGCAAGCTCAGCCTGGTTCTGCTGAACCGGGCGCAGACGCGCGAGGCGGTGGTCGCCGTCGACCCCGCCACGGGCAAGACGACCACGCTGGTGACGGAGACCGATCCGGCGTGGATCAACCTCGATGCGATGCATGGGGCGGGGCTGACCGGCGGGCACACGCTGCCCTACTGGCTGCCGGACGGCTCCGGCTTCCTGTGGGCGGCCGAGCGCGGGGCGCACTGGCAATTGGAGCTGCGCGGCGCCGACGGTGCGCTGACCCACGCGGTGACGGCGGCGGACCTGCCGTTCCTGTCGTTCGACGACTTCAACCCGGCAACGGGCATGGTGACGGTGGCCGCCAACCCGGACCGGCTGGGCAGCGGATTGTTCCAGGTGAAGCTGGACGGCGGCGCGGCGGCACCGCTGGCGGCCTCGCCCGGGCTGCATGACGGCATCTTCGACGAGCACCAGCACACGATACTGCTGGACAAGACCGAAGGTGCCGACGGCAGTGTCGCGACAAATGTGCTGAACAGCGCGGGCAAACTGCTGGCCACCCTGCCGAGCGTGGCCGAACAGCCGCCATCCGTGCCCAACGTGGAATACCGGCTGGCAGGCACGCTGAAGATGGACGCGGCCGTGCTGCGCCCCGCCGGCGCCAAGCCCGGACAGCATTTCCCGGTAGTGCTCTACGTCTATGGCGGGCCCACGGTGAAGGTGGTTGTGCGCAACCCGCGCGCCTACCTGGAAAACCAGTGTCTCGCCGACCAGGGCTTCATCGTCGCCAGCGTGGACGGCCGCGGCACACCCGGACGCGACCATGACTGGGAGCGGGCGACGAAGCTGGACTTCATAGACATTCCGCTGCAGGACCAGGTGGACGGGCTGCAGGCGCTGGGCCACGACATCCCCGAAATGGATCTGGGCCATGCCGGCATCACCGGCTGGTCGTTCGGCGGGTATTTCACCGCGATGGCCACCACGCGCCGGCCGGACGTGTTCCGCGCCGGGGTGGCCGGCGCGCCGGTGGTGGATTTTGCCGATTACGACACGGCCTACACGGAGCGCTACCTGGGCACGCCGCAAGCCCAGCCGGACGCCTACAAGAAGACCAACGTGCTGACCTACGCAGCCGCGCTGAGCCGGCCGCTGCTGATCATGCACGGGCTGACGGACGACAACGTATATTTCGAGAACACAGTGAAGCTGACGCAGGCGTTGATCGCCGCGGGCAAGCCGTATCAGTTGCTGCTGCTGCCCGGGACGCACCAGTTGCCCGATCCGGTGTTGCGGGCTCGGGTGGATGAGGCTCGGGCGGCTTTTCTGGGGGAGGAGCTTAGGAAGTAAGCAAGGCCTTCTTTTTT